>NZ_JBVHHE010000003.1:310641-364718 GCF_055561235.1 Kitasatospora sp. NPDC022856 | reverse complement strand
CCATCCGCATATCGCATGCCACACGGTCTACAGCGACAGGTGACCATCCGTCAGCAAAACGGCAGATCTACCACCCCAAAGAGCTGATGTCAGTAGCGCTGCCCTGCCCCCGATGGCGTCCCCCGGCTACGGAAAGCGTTCGGCGCCGGGCCAAAATCCCCCTCGCGCCGACGACTTCGCGCACCTTCCCACCCGTGAGGCCTACCTGGCGCGGCTGGTCGACCGGCTGCCCGAGGGCGCCGCGATGGACACCAAGACCCTCGCCCGCGAGCAGCCGCACTACGGCCAGCAGGCCGTCCGCAGCGCGCTCAACCGGCTCTCCGTCGCCGGTCACCTGCGCCGCGTCCGCGAGCGGGTCGACGGCGACCGTACGCAGTGGGTGTTCCGCACCTACTTCTCCCGGACGCCCCGGGACGACGCCTGGTGGTCCCGCTTCCTGACCGTCGGCGACACGGACGGCAGTGCCGACACCGGCCCCGCGCAGGTTCACCCGGACGAGCGGCCCCACCCCCGCGTGAACCGGTCACCCGCCTACCGGGCCCTCGCCGCCCTCGGGCTCGCCGACCCCCGGCTCGCGCTCTCGGCGCGCGACTGCGACTCCCTCGAACCGCTCGCCGCCCAGTGGCTCGCGCGCGGGGCCGGTACGGCGTACCTCACCAGCGCGCTGACCGCCGGGCTCCCGCCGGCCGTCCACAGCCCGGCGGCCTTCGTCCACCGCCGCCTGGCCGACAAGATGCCGCCCGAACGCACCGGGGAGCCGACGGCGCCGGTCACCCGCGTCCTGGAGTGCACCGGCTGCCGCACCCCGAGCCGGCCGCAGGCCCTCCTCGGCGGCCTCTGCCGGGCCTGCCGGGCGGGCGCCTCCGACGCCCCGCCACCGCGGGCCCGGCTCTCGCCCCAGGCCGTGCACCGGCACGCCGCCCGGGTGCGCGCCTCGGTCCGTCCCAACCCGTCCGCACGGCAGCCGCATTGATCTCCCCTTCACCCCCTCCCCCCTAGACTGCCGACCGGCGCACGGGCCGAGGGGGTGGGCGTTGAACACACGGGAGTGGTCCTTCTACGAGGGCGCGGACGGTTCGACGCCCCTGGTCAAGGACCTGCAGAAGGCCCGGCTGGCCAGCCACGAGCGGGCCCGGCTGTTCGTCCTGATGAACCGGGTCAAGGAGCGGCAGACCCTGCCGGGGGACGTCAAGGACCTCGGCAACGACCTCCTGGAGGTGCGGCTCACCGGCGATCACCGCACCTTCCGGCTGCTCTTCGCGGAGGAGGGCGAGGGCCTGGTCCTGCTCGCCCTGTCGTTCTTCCAGAAGAAGTCCCAGAAGACCCCGCCGAACGAGCGCGGCGCCGCGGAGCGGCGGCTCAGGGAGTGGCGGAACCGGCCGTCGGCGGGCTGAGTTCCCGGTTCTCGATATCGGCTTCGGGCGATAATGTTGAAGCACTCTGAGGGGAGGCGGCCATGGCACCCACGCTGCACGATCTACTCGACCTCGACCCGGACGATCCCCGCGTCGCCGCGAGCCTGGCCGACGCGCAGGCCTACGCCGAACTCGTGGAGACCCTGGTGGTGGCCCGCAAGAAGCGCGGTCTGACCCAGCGCGACGTGGCGGACCTGATGGGGACGTCGCAGTCGACGATCTCCGAGTTCGAGCGGGTGGGCGGCGACGCCCGCTACTCCACGCTCCAGCGGTACGCCCGCGCGGTCGACGCCCGGCTGTACAGCCTGGTCGACCACACCGCCGCGGACCTGACGCCCGCCTGGAAGCCCGCGCCCGTCGAGGTGCAGGTCCGGGTGGCCGTCCGCGAGCGCGGGGCGCGGTCCCGGCCGACCGCCTGGGGCGACGACGCGCAGCGGTCGGTGACCGTCTGATGGCCGGTTCGCCCGCCCGCCGGGGGGTCCGGCGCTTCGCCACCCTCGACGAGCTCTCCGCCGCCACCGAGCTGGAGGACGTCACCTTCCTGGAGGTCTCCGGCCGGCGCCTCTTCGACCAGCAGGAGCCGCGCAGCGGGGCGGAGAACCGGACCACGCTCGCGGTCTGGCTCCGCGAGGGCGACGACGGGACCACCCTGGAGGTTCGCTGCCGGCTGGAACTGGGGAGCGCCCAGGCCGACTTCGTGGTGGACGCGGCGGCGGCCTTCTCGCTGGGGGCGCCGTTCGAGCTTCCCGCCGAACTGCAGCAGCTGTTCGTCGACCGGATCGGCGTGACGGTGCTCTACCCGTACCTGCGGGAGGCCCTCCAGGGCAGCGCCACCAAGCTCGGCGTCGACACCCCGCTGCTCTCGCTGCGCGGCCCGGGGCAGGGCGTCCGCTAGCGCTCGGACCGCCGGCCCCGACAGGGCCTCGTCACAGAGCCTCGTCACAGGGTCTACACGGCTCGCTCATGAATAATCTCAGGCGACAGCGTTAACCTATGCAAAATCCAAAGGTGAACTAGGTTACAAACCTTGAAATCAAAGCCAGCCGGTTTGCCCACATGCTGAGATCCGTGCGATAGTCGAGATGTCCGGCGGCGGACGACGACGACCCGCCGAGGACACCGAGACTACGGCCCGCCCGACCTGGCACGGCCGTCGCCCATCGTGTCGGCACGCACCCCCTTGGCCGCGCGATGACTTGCAGGGGCCCCCACGCACCGGAACACGGTGGATCGGGGGCCCTGCGCGTTTTCCGGCCACGGCCACGGCTGCGGCGCGACCGCGGCGGGGGCCGCCGCGACGCCTCAGTGGCGCTCGCGCACCTTGAGCTCGAACCAGACGCCCTTGCCGCGCGGCAGCAGATCGGCGCCCCAGCGGTCGGCGAGGTCGTCGACGACCTTGAGCCCGCGCCCGTACTCGTTGATCGGCAGCGGCTCGGCCATGATCAGACAGGGCAGCGCCCGCGAGGAGTCCCGCACCTCGACCCGCAGCCAGCCGGGCTTGCGCGACACCTGGACGCCGATGGTCCGCCCGGCCGCGTGCCGCACCGCGTTGGCCACCAGCTCGCTGGTGAGCAGCTCGCCGACCTCCAACTGCTGGTGCAGCTCCCAGGACTCCAGCACCGAGAGCACCAGCCGGCGGGCCAGCGGCCCGGACTCCGGCCTCGACGGCAACCGCATCTCGCCCGGTGCCGACTGGTCGCACAGCCTGCCGAAGTACATCCGCTCCAGCTCCTCGGAGCTGAGCCGCTCCAGGGCCGCCAGCGCGTCCTGGAAGCACATCCACGATGCCTCAGCGACCAAGCTCGACCCAGGAAGTGATGACTGATCTGTTTCGCCCCAACCCGCCATGCGGTCCATCATTGCGGAACGCAAGCGGCCGCGTACGGACAATGAGCAAACGATCACTACCCGCTCGGCATATGCCGGGTGCAACCCGGGCCGGGTGCGCGTCAAGCCCGGGTTGCCGCAAACCGCCTCCTACCAGGCACTCCAGGCCAGGTTCCAGCCGCTGAGGCCGTTGTCCGGAGCCACCGTGCCGCGCGAGGAATTCCGCACCGTCACGATGTCGCCGATCAGCGAGCCGTCGTAGAAGGTGCCCGCCGAGGTGCCGTCGCCGCCGCCCTTGACGTCCTTGAGGCCGACGCAGCCGTGGCTGACGTTGTCCTTGCCGAAGGCGCTGCTCCAGTAGTTGCCGTGTACGTACGTGCCGGACGTGGTCAGCCGCATCGAGTGCGGCACCTGGAGGTCGTACGGGTCCCCGGTCATCCCGGGCATGCTGCTGGACTGCATCCGCACCACGCCTTCCTTGGACATCACCACCATGGTGCCGTTCCAGGTGGGGTGCTCCGAGGAACCGGAGGTGATGTCGACGACGGAGCTCCTGCCGTCGTTGACCACCGTCATCTTGTGCGTCTTCGCGTCAACCGTCGAGACCTGCGATCGCCCGATCGTGAAGGGCTCGTCCCGGTCCACGCCGCCGTACACGCCGGGGGCGAGCTCCACGTTCTTCAGCCGGTAGTGGACGGTGACCTTCGTCCCCGGCTTCCAGTACGCCTCGGGGCGGAAGTCCAGCCGGCGGTTGCCGAACCAGTGGCCCTTCACCACGGTGCCGTTGTCGGACTCGAAGGTGATGCCCTTGGCGACCGCCTCCTTGTTCTTCACGTCCTTGTCGAAGTCGACCGAGACGATCATGCCGACCCCGTAGGTGGCGTTGTCCTCGACGTTGTCGCTCGCCTTCGCCTCGCGCTCGGGCGTCAGCGTGGTGAAGCCGCTGTCCGCCGAGGCGACCACGCCGTTGGCGTCCGCCGCCATCGCGCTCACCTGGTAGGCGGTGCCGACCGCCAGGCCGGCCGTCGGCGTCCAGCTGCCGCCGTCGGCGGCGATCGTCCCGGCGACCTCCTTGCCGGTCCGGTCGCTCACCTTGACCGTGGTGAGCTTGCCGCCCGCCACCGCGACCTTGAGCGCGCCGCTCGGGGCCACGTCCACCGCGCCGTTCTTCGGCTGGATGTCCAGCACCGCCGCCGACACCTTCGGCGCCGCCGGGGTCGACGCGGGGGCATCGGCCGGCGCCGCCCCGGAGGCCGGTGCCGCTCCGGACGCCGGCGCGGAGGCGGTCGCCGCGACGCCCGCCGCGCCCCCCAGGTCCGCCTTGGCCGCGCTCCCGCCGGCCGCGCCGTCGCCCCCGCCGCACGCGCTGGTCAGCACCAGCGCGCCGCCCATCAGACCGGCGGCCACCACTGTCCGTATCGACCTCATGTCGACTCCTCCCGTTGATCCCGCTCGACCACGAGGGGACTCGACAGATACACGCGCCATCCACCGGAAAGGTTGCGCCATCCGGGCGACGATCACGCCACGAACGACGACCGGCCCGACCCCAACGAGTGAGGATCGGGCCGGTCGTCGTCGAACCGGGACTACCGGGGCTGCCGCCGGGGTAGAGCGTGTGTCGCCGGACCTACCAGTTGGCCCAGCCGATGTTCCAGCCGCCGAGCCCGTTGTCGGGCGCGACGGTCTTCTCCTTGGTGTTCACGATCTTCACCACGTCGCCGACCAGCGAGTCGTTGAAGAACTTGCCCGCCACCGAGGTGTCACTGCCGCCCTTCTCGTCGGCCATCGAGACGCAGCCGTGGCTCGCGTTGGACTTGCCGAAGGGGTTGGCCCAGTAGTTGCCGTGCACGAAGGTGCCGGAGGTGGTGAGCCGCATCGCGTGCGGGACGTCCTGGATGTCGTACTCGCCGCCGAGACCGACGGTCTGCGAGTTCATCCGGGTGACCTTCTCCTTGGACATGATCACCATGGTGCCGCCCCAGGAGGGGGTCGCGTCGGCGCCGAGGGTGACCGGCACCGTGGTGCTCTTGCCGTCCCGGACGGTCGTCATCGTGTGGGCGGCCGCGTCGGCCGTCGAGACCTGGGAGCGGCCGATGGTGAACGGCTCGTCCTTGTCCACGTCGCCGTAGATGCCGGGGGCGACCTCGACGTTCTTCAGCCGGTAGTGGATGGTGACCTTCGTCCCCGGCTTCCAGTACTCGGCCGGGCGGAAGTCCAGCCGCTTGGTGCCGAACCAGTGGCCCTTCACCTCGGTGGCGGCGCCGTCGCTGGTCTCGAAGGTGATCCCCTTCGCCACGGCCTCCTTGTTCTTCACGTCCTTGTTGAAGACCACCGAGACGATCATGCCGACGCCGTAGGTGGCGTTGTCGGCGATGTTGTCGTTCGTGGAGATCGTCTTCGCCGGGGTCAGCGTGGTGAACGAGGTCGTCGACGCCGTCACCAGGCCCTCGGCGTCCTGGGCCTGCGCGCTCACCTTGTAGACCATGCCGACGGCCAGGGGCGCGCTGGGCTTCCAGCCGGAGCCGTCCGGCGTGATCGCCCCGGCGACCGGCTTGCCCTCCTTGTCGGTGACCTCGACGGTGGTGAGCTTGCCGCTCGCGACCGAGACGGCCAGCGCGTTGGTCGGCGAGACGTCCTGGGCACCGTCCTTCGGCTCGACGGTCAGCACCGCGGCCGAGGTCTTCGGCGCCGCCGAGCTCTGGCCGGGCGCCGGAGCGCCCCCACCGTTGGCACCCGCCGTGGCGGCCGCGTCACCCCCGCCGCTGCCCCCGTCACTGCCCTTGTCGTCCCCACATGCCGCGGTGAGCAGCAGCACCCCGCCCATCGCGAGCGCCACTGCGCCTCGGCGCATCCGACGGCTGGTGGTCCCTATCGCGGCGTCGTCCGCCAAAACCGGCTTCACGGTTTCTCCCCTCCCGGTGTCCATCCAGATGGACGCGTGTTCGCCCGGACGGGTTGCACCGGACCGGCGATCTTCCGCGCCGGTCTTCGGCGCGGCAAGCAGGATAGCTGGGCCGAATGAGTGAACCCCGGGGGGAGTGCGGTGAATCACAGGTGGAACAGCGGTGAAGACCGGCGGGAGGGTCACCGCCCCGCAGCCGGGGCCAGGGGCCGGTGGCTCAGCGCTCGATCGCGCTGCCCGCGACCCACTGGGCCCAGGGCAGGTTCCAGCCGTTGAACCCGTTGCTCGGCGGGACGGCGTCCCCGGTGGCCGCCTTCACCTCGATCACGTCCCCGGGGATGGTGTGCTCGAACAGCCAGCCCGCCGGGGTGTCCTTGCTCGTCCCGCCCTTGGCGTCGGCCAGGCCGATGCAGCCGTGGCTGGTGTTGGCCGTGCCGAACACCGCCGGGTCGGCCCAGTAGTTGCCGTGGATGAAGGTGCCGGAGGTGGTCAGCCGCATCGCGTGCGGGACGTCCTTGATGTCGTACTCGTCGCCCATCCCGACGGTCTGCGAGTTCATCCTGGTCGTGCGGTACTTCTCGGAGACCACCAGCACGCCCCGGTAGGTGGTGTGCTTCGGGTCCCCGCCGGACACCTTGAGCGTGCGCACCACCTTGCCGCCCGCCCCGGCCCGCACGGTCAGGGTGTGGGCGTCCAGGTCCACCGTGGAGACCTGGGCCCGCCCGACGGTGAACCGGACGTCCCTGGTCTGGGTGCCGAACGCGCCCGGCGCCCCCTGCACGTCCTTGAGCCGCAGCGCCACCGCGACCTTGGTGCCGGCCGCCCAGTAGGCCTTCGGCCGGACGTCCAGCCGCTGGGTGCCGAACCAGTGCGCGGCCAGCTCCACCGGCGGGTCGGCCGTCACCGTCACCGCCCGCTCGACGGCCGCCCGGTCGGTGATCGGGCGGCTGAAGCGCAGCGAGACGGGCATGCCGACGCCGACCGTGGAGCCGTCCTCCGGGGTGAAGAAGGCGACGAAGGTGTGCGCCCGGGCCACCGTCGAGAAGTCCGTGTGCTGGTTCGCCTTCTGGCCCTGGTCGTCCTCGGCCACCGAGTCCAGGGTGTACGCGGTGCCGAGCGGCAGGGGGCCGTTCGGCGCCCAGCTCGCACCGTCCGGGGAGAGCGTCCCGGCCACCTCGGTGCCCTTCGCGTCGGCCAGCCGGACGGAGACCAGCCGGCCCTGGGCCACCGAGACCCGGACCGCGCCGTCCGGCGGGACGTCCTCGGCGCCGTCGGCGGGCAGCGCGGTGATCGCCGCCCGGGAGGGGGCCGGCGGGGCCGTGTGCCCCGGGGCCGCCGCGTCCTGGGCCGGGCCGGCCGCCGGACCGCCCCCGCCGGCGCACCCCGTCAGCACCGCCAGGCTCCACCCCAGCGCCGCCGCACGGCGCGCCCACACCAGTACTCGGGGCCGCATTCCGGGGCCTCCCGCCGTTTCCGTCCGATACCCCGGACAACGAGGGCAATCCCGGCAGGACACGCGGACCGCCGGGTGAACCTCACTCCGGCGGCCCACCACCGGGCGGCCGGCGGCCCGGTGGTGGCCCCGGTTCGGGCCCGGGCGGCGTGCCCGAACCGCCCCCGCGGCGCGCGGCCCCCGGCCGCCATCCGCCGGTAAGCCACCGTTCAGCGGCTTCCGATCAGCAGGATCAGGGAAAGAGAAGGTGAACGGGGTCCGGGACACCCCGCCCAGGGAGGGTAGGGCCATGGCGTCAGGGCAGGAGCTGGAAGCCGGAGTGCGGCCGCGCGGCGGTACCGGCACCGAGCCACCGTGGCCCGGCAGCTGGCAGCCGCTCGGCGCCCGCTTCCGCACCGATGCCCAGGGCCGCCAGGGCACCAACTTCGCGCTCTGGGCGGCCGGCGCCGAGGCGGTCGACCTCTGCCTCTTCGACGAGGACGGCCAGGAGAGCAGACACCGCCTCACCGAGCAGAACTTCCAGACCTGGCACGGCTTCCTGCCCGGCGTCCGCCCGGGCACCCGGTACGGCTTCCGGGTCCACGGCCGCTGGGACCCGTGGACCGGCGCCCGGTGGAACCCGGCCAAGCTGCTGCTCGACCCCTACGCCCGGGCCGTCGACGGCTGTTACACCTCCCACGACGCGGTCTGCTCCGCCGTCCGCAACTGGCCCGAGGCCGACGTCGCCGACACCGTCCGGGACAACCGCGACTCGGCCCGCTACGTGCCCAGGTCCGTCGTGGTCCACGACGACGACGACTGGTACGACGACCACCGCCCGAAGACCCCCTGGGCGGAGACCGTGCTGTACGAGCTGCACGTGCGCGGCTTCACCATGCGCCACCCCGAGGTGCCGCCGGAGCTGCGCGGCACCTACGCGGGCCTCGCCCACCCCGCCGCCATCGCCCACCTCACCGGGCTCGGCGTCACCGCCGTCGAGCTGCTGCCGGTGCACCAGTACGCCAGCGAGGACCACCTCCAGGCCCGCGGCCTGGGCAACTACTGGGGGTACAACACCGTCGGCTTCTTCGCCCCGCACGCCGGCTACTCCTCCTCCGGCAGCCGCGGCGGCCAGGTGGGCGAGTTCAAGCGGATGGTGCGCGCGCTGCACGCCGCCGGCATCGAGGTCGTCCTCGACGTGGTCTACAACCACACCGCCGAGGGCGCCGAGCTGGGCCCCGCCCTCTCGCTGCGGGGCATCGACAACGCCGGGTACTACCGGCTGCCGCTGAACCGCCCGCGCGGCTACGCCGACTACACCGGCTGCGGCAACACCCTGGACACCCGGCGGCCGCAGGTGATCCGGCTGATCACCGACTCGCTGCGGTACTGGGTGACCGAGATGGGCGTGGACGGCTTCCGCTTCGACCTCGCCGCCGCGCTCGCCCGCGGCAGCGACGGCGTCGAGATGGACCACCCCTTCCTCGCCGCCGTCTCCCAGGACCCGGTGCTGAGCCGGGTCAAGCTGATCGCCGAGCCCTGGGACGTCGGCGCGGGCGGCTACCAGGTCGGCGGCTTCCCCCCGCTGTGGGCCGAATGGAACGACAAGTACCGGGACACCGTGCGGGACTTCTGGCGCGGCGCCCGCCCGGACGTCCGCGAGCTCGGCTACCGGCTCTCCGGCTCCTCCGACCTCTACCAGCGCGGCGGCCGGCGCCCCTACGCCTCGGTCAACTTCGTCACCGCGCACGACGGCTTCACCCTGCGCGACCTGGTCTCCTACGACCGCAAGCACAACGAGGCCAACGGCGAGGCCAACCGGGACGGCACCGACGACAACCGGTCCTGGAACCACGGCGCCGAGGGGGAGACCGCCGATCCGGCCGTCCACGCCCTGCGCCTGCGCCAGTTGCGCAACCTGATGGCCACCCTGCTGCTCTCCACCGGCGTCCCGATGATCACCGCCGGGGACGAGTTCGGCCGCACCCAGCGCGGCAACAACAACGCCTACTGCCAGGACAACGAGATCAGCTGGCTGGACTGGTCCCTGCTGGCGGACCGCGACTGGGCCGGGCTGCGCGACCTCACCGCCCGCCTCGTCCGGCTGCGCCGCGCCCACCCGGTGCTGCGGCAGCGGGCGTTCTTCTCCGGCCGGGCCGCCACCCCCGGCGGCCAGCCGGACCTGGCCTGGTTCACCCCGCGCGGCAAGGAGATGACCGAGGCCGACTGGTTCGCCCCCACGGCCTGCCTCGGGATGCTGCTCTCCGGCACCGCGATGTCCGAACGCGACCAGCACGGACGCCCGTTGCGCGACGACAGCTTCCTGCTGCTGCTCAACACCGGCCCCGACCCGGTGGCCTTCACGCTGCCCGGCGAACCCTGGGCCGCGCCGGACGCGCGGTACGAGACGGTGCTGGACACCGCGAGCGAGGAGAACGGCCCGCTCCCCTCCCCGGACACCGCCCTGCTCGGCGGGCACTCGCTGCGCCTGCTGCGCGCACCCGCCCCTCGCTGACCCCCGCACCCCACGCGTCCCGGTCACCGGTGGCCGGTTCTCGACGACAGGTGCGAAAAACCTGATGAGAAATGACGCGGGCCCGACCTACGCTCACGGCGATGGCCGAGAACCAAGCCCCCGCCCCCACGCCCGCCCACCGGTCGACGGTCCGCTCGCTGCTGCGCCTGTGGCCCTACGCCCGCGCGATCCGCTGGCGGCTGACCGCCTCGGTCGCCGCCGCGCTGTTCGCCGCGCTCAGCGTGCTGCTCGTCCCGATCGTTCTCGGCCGAATCGTCGACGGACCGATCACCGACCACGACGTCGGCGCGCTCTGGCCGCTGATCGGCCTGCTCCTGGCGCTCGGGCTCTTCGAGGCGGCCCTGTTCTACGCCCGCCGGGTCATCCTCGCCAAACCCCTGGCCGGGGTGGAGACGGCGATGCGCGGCGACCTCTTCGCCCGGCTGCAGCGGCTGCCGATCTCCTTCCACGACCGCTGGGGATCCGGCCAGTTGCTCTCCCGGGCGACCTCCGACATGTACACCATGCGGCTGTTCCTGGCCTTCCCGCTGGTCTTCCTGATCGTCAACACCGCGACCTTCCTCGCGGGCACCGCCCTGATGTTCACCCAGGACTGGCGGCTGGCCCTGATCGTGCTGGCGCCCGCCGTCCCGCTGATGGTGCTGACCCGGAGGTTCGAGGCCGGCTACTCCGGCGCCGCCCGGCTCGCCCAGGACCAGAACGGCGACCTCGCCACCGTCATCGAGGAGTCCATCCTCGGCATCCGCATCCTCAAGGCCTTCGGCCGCCACCGGTCGATGGCCGACCGCTTCCGGGCCCGGACGCACGACCTGCGCCGGACCGAGCTGCGCAAGGCCGGCCTGCTCGCCAACCTCTGGGCGGTCATCGTCGGCCTGCCCGAGCTGGCCCTCGGCTGCGCCCTCGCGGTCGGCTGCTACCTGGTGGCGCACGACGAGCTGAGCACCGGCACCCTGGTCGCCTTCCTCTCCACCGCGCTCGCGCTGCGCTGGCCGGTCGAGTCGCTGGGCTGGCTGCTCGCCTACGCCAACGAGGCCGCCACCGCCGCCGACCGCTTCTTCGAGGTGCTGGACGAGCCGCTGCCGGACGACGACACCGAGCCGGCCCCGGCCGACGCCGCCGACACCACGGCCACGACGCCGGGCTCCGCCCCCGACGGCATCCGGCTCACCGGCGTCCGCTTCCGCTACCCGGACGCCCCGCCCGACACCCCCGACCTGCTCCGGGGCATCGACCTGCACATCCGCAGCGGCGAGACGATGGCCCTGGTCGGTGCCACCGGCAGCGGCAAGACCACGCTCACCGCGCTGCTCCCCCGGCTGTACGACGCCACCGCCGGCACCATCACGCTGGACGGCCGCCCGATCCGCGAGCTGCCCCGCGAGCGGCTGCGGGAGCTGGTCTCGGTCGCCTTCGAGGAGCCGACCCTGTTCTCCGCCACCGTCCGGGAGAACGTGCTGATGGGCGCGCCCGGCGCCGGCCCCGAGCAGCTCGCCGCCGCGCTGGCCACCGCCCAGGCCGGCTTCGTCGAGAAGCTGCCCGACGGCGCCGGGACGGAGGTCGGCGAGCAGGGCCTCAGCCTCTCCGGCGGCCAGCGCCAGCGCCTGGCCCTGGCCCGCGCGGTGGTCGGCGCCCCGGCCTTCCTCGTCCTGGACGACCCGCTCTCCGCGCTGGACGTGCACACCGAGGCGCTCGTCGAGCGGGCCCTGCGGCAGGTGCTCGGCTCCACCACCGCGCTGGTGGTGGCCCACCGGCCGAGCACAGTGCTGCTCGCCGACCGGGTCGCGGTGCTCTCGGACGGCCGGATCGAGGCCGTCGGCACCCACCAGGAGCTGCTGCGCAGTTCGGCGCGCTACCGCGAACTGATGTCGGGCGACGCCGCCCTGGTACCGGAGAGGGGCGCCGCCCGATGACCACCACGCTCGAACCCGCCGAGAAGTCGGCGAAGTCCACGGAGGCGGCGAAGGCCGCGCCGGAGGAGGAGTTGCCCGCGCCCCCGGCCGACGAGGAGGACATCCCCGTCCCGCCGGGCGCGCCCCGGGCGCTGCTGCGCGCGCTGCTCGGCCCGCACCGGGCCCGGATCACCGTCGCGATGGTGGTGATCCTGCTCCAGCAGGCGGCGCTGCAGTCCGGTCCGCTGCTGGTGGCGATCGCCATGGACCGGGGCATCCCGGCACTGCGCGACCACGACGCCGGCCCGCTGGTCGCGGTGATCACCGCCTACCTCTCCTGCGCGCTGATCAGCACCGTGCTGCAGTGGGCGTTCATCAAGATCAGCGCCCGGATCAACCAGGGCATCCTGCTGGAGCTGCGCGGCCGGATCTTCCGGCACGCCCAGCGGCTCAGCCTGGACTTCCACGAGCGGTACACCTCGGGCCGGATCATCTCCCGCGCCACCTCCGACGTGGACGCGCTGCGCGAGCTGCTCTCCGAGGGCCTCCAGGAGCTGCTGACCGTCTTCCTCTCGGTCTTCTACATCTCGGTGCTGCTGCTGGTGATGGACTGGCGGCTGGGCCTGGTCTCGCTGGCCTCGTTCGTCCCCCTGTTCCTGATCGCCCGCTCGTTCCGGAGCCGCTCCCGCCGGGTCTACCGCCGCTCGCGCACCTCGGCCGCCTCGCTGATCGTGCGCTTCACCGAGACCATGAACGGCATCCGCCCCGTCCAGGCCTTCCGCCGCGAGCGGGCCAACGACGCCGCGTTCTCCGTGGTCAACCGGCAGTCGGCCGCCGCCACGGCGGACGGCCTGCTGGAGATCGCCCGCTACGTCGGCCTCTCCCGCGCCACCGCGAACGTCTGGAGCGCCGGTGTGGTGCTGCTCGGGGCCTTCCTGGTCACCGACGGCGCGGTGGAGCTCGGTGTGCTCACCGGTTTCGTGCTCTACCTGCGCCGCCTGTTCGACCCGATCGACCAGCTCGCGATGTTCCTGAACAGCTACCAGTCGGCCGCCGCCGCCCTGGAGAAGATCGCCGGCCTGCTCGCCCACGAGCCGACCGTCGCGGAGCCCGCCGAGCCGAAGGAGCTCCCGGCCCAGCGGTCCACCGCCGCGGCCAAGGGGCGCGAGGTGCACTTCGAGAAGACCGCCTTCGGCTACCGCTCCGGCAAGGAGGTGCTGCCCGCCTTCGACCTGGTGCTGCCGGCCGGCCAGACCGTGGCCGTGGTCGGGGCTACCGGCGCGGGCAAGTCGACGGTCGCCAAGCTGCTGGCCCGCTTCTACGACCCGACCGGCGGCCGGATCAGCCTCGACGGGGTGGACCTGCGCGACCTCGCCACGCCGGAACTGCGGCGCGGGGTGGTCATGGTGACGCAGGAGTCGTTCCTGTTCTCCGGCACCGTCGCCGAGAACATCGCGATCGGCCGTCCCGGTGCCTCACGCGCGGAGGTCGAGCAGGCCGCCCGGGACATCGGCGCGTACGAGTTCGTCGCCGCGCTGCCGGAGGGCTTCGACACCGACGTGCGCAAGCGCGGCGGCCGGATCTCGGCCGGCCAGCGCCAGCTGGTCGCCTTCGCCCGGGCCCTGCTGGCCGACCCGGCGGTGCTGATCCTGGACGAGGCGACCAGCTCGCTGGACGTGCCCGGCGAGCAGGCCGTCCAGCGGGCGATGCGCACCGTGCTGGCCGGGCGGACGGCCGTGATCATCGCCCACCGGCTCTCCACCGTCGAGATCGCCGACCGCGTCCTGGTGATGGACCAGGGCCGGATCGTCGAGGACGGCACCCCGCAGGAGCTGATCGATGGCTCCGGCCGCTTCGCCGAGCTGCATCAGGCCTGGCGGGACAGCCTGGTCTGACCGCGCCGCTAGAGTAATAGCCTCTAGGCCCTTTCATCCATTACCGAAAGGGCCTAGAGTCGTCCCCGGGACCGACCGGGCCGCACCGGCCCGCACCGGTCCGCAGGCCGACGACCTAGGGAGCGGACGTGACCGACCGGACGCACTGGCAGGACTGGCAGCGCAGCTGGGACCGCCAGCAGGAGTGGTACCTGCCCGACCGCGAGGAGCGGTTCCGCGCCATGCTGGACGTCGTCGAGGCGGTCGCCGGCCCCGAGCCGCGCGTCCTCGACCTGGCCTGCGGCACCGGCAGCATCAGCGAACGACTGCTCGCCCGGCTGCCCGGCGCGGTCAGCGTCGGCGTCGACCAGGACCCGGCGCTGATGGCCATCGCCCGCGGCATCTTCGCCGACGAGCCCCGGTTCACCCTGGTGACCGCCGACCTCAAGGACCCGGACTGGGCCACCCGGCTCCCGCCCGGCCCGTTCGACGCCGTGGTGACCGCCACCGCCCTGCACTGGCTGCCCACCGACGACCTCGTCCGGCTGTACGGGGACCTCGCCGAGCTGGTCCGCCCCGGGGGCGTCTTCCTCAACGCCGACCACACCCCCGAGTCGACGATCCCGCTGCTCACCGCGGCCGACGAGGCCTTCCAGCAGCGGCGCCAGGAACGCGAGCGAGCCGACGGCGTGCTCGACTGGGCCGGCTGGTGGGCGGCGGCCGCGGCCGACCCGCTGCTCGCCGAGGAGGTCGCCGCCCGCAACGCGCTCTACGGCTCGCACGCCCAGGGCGCCGTGCACCCCGCCGACTGGCACACCGCCCGGCTCGTCGAGACCGGGTTCCGCGAGGCCGGGGTGGCCTGGCGCTCCGTCACCGACTCCCTGGTCGCCGCCGTCCGCTAGGCCCCGCCCGGCCGGGCGGGGTGGGGAGAGCCGGACCGACCGGCCCTCCCCACCCGTTCAGCGCAGCAGCCCCGCGTCCATCCCGGTGGATTCCGGCGGCAGCGCCACCAGGCCCAGCTCGGCCGGCGAGGCCAGCCGCGGATGGGCCGGCAGCACCCGGACGGTGTACCCGAACGGGCCCGTCCGGCAGAGCTCCAGCGAGCCCTCGTAGCGGGTGCGCCCGTCGAGGTCCGGCCCGCCGACCGGCTTGAGGGCGAGCAGGCAGGCGTCCGAGATGCCGTCCGACTCGTCCACCCGGCCGGAGACCACCTGCACCTCCACGTCACCGGGCTCCAGCGCGCCGAGCGCGACCTGCACCCGCAGCGCCAGCGAGCTGCCCAGCTCCTGCGCCTCGTCCGGGCACTCCGCCTCGACGTGCTCGACCCGGACGGCCGGCCAGGCCTCCCGGACCTTGGCCTTCCAGCCGGCCAGCTCGCGGGCCCCCGCGTACGGGCCGGTCACCGGCCCGCCGGGCACCGCCGCCGCCAGCTCCCGCTGGGCCAGCGCCGCCGGGGTGTACAGCCGCTCGACGTACTCGCGGACCATCCGCCCCGCCAGCACCTTGGGCCCGAGGGTGACCAGGGTGTGCCGGACCATGGCGATCCAGCGGTGCGGCAGCCCGTCCGCGCCCCGGTCGTAGAACCGGGCGGCCACCTGGTGCTCGATCAGGTCGTACAGTGCGGCGGCCTCGATGTCGTCCCGCCGCTCGGCCTCGCCGCTCTCCGGGTCGAGGACGCCGGCGCTCTCGTCGGCGGTGGGGATCGCCCAGCCGTTCTGGCCGTCGTACCACTCGTCCCACCAGCCGTCCAGGACGGACAGGTTGAGGCAGCCGTTCAGCGCGGCCTTCATCCCCGAGGTGCCGCAGGCCTCCAGCGGGCGGAGCGGGTTGTTCAGCCAGACGTCGCACCCCGGGTAGAGGTGGCGGGCCATCGCCATGTCGTAGTCCGGCAGGAAGACGATCCGGTGCCGGACGGCCGGGTCGTCGGCGAAGGCGACCATCTGCTGGATCAGCCGCTTGCCGCCGTCGTCGGCCGGGTGGGCCTTGCCGGCGACCACGATCTGCACCGGCCTGGTCGGGCTCAGCAGCAGGGCGCGCAGCCGCTCCTGGTCGCGCAGCATCAGGGTGAGCCGCTTGTAGGAGGGCACCCGGCGGGCGAACCCGATGGTGAGCACGTCCGGGTCGAGCACCGAGGAGACCCAGCCGAGCTCGGCCTCGCCGGCGCCGCGCTGGCGCCAGGAGGCGCGCAGCCGGTGGCGGGCCTCGTCGACGAGCTGGGCGCGCAGGCTGCGGCGCAGCTCCCAGATCTCGCTGTTGCCGATCCGCTCCAGGCCCGTCCAGCGCTTGGCGTCCCCGGTGGTCATGGCGTCCTCGGCGCGGTCGGCGCCGATCTCGGCGGCGCCGAGCCGGACGACCGCCGGGTCGATCCAGGTCGCCGCGTGGACGCCGTTGGTGACCGAGGTGATCGGGACGTCCGCGGCGTCGAATCCCGGCCAGAGTCCGTTGAACATGGAACGGCTGACCTCGCCGTGCAGGGTCGAGACGCCGTTGGCGCGCTGGGCGAGCCGCAGGCCCATCGCCGCCATGTTGAACAGCTTCGGGTCCCCGCCGCGCCAGGTCTCGGCGCCGAGCGCGAGCACCTGGTCGGCCGGGACGCCGGGCAGTGCCGCGTCGCCGCCGAAGTGGCGGGCGACCAGGTCCCGGTCGAAGCGGTCGATGCCGGCCGGGACGGGCGTGTGGGTGGTGAACAGGGTGCCGGCCCGGACGGCCTCCAGGGCGGCGGCGAAGTCCAGACCGGGCTCGGCCGGACCGTCGGTGATCAGCTCGCGGATCCGCTCGATCCCGAGGAAGCCGGCGTGGCCCTCGTTGGTGTGGAAGACCTCGGGCGCGGGGTGGCCGGTGAGCCGGCAGTAGGCGCGCACCGCACGGACGCCGCCGATGCCGAGCAGCATCTCCTGGAGCAGCCGGTGCTCGCTGCCACCGCCGTACAGGCGGTCGGTGACGTCGCGCTCGGCGGCCGAGTTCGCCTCGATGTCGGAGTCGAGCAGCAGCAGCGGCACCCGCCCGACCTGGGCCCGCCAGACGTGCGCGGCGAGGGTGCGGCCGCCGGGCAGCGCGAGGTCGATCCGGCAGGGGGCGCCGTCACTCTCCCGGAGCAGCGTGACGGCGAGTTCGTCCGGGTCGAGGAGCGGGTAGCGCTCCTGCTGCCAGCCGTCCCGGTTGAGGGACTGCCGGAAGTAGCCGTGGCGGTAGAACAGCCCGACGCCGATGATCGGCACGCCGAGGTCGCTGGCCGCCTTGAGGTGGTCGCCGGCCAGGATGCCGAGGCCGCCGGAGTACTGGGGCAGCGCCGCGGCGATGCCGTACTCGGGCGAGAAGTAGGCGACGGCGGTGGGCTGCGCGGCATCGGCGACCGGTTGGTCGAGGCCGTGCTGGGCGGCCTGGTACCAGCGCGGTCCGGCCAGGTACTCCCGCAGGTCGTCGGCGAGGTCGCCGAGTCTGCGCAGGAACCGGCGGTCGGTGGCCAGCGCGGCGAGCCGCGCGGCCGGGACCTCGCCCAGCAGGCGCACCGGGTCCTCCCCCGTGGCCGCCCAGACCTCCGGGTCCACGGACCGGAAGAGGTCCCTGGTCTCGGGATGCCAGGACCAGCGCAGGTTGAGGGCCAGCTCGTGCAACGGCTGGAGTTGTTCGGGCAGGACAGTGCGGACGGTGAATCTGCGGATTGCCTTCACGGCGTGAAGCGTAGCCCCGGCGGCTGTCATGAGGGCGCGTCAAGTGGACTATTGAGCCTCCGTTCGGCCTATTGATGAGATCGCATTCGGCGCATTGGGCTGCACAGGGGGCGCGCGCGGCGCACGTTCCGTCGGATCGCGCTACCAATGCGTGAACATTGCGGAACAGATCCATTTCCACCGGCGGAGCCGCCCCGGACAAAGCCCGAAACTACTGTCGTACCGCTGCAAAAGTCCGGTCGCCGGTGCGACTATGAACCAAGGTCGTGGATGCTGCGGGGAGTGCAGCGACGGGTGGCGCCCTCCTTGAAGCAGCACGTCCGAATCCTTTTCGCGTTGATCGGTTCCCAACCTCCTTAGCCCATTCGGCGCTCACCGCGCGCCGCCGCGTGTCCTGGGACTCGGCCTGCTCGTTCACGGGTGGGTTGGGTCGCCCAGGGGCGTGCCCCGAGAGGCGTGCGCCGGGACGCGCGCGGGCTCTCGGGCGCCCCGCCAGGGGCTCGGCGGGAGCGGGGCAGGTTGCCGGGGACGGCGGCGCGGGCAGGCTTCCGGTCGCACGTCCTCCCCACCCAGCAGTCCTCCCGGTACTCCCCCCGGCCGGCCCGGCCCGCGGGAGCTGCCGCCGATCTCGGGCAGGAGTTTGGCATGCACGGCGACACGCGGGACCAGTCCACACCGGTGGCCGAAAGCCACGACGCAGCGGTCGCGGAATCCGCCGGACGGACGGATTCTGACACTCGGACAGACGCGGCGATGCCGGGACCCCGGGGCGCCGCGGCCGACCGTCCGGAGCAGCCGTCCGAACCGGCCCGACAACCCGGGACCGAGGAGAGCCGGCCGGCGGCACCCCGCAGGCGCACCACCACGCGCCGCACCGCCGCCACCGGCGCCGAGGTCACCACCGCCGGCACCGGGACGATCGCCGGCTCCGGAACGGGCGCCGCCGCGAAGGCCGGCCCGGCACCCCGGCGGGCACCCGCCCGCACCACGGCCACCGGCGGGTCCGCGACCGGACCCGCCGCCAAGCCGGCCGCCAAGACCGCCGCCAAGACCCCAGCCCGCAAGCCAGCCGCCCGCAAGACGACAGAGAGCGACACCGTGATCGGCCGCATCCCCGTCCTGGACGTCAGCCCCCTCGTCGACGCCGGCCGTCGCCCGGCCAAGGCGGTGGTCGGCGAGACCTTCGCGGTCACCGCCACCGTGTTCCGCGAGGGCCACGACGCGGTGAACGCCAACGTCGTCCTGCGCGACCCGCGCGGCCGCAGCGGCCCGTGGACGCCGATGCGCGAACTCGCCGAGGGCACCGACCGCTGGGGCGCGCAGGTCACTCCGACCGCGCCCGGCCGCTGGTCCTACCTGGTGGAGGCGTGGAGCGACCCGCTGGCCACCTGGCGCAAGGTGGCCGCGGTGAAGCTGCCCGCCGGGATCGACACCGCGCTGGTGCTGGAGGAGGGCGCGCTGCTGCTGGAGCGGGCCGCGGGCGGCGTGCCGAAGAAGGAGGGCCGGGCGCACATCCTGGCCGCGGTGGACGCCCTGCGCGACGCCGGTCTGCCGCCGCTGTCCCGGCTGGCCGCGGCGCTCGCGCCCGAGGTGCTCGACCTGCTGGCCCGCTACCCGCTGCGCGAACTGGTGAGCGCCTCCCGCCCGCTGCCGCTCCAGGTGGACCGCGAGCGCGCGCTGTACGGCTCCTGGTACGAGTTCTTCCCCCGCTCGGAGGGCGCGGTGGTCGACCCCTCCGGCGTCGAGCCGCCGCGCTCGGGCACCCTGCGCACCGCCGCCGAGCGGCTGCCCGCCGTCGCCGCGATGGGCTTCGACGTGGTCTACCTGCCGCCGGTCCACCCGATCGGGCGAGCCTTCCGCAAGGGGCCGGACAACAGCCTGACGGCCGGTCCGCACGACGTCGGCTCACCCTGGGCGATCGGCTCGCCGGAGGGCGGCCACGACGCCGTCCACCCGGACCTCGGCACCATCGAGGATTTCGACCACTTCGTCGCCGAGGCCGCGGCGCTGCACCTGGAGGTGGCCCTGGACTTCGCGCTGCAGTGCTCGCCGGACCACCCCTGGGTCAACAAGCACCCGGAGTGGTTCAGCCACCGCGCCGACGGCACCATCGCCTATGCCGAGAACCCCCCGAAGAAGTACCAGGACATTTATCCGATCAACTTCGATCAGGACATGGACGGAATCGTCAAGGAAACCCTCCGGGTCCTGCGGTTCTGGATGAGCCACGGCGTGCGGATCTTCCGGGTCGACAACCCGCACACCAAGCCGGTGCTGTTCTGGGAGAAGGTGCTCGCCGACATCGCCCGCACCGATCCGGACGTGGTCTTCCTGGCCGAGGCCTTCACCCGGCCGGCGATGATGCACACCCTCGGGAAGATCGGCTTCCACCAGTCGTACACGTACTTCACCTGGCGCACCACCAAACAGGAGCTCACCGAATACCTCTCCGAGCTCGCCGGCGACGCCGCCTCCTACATGCGGCCCAACTTCTTCGCCAACACCCCGGACATCCTGCACGAGTACCTGCAGACCGGCGGCCGGGCGGCGTTCGCGATCCGTGCCGTACTGGCCGCCACCCTCTCCCCCAGCTACGGCGTCTACGCCGGCTTCGAGCTGTACGAGAACGAGCCGGCCCACCCGGGCTCGGAGGAGTACCTGCACTCCGAGAAGTACGAACTGCGACCCCGCGACTGGACCCGCACCGACTCCCTGGCCCCGCTGCTCACCGTGCTGAACCGGCTGCGCCGCCGGCACCCCTCGCTCCAGCAGCTGCGCGGCCTGCGCTTCCACCCGACCGACAACGACCAGGTACTCGCCTTCTCCAAGACCGCCACCACGCCCGAGGGCCTGACCGACCACGTCATCACGGTCGTCAACCTCGACCCGCACCACGCCCAGGAGGCCACCGTCACCCTCGACGGGGACGGCCCGTTCGCGGTGCACGACGAGCTCACCGGCGCCGCCTACACCTGGGGCCGGCACAACTACGTCCGGCTCGATCCCTCAGCCGAGCCGGCTCACCTCCTCACGGTTCGGAGGAACCCAGCGTGACAGTGAACGAGCCCGTCCCCGACACCTTCCCCGAGACCTCGAAGAAGAACCTGGACCCCGAGTGGTTCAAACGTGCGGTCTTCTACGAGGTGCTGGTGCGGTCCTTCCAGGACAGCAACGGCGACGGGATCGGGGACCTCAGGGGGCTCACGTCCAAGCTCGACTACCTCCAGTGGCTCGGGGTCGACTGCCTCTGGCTGCCGCCGTTCTTCGCCTCGCCGCTGCGCGACGGCGGGTACGACGTCGCGGACTACAAGTCGGTCCTGCCGGAGTTCGGCGACCTCGCCGACTTCATGGAGTTCGTCGACGCCGCGCACCTGCGCGGCATGCGCGTGGTCATCGACTTCGTGATGAACCACACCAGCGACCAGCACCCCTGGTTCCAGGCCTCCCGGGAGGACCCGGACGGCCCGTACGGCGACTTCTACATGTGGGCCGACGACGACAAGCAGTACCCGGACGCCCGGATCATCTTCGTCGACACCGAGACGTCCAACTGGACCTACGACCCGGTGCGCAAGCAGTACTTCTGGCACCGGTTCTTCTCCCACCAGCCGGACCTCAACTACGACAACCCCCGCGTCCAGGACGAGATGATCGCCGGGCTGCGGTTCTGGCTCGACCTCGGCATCGACGGCTTCCGGCTGGACGCCGTGCCGTACCTGTTCGCCCGCGAGGGCACCAACTGCGAGAACCTGCCGGAGACGCACGAGTTCCTCCAGCGGGTCCGCAAGGAGATCGACGCCGACTACCCCGACACCGTGCTGCTCGCCGAGGCCAACCAGTGGCCGGAGGACGTCGTCGACTACTTCGGCGACTTCGCCTCCGGCGGCGACGAGTGCCACATGGCGTTCCACTTCCCGGTGATGCCGCGCATCTTCATGGCGGTCCGCCGGGAGTCCCGCTACCCGGTGTCGGAGATCCTCGCCAAGACCCCGCGCATCCCGCACGGCTGCCAGTGGGGCATCTTCCTGCGCAACCACGACGAGCTGACCCTGGAGATGGTCACCGACGAGGAGCGCGACTACATGTACGCGGAGTACGCCAAGGACCCCCGGATGCGCGCCAACGTGGGCATCCGCCGCCGGCTCGCCCCGCTGCTGGAGAACGACCGCAACCAGATCGAGCTGTTCACCGCCCTGCTGCTCTCCCTGCCGGGCTCCCCGGTGCTCTACTACGGGGACGAGATCGGCATGGGCGACAACATCTGGCTGGGCGACCGGGACGGCGTGCGCACGCCGATGCAGTGGACCCCGGACCGCAACGCGGGTTTCTCGTCCGCCGACCCGGGCAGGCTCAGTCTGCCGCCCATCATGGATCCGGTGTACGGCTACCAGGTGACCAACGTCGAGGCGCAGCAGAGCAGTTCGAGTTCACTGCTGCACTGGACGCGTCGCATGATCGAGATCCGCAAGCTCAACTCGGCGTTCGGCCTCGGCACCTACACCGAGCTGCCCTCCAGCAATCCCGCGGTACTGGCCTTCGTGCGGGAGCACGAGGGCGACCTGGTCATGTGCGTGAACAACTTCTCGCGGTTCGCGCAGCCGACCGAACTCGACCTGCGGCAGTTCGGAGGGCGGTACCCGGTCGAGCTGATCGGCGGGGTGCGCTTCCCCTCGATCGGTGAGTGGCCGTACCTGCTCACGCTCGCCGGGCACGGCTTCTACTGGTTCCAGCTCCGGCAGCCCCCGCGCCTCAGCAGCGCCAGGCGATCGAAGTAACGATCCGTCAGGAGCACCCGTTCCACCAAACCCTCCGGGGGCGCGAGAGTTGAACACCCCGCGCCCCCGGAGGTCTCTGCACCACCGCGTACGGAGAACAGCCCAACGGCCACTTACACGAAGGCGTGACACCTGAGCACCGCTCGCGTGCCGTCGCCGCCGCGCCGCCGAAATCCGGAAGACTGACGGACCCGGCCAGACCCGTCGGGCAGTCCGCCCGCTTCCGGGGAAAGGGAGTCATGTCCGAAACCTCCCGTTCTCAAGCCGATCTGCACCGCGACACCCCCACCGGCCCCGCGCCGGTGGGCTCCCGCGGCGCCGCGGCCCGGAGAACCGCTCCGGGGGTCAGCGAACTCGTCCAGGCGGCCCTGCCCCTGATCGCCGAGTGGCTCCCCACCCAGCGCTGGTACGCCGGCAAGGGACGGCCCATCACCGGCCTCACCCCCGTGGTCGGCACCCCGCTCCAGGTCGGCGACCCGGCCCTGCTGCACCTGCTGCTGCGGGTCGAGCACGCCACCACCGCGGGCGCACCGCACGGGGACATCTACCAGCTGCTGCTCGGCATCCGCTCCGCGGGGACGGCCGACATCGAGCCGAGCGCCGTCCTCGGCCGGCTCAGCCAGGGCCCGTACGACGGCGCGGCGCTCTACGACGCGGTGCACGATCCCGAGCTGACCGGGCGGCTGCTGGAGCACCTGGCCACCGGCGACCGGTTCGGCTCGCTGTCGTTCCGCCGCACCCCCGGCTCCGGGCTGCCCACCAACCTGCCCGGTCGCGCCTCCACCGCGGAGCAGTCCAACAGCTCGGTCATCTACGGCACCGCGTACATCCTCAAGCTCTTCCGCCGCATCCACCCCGGCACCAACCCCGACCTGGAGCTGTCGCTGGCGCTCTCGCGGGCCGGCTCCACCCGGATCCCCCGGGTCGCGGCCTGGTTCGAGAGCCGGCTGGAGCGCGCGGAACCGGCCACTCTCGGCCTGCTCCAGCGCTACCTGCCGGAGGCCGAGGACGGCTGGGAGCTGGCCCTGGACCAGGTCGGCCGGCTCAAGGGCGACCCGTCCCCCGGCAACTTCGCGATCGAGGCGCACCGGCTCGGCCGGGCCACCGCCGAGGTCCACCGGGTCCTGGCGCGCTCGATGCCGGTCGCCCGGCTGGACCGCACCCAGACCCGGCAGCTGGCGACCGCGATGGCCGACCGGCTGGACAGCGCGGTGGCCGCCGTGCCCGGGCTGCTCCGCTACCGGTCCGCCCTGCGCGCCGCCTTCCAGCAGCTCGCCGACGCCCACCCGGACGGCATGCCGGTCCAGCGGATCCACGGCGACCTCCACCTCGGACAGGCCATGCGGACCCCGCACGGCTGGGTGCTGCTGGACTTCGAGGGCGAGCCGGCCAAGTCCGTCGCCGAGCGGCGCGAACCGCAGACCGCGCTGCGCGACGTCGCCGCGATGCTCCGCTCCTTCGACTACGCGGCCGCCCACCTGCTGGCCGGCGCACCGCCCGACCCGGAGCTGGCCCACCTCGCCGCCGCCTGGGCCCAGCGCAACCGCACCGCCTTCTGCGCCGGCTACACCGCCGGCGGCGGCACCGACCCGGCCGCCTCGCCCGAGCTGATGCGCGCCCTGGAGATCGACAAGGCGGTGTACGAGGTGGTCTACGAGGCCCGCCACCGGCCCGGCTGGCTGCCGATCCCGCTGGCCGCGATCAACCGGCTGGCCCTGACCGTCTGAGGGCCCCGCCAGACCGGCTCCGCACCCGCCCCCGCCCCCGAGAACGCCCGCCCGCCACCGACGCCCCCGGCCACCCCGATTCCGCAGGAGGACCACGCCGTGACGCCGCTCGACCCGCCCGGCCGCACCCCCCGTACCGTGCCTGCCACCTTCCTGGCGGGCCCGGACTCCGCCCAGCGCGAGCCCTCGGCGGCCCGGCGGGCCGAACCGCGCCGCCCGGCGCCCGACGGCGGCCCGGACGGCGCCGCCCGGGCGGCCACGAACGCGGCCACGGACCCGGCCAGCAACACCGCCGGCGACGCGGCCGCAGACGCCGCGGGGAGCGCCCCCGACGGAACCCCTGCCGCCGCTGCCGCCCCCGCCGCCCCCATCGCCCCCGTCGCCGCCCCGGAGGGCCTCCCCGACGGACCGGCCGCCCCGCCCGGGGCGCTGCGGCTGCCCGAGGCACCGCTGCCGCCGAGCGAGGTGGACCGGCTGGTCGGCGGCATGCACCACGACCCGCACGGCCTGCTCGGCGCCCACCCGGTGCACGGCGGCACCGCGATCCGGGTGCTGCGCCCGTTCGCCGAACGGGTCGTGGTGGAGACCGCGCACGGCCCCGCCGAGCTCACCCACCAGCAGAACGGCCTCTTCACCGGCCTGCTGGCCGGCACCGAGGTGCCCGACTACCGGCTGCTGGTCAGCTACCCCGGCAGCGAGCCGCTCAGCCAGCACGACGGCTACCGCATCGCGCCCACCCTCGGCGAGCTGGACCTGCACCTGATCTCCGAGGGCCGGCACGAGCAGCTCTGGCGGGCCCTCGGCTCGCACGTGCGCACCGTCGACGGGGTGCCCGGCACCGCCTTCGCGGTCTGGGCGCCGAACGCGGCGGGCGTCCGGCTGATCGGGGACTTCAACCACTGGGACGGCACCGCGCACCCGATGCGCTCGCTCGGCTCCTCCGGCGTCTGGGAGCTGTTCGTCCCGGGCCTGGCCGAGGGCACCCAGTACAAGTACGAGATCCACACCCGGCAGGGCTGGGTGCTCGACAAGGCCGACCCGCTGGCCCGGGCCGCGCAGTGCCCGCCGGGCACCGCCTCGGTCGTCACCTCCTCCTCCTACCGCTGGCAGGACGACGAGTGGATGGAGCGCCGGGCCCGCGCCGCGCACCACCGGGCGCCGATGTCGGTCTACGAGCTGCACCTGCCGTCCTGGCGGCCCGACCTCACCAGCTACCGGGCGATCGCCGAAGAACTGCCCGGCTACCTCAAGGAGTTGAACTTCACCCACGTGGAGTTCATGCCGGTGATGGAACACCCCTTCGGCGGCTCCTGGGGCTACCAGGTCTCCGGCTACTACGCCCCCACCGCCCGGCTCGGCAGCCCCGACGACTTCCGCCACCTGGTCGACACCCTGCACCGGCACGGCATCGGCGTGATCGTCGACTGGGTGCCCGCGCACTTCCCCAAGGACGACTTCGCCCTCGCCCGCTTCGACGGCGAGCCGCTGTACGAGCCGGCCGACCCGCTGCGCGCGGAGCACCCCGACTGGGGCACCCTGGAGTTCGACTACGGCCGCACCGAGGTGCGCAACTTCCTGGTCGCCAACGCGGTGTACTGGTGCGAGGAGTTCCACATCGACGGCCTGCGGGTGGACGCCGTCGCCTCGATGCTCTACCTCGACTACTCCCGCGAGGGCGGCGCCTGGACGCCCAACCAGTACGGCGGCCGGGAGAACCTGGACGCGGCCGCCTTCCTCCAGGAGATGAACGCCACCGTCTACCGGCGCTGCCCCGGCGTGCTCACCATCGCCGAGGAGTCGACCGCCTGGGAGGGCGTCACCCGGCCCACCGACAGCGGCGGCCTGGGCTTCGGCCTGAAGTGGAACATGGGCTGGATGCACGACTCGCTGGTCTACATGTCCAAGGAGCCGGTGCACCGCAAGTACCACCACAACGAGATCACCTTCTCGATGGTGTACGCCTACTCCGAGAACTACGTGCTGCCGATCTCGCACGACGAGGTGGTGCACGGCAAGCAGGCGCTGGTCTCCAAGATGCCCGGCGACTGGTGGCAGCAGCGCGCCAACCAGCGCGCCTACCTAGGCTTCATGTGGGCCCACCCGGGCAAGCAACTCCTGTTCATGGGGCAGGAGTTCGCCCAGGGGTCGGAGTGGGACCACGAGCAGGGCCCGCAGTGGTGGGTGCTCGACGAGCAGTCCTGGCCGGCCGCCGGGGAGCACCTCGGGATGCGCCGGCTGGTCCGCGACCTCAACCGCCGCTACCTCGACGCCCCGGCGCTCTGGGAGCAGGACACCACGCCGGACGGCTTCCGCTGGCTGGACGGCGGCGCGGCCGAGGACAACCTGCTCTCCTTCGTCCGGTACGCCGCCGACGGCTCCCCGCTCGTCGCGGTCTGCAACTTCTCCCCCGTCGTGCGGCACGGCCACCGGGTCGGCCTGCCCGCCCTCGACGGCCGCGAGCAGCTCTGGGAGGAGGTGCTGAACACCGACGCCGAGACCTACGGCGGCGCCGGCGTCGGCAACTCCCACCCGGTGAAGACCGAGTCCGTCCCCTGGAACGACCAGCCCCGCAGCGCCGAACTCGTCCTGCCGCCCCTCGCCACCGTCTGGCTCCGCCCGGCCTGAGCACGCCCGGTCGGTGCCGGGCCGTCGTGCCCGGCACCGACCGGCCCCCAGGCTCCCCGCCGGAGGCCGAGGGCTACCGCGGCTCCAACCCGTCGCGGGCTGACCCCCGGCCCGTCCCGACGTGACCTTCGTCCCTTGCCCCGGCCGGGGCACTCTGCTCGCGGACGTCCGTTCCCGGTGCGAAGGTATGGTCGATATGACCATCCTCTGAGACGACGGGACGGAGAGACCCACGTGGCGCGCAGCGTGTACGTGACCGGGATCGACCGAGGGGACGGCCGGCAGGCCGTCGAACTCGGGGTCATGGAACTGCTCACCCGCCAGGTGGACCGGGTCGGGGTGTTCCGGCCGCTGGTGCACGCGCACGCGCCCGGCGAGCGGGGCTCCGACCACGTCGTCGAGCTGCTGCGCACCCGCTACCGGGTCGACCTGCCCACCGCCGAGCTGTACGGGCTCACCTACGAGGAGGCGGCCGCCCTGCAGGCCGCCCAGGGCCAGGACGAGCTGGTCTCCACCCTCGTCGACCGGTTCCGGGCGCTGGAGCGGCGCTGCCAGGCGGTGCTGGTACTGGGCACCGACTTCGCGGACACCAACATCCCCGACGAGCTGGCCTTCAACGCCCGCCTCGCCAACGAGTTCGGCGCCGCCGTGCTGCCGGTGGTCGGCGGCCACTCCGAGGACCCGGCGGCGGTGATCGCCGAGGTCCGCAACGCCCACCGCGCCTACACCGACCTCGGCTGCGAGACCCTCGCGATGGTCGCCAACCGGGTCGCGCCCGGCGCCAAGCAGCGGATCCAGCGCACCCTCGGCGAGAAGCTGCCGATCCCCGCGTACGTCATCCCCGAGGAGCCGGCGCTGGCCGCGCCGACCGTCGCCCAGCTGGTCGAGGCCACCGGCGCCGAGGTCCTGACCGGGGACGCGGCCGGGCTGGCCCGGGACGTCCGCGGCTTCGTCTTCGGCGGCGCCATGCTGCCGACCTTCCTGGACGCGCTGACCGAGGGCGCCCTGGTGGTCACCCCCGGGGACCGCGCCGACCTGCTGATCGGCTCGCTGGCCGCGCACGCCGCCGGCGCCCCGCCGATCGCCGGCGTGCTGCTGACGCTCGGCCAGCACCCCGGCCCGAACGTGATGGCGCTGGCCGCCCGGCTGGCCCCCGGCACTCCGGTCGCCGTCGTCCCCGAGGGCAGCTGGATCACCGCCGCCGCCCTGACCCATCTGGAGGGCAAGCTCACCTCGGCCAGCCCGCGGAAGGCCGAGATCGCCCTGGGCCTCTTCGAACTCCACGTGGACACGGCCGAGTTGACCAACCGGATCGAGGTCGGCCGGTCCGAGCGGGTCACCCCGATGATGTTCGAGCACGCGCTGCTGGAGCGGGCCCGGGGCGCCCGCCGGCACGTGGTCCTCCCGGAGGGCGCCGAGGAACGGGTGCTGCGCGCCGCCGAGGTGCTGCTCCGCCGCAACATCTGCGACCTCACCCTCCTCGGCGACCCCGACACCGTCCGCCGCAAGGCCGCCGCCCTCGGCATCGACCTCCCGCAGGAGGACCCGGCGGCCGACCGCGCCCAGGTCCGGATCGTCGACCCGGCGACCAGCCCGCTGCGCCGCCAGTTCGCCGAGCTGTACGCCCGGCTGCGCGCCCACAAGGGCATGACCGTGGAGCTGGCGCTGGACGTCGTCACGGACGTCAGCTACTTCGGCACCCTGATGGTCCAGGAGGGCATCGCCGACGGCATGGTCTCCGGCGCGGTGCACTCCACCGCCGCCACCATCCGGCCCGCCTTCGAGGTGATCAAGACCGCGCCGGGCGCCGCGATCGTCTCCTCGGTCTTCTTCATGTGCCTCGCCGACAAGGTGCTGGTCTACGGCGACTGCGCGGTCAATCCCGACCCGGACGCCCAGCAACTGGCCGACATCGCCATCCAGTCCGCCGCCACCGCCGCCCAGTTCGGCGTGGAGCCCCGGGTCGCGATGCTCTCCTACTCCACCGGCACCTCCGGCTCCGGCGCCGACGTCGACAAGGTCCGCAAGGCGACCGAGCTGGTCCGCGCGCTGCGCCCGGACATCCTGGTCGAGGGCCCGATCCAGTACGACGCGGCGGTGGACGCCCATGTCGCGGCCACCAAACTGCCCGGCTCGCCGGTGGCAGGCCGGGCCACCGTGCTGATCTTCCCGGACCTCAACACCGGCAACAACACCTACAAGGCGGTCCAGCGCTCGGCCGGCGCGGTGGCGGTCGGCCCGGTCCTCCAGGGGCTGCGCAAGCCCGTCAACGACCTCTCGCGCGGCGCGCTGGTCGAGGACATCGTCAACACCGTCGCGATCACCGCCATCCAGTCGCAGGAACACGGCGGGCCGCAGGGCCCGGCCACCCCCTCGCAGGACCGCACCGAAGGAGTCCGGGCATGAGTGAAGGCACCCGCGTCCTGGTCCTGAACGCCGGCTCCTCGTCGGTCAAGTACCAGCTGATCGACATGCTGGACGGCGCCCGGCTGGCCTCCGGCCTGGTCGAGCGGATCGGCGAGGCGAACGGCCGGCTGGTGCACGCCCCGCGCTCCAGGGAGCGGCGCGAGGCGCTCCAGGTCTTCCCCGACCACTCCGCCGCCCTGAAGGCCGTCGCCGAGGAGCTGGCCGCCGACGGCACCGGGCTGGACTCCCCCGAGCTGGCCGCGATCGGCCACCGGGTGGTCCACGGCGGGCTGCGGTTCACCGAGCCGACGGTGATCACCGAGGAGGTGCTGACCGAGATCCGCCGGCTGATCCCGGTCGCGCCGCTGCACAACCCGGCCAACATCAC
This sequence comes from Kitasatospora sp. NPDC022856, assembly GCF_055561235.1. Classification (NCBI taxonomy): domain Bacteria; kingdom Bacillati; phylum Actinomycetota; class Actinomycetes; order Kitasatosporales; family Streptomycetaceae; genus Kitasatospora; species Kitasatospora sp. NPDC022856. Next base: position 335,248 of record NZ_JBVHHE010000003.1, on the reverse strand, counting down.
CGGCATCGAGGTGGCCCGGGCGCTGCGCCCGGACCTGCCGCAGGTCGCCGTCTTCGACACCGCCTTCCACGCCTCGATGCCCGAGTACGCGGCCCGGTACGCGGTGGACAAGGCCGTCGCGGACGAGCACCGGGTGCGCCGCTACGGCTTCCACGGCACCTCGCACCAGTACGTCTCGCGGGCCACCGCCCGGCTGCTCGGCAAGGACCCGGCCGAGGTGAACGTGATCGTCCTGCACCTGGGCAACGGCGCCTCCGCCTCGGCCGTCTCCGGGGGCCGCTGCGTGGACACCTCGATGGGGCTGACCCCCCTGGAGGGCCTGGTGATGGGCACTCGTTCGGGTGATATCGACGCGGGCGTGGTGTTCCACCTGCACCGGGTCGGCGGTCTCTCGATCGACGAGATCGACGACCTGCTGAACCGCCGCAGCGGCCTGCTGGGACTGTGCGGCGACAACGACATGCGCGAGATCATGCGGCGGGCCGAGGGCGGGGACGCCGACGCCGAGCTGGCGTTCCGGGCCTACGTCCACCGGCTGCGCAAGTACATCGGCGGCTACTACGCGGTGCTCGGCCGGGTGGACGCGATCGCGTTCACGGCCGGGGTCGGCGAGAATGCGGCTCCGGTGCGGGCCGCGGCCACCGCCGGCCTGGAGGAGCTGGGCATCGTGGTGGACCCCGAGCTGAACTCGGTCCGCTCCGGCGAGGCCCGGATCATCTCGCCCGCGTACGGCCGGGTCGCGGTCGCCGTGGTCCCCACCGACGAGGAACTGGAGATCGCGCGTCAGGCCTTCGCCCTGGTGCACCGGCGGTCCGGGGGCTGAGCCGTCGTCGTCTCGCCCCTCGGGATCCTTCGTCGACGATTCCTCACGTTTCGTGCCGAATGCACCTATAACACGAACGGATAGACTGATCCATATGCGCCGAGCGAAAATTGTCTGCACCCTGGGTCCGGCGACGGACTCCTACGAACAGCTGAAGGCCATCGTCGAGGCGGGCATGAACGTCGCCCGACTGAACATGAGCCACGGCACCCACGCGGACCACGAGGAGCGGTACCACAAGGTCCGCCAGGTCTCGGAGGACACCGGCAAGGCCATCGGCGTCCTTGCCGACCTCCAGGGCCCCAAGATCCGTCTGGCCACCTTCGCCAACGGTCCGGTGACCGTCGACAACGGTGACGAGTTCATCATCACCACCGAGGACGTCCCCGGTGACCAGCACATCTGCGGGACCACCTACAAGGGCCTGCCGGGCGACGTGAAGCCCGGCGACCCGATCCTGATCAACGACGGCGTCATCGCCCTGGAGGTCGTCAGCGTCGACGGCCCGCAGGTGAAGACCGTGGTCGTCGAGGGCGGTGTGCTCTCGAACAACAAGGGCATCAACCTGCCCGGCACGGCCGTGAACGTGCCCGCGCTGTCCGAGAAGGACAAGGACGACCTGCGCTTCGCCCTGGAGCTGGGCGTCGACATGGTCGCCCTCTCCTTCGTCCGCAACGCGGACGACATCAAGGACGTCCACGAGGTCATGGACGCGGTCGGCATCCGGGTGCCGGTCATCGCCAAGATCGAGAAGCCGCAGGCCGTCGAGGCCATGGAGGAGATCGTCCTCGCCTTCGACGCCATCATGGTCGCCCGTGGCGACCTGGCCGTCGAGTACCCGCTGGAGCGGGTGCCGCTGGTCCAGAAGCGGCTCATCACGCTGGCCCGCCGCAACGCCAAGCCGGTGATCGTCGCGACCCAGATGATGGAGTCGATGATCCACGCCTCGCGGCCGACCCGCGCGGAGGTCTCCGACGTCGCCAACGCGATCCTGGACGGCACCGACGCGGTCATGCTCTCCGCCGAGTCCAGCGTCGGCAAGTACCCGGTCGAGACGGTCCGCACCATGAGCCGGATCGCCGAGAAGGCCGAGGAGGAGCTGCTCTCGCAGGGCCTCCAGCCGCTGAACCCGGGCCGCAAGCCGCGCACCCAGGGCGGTTCGATCGCCCGCGCCGCGTGCGAGCTGGGCGACTTCCTCAACGGCAAGGCGCTGGTCGCGTTCACCAAGTCCGGTGACACCGCGCGCCGGCTCTCCCGCTACCGCTCGCCGATCCCGGTGATCGCGTTCACCCCGGACAACGCCACCCGCAACCAGCTCTCGCTGAGCTGGGGCGTCGAGGCGCACGTCACCGAGCAGGTCGGCTCCACCGACGAGATGGTGGCCCAGGTCGACCGCGAGATGCTCAAGATCGGCCAGCTGGACGAGGGCGACACCGTCATCGTCACCGCCGGCTCGCCCCCCGGCGTCCCCGGCAACACCAACATGGTCCAGGTGCACCACCTGGGCACCCGGAGCGCGTAGCACCCGCCCGCGAACACGCCCGTGGGGCGGCCCCTCCTCGTCGGAGGGGCCGCCCCACGGGCGTTCTCGCCGCCGCTACTGGTTGCCGACGTACGGCTTGTCGTCGTTGTAGAGCTGCATGCCGGGGATCTTCAGCGTGCCGCCGAACTGGCCGGACTGGACCGCGGTGACACCGGTCATCTCCAGCCAGAGCGGCAGTTCGAGCTTGCCGATCAGGTCGTACAGCCACTGCGGAAGCGGCCCGTCCGGGGTCAGCGTGAGCTCGCCCAGGTCGATCGGGATCGGCAGGCCGAGCACCTTGGACAGGTGACCGGAGAGCTTCTCCACGTACATGGTGACCGGGCCCTTGCGCATCGTGGAGACCGAGCCGGGGGCGCCCTTGACGTGGAAGGTCTTGCCGTTGCCCTCAAGGGTCGACATGTCGAGGTTCTCGATGTCCACGCTGTCGACCACGAACTTCAGCACCCGCTTGGTGCCGGTCGGCGTCTGGACCTTGACCACGCCCATCAGGACGGCGTGGTTGAGGGTCAGCCGGCTGGTCTGCAGGGTCCAGTTCTGGTCCGGGACGAGGATCGCGTTGTCCGTCTTCTCCCCGGCGGCCAGGCCCTTCATCGGGACCAGGCAGTTCGGGTCCTTGCTCGGCGTGCCCGAGGCGGACGGCGTGCCCGAGGCGGACGGCGTGGCCGGGCCCGACGGCGTGGCCGACCCGGTGGCCTTCGCACCCGCGGACGGCTTGCCGCTCGCCTTGGCACCCGGCGTGCTCGCCTTGGCGCCCGGCGTGGTGGCCGCCGGGCTCGGCGTCCCCGACCCGGCGGCCGGGGGCGTGGTGGCGGCGGACGGCGCGGGCGCGACGGGCGCCTGGGTGGCGGCGGCCGGGGCCACCGCGCGGCTTCCCGCGGCGGGCGCGGTCACCGGGGCCTGGGTCGGCGCCGGAGCGGCCGTGGTGGCGGAGGCGGACGGGCTCGCCGACGCGCTCGGGTGGATCAGGTTGGTGATCCCACCGACGATGTCGTCGATCAGCCCGGCCTGGACGACGCCGCCGCCGGACCCGCCGGTGGTCGCGGACCGGACCGGGACCGAGGCCGGCGAGGACGAGGGGGCCGGGGTGCCGGGCACCGTGGTGGGCGTGCTCGTCGGAGCACCGGTCGGCGCGCTGGTCGGCGCACCGGTCGGCGTGCCCGCCGGGGTGGTCGCCGGGCTCTCCGGGAGCGGCACCGACGGACCGGGCAGCGGCGGGGGCAGCTCGCTCTTGGGCACCGGGGTCTCCGCCACCACCGGCGGCGCGGTGTCCGGCGCGGTGGCGCAGGGCTTGCCCGCCGAGGTCTCGGCGATCGCGGCGTTCGGCGTGTAGGCGGCGGCCATCAGCAGCGCGGTCGGCACCGCGGCCATCGCCAGCGCGCGGCCTCTGAGCCGGACCCGGACGGGCGTGCGGGGCGCCGCGTGCCGCCCGGAGCGCTGCTCCGCCCGCGGCTCCTGGGACCCGCTCACCGTGCCTCCTTCTGGTCACCGGTGTGCTGCGACGGGACGCCGGACCCGGCGGTACCGCCGTCGGCCGGGGCGGCCTGCGCGGGGACGGCCGGCAGCGGCGCGGTGGCGGGCTCCTCGGCGGCGAACTCCGCGGTGCCGGGCTCCTCGGACGCCGTCGACGGCAGGGTCTTGGCGCCGCCGGCGCCGGCCGCGACCGCCTCGGTCGTCGGCGCGGCCGGGTTCGGCGCCCAGGAGAGCATCAGCCCGCCGCCGATCAGACCGGGCAGCAGCGCCATGCCGAAACCGGAGAGATTGGAGACCGGGATCGAGATCAGGGTCAGCAGCGTGGTGGCGATGCCGGCGAAGAACCGGACGGCCGGCTGGAACCAGGCGGTCAGGCCCAGCACGATCAGCAGGACCCCGATGATCAATGACCCGGCACCGGCCGTGGTCGCCATGGTGACGGTCATGCCGTTCAACGCCAGCTTGGCGTACGGGAAGTACATGATCGGGACGCCGGCGATCATGGCCAGCAAGCCGCCGTAGAACGGCCGGGACCGGCGGAAGTTACGGAACACCCGACGCACCCACTGGGCGGGGTTCTCGTGCTCGGCGGGCCGGAACTCGGCAAGGGCGCTGGACACGATGCAGCTCCTCGATGGTGTGAACGAGGCGAAAAACGGGAGGGGGAGGGCCCGGGACGGCGCACGCACCGCCCCCGACCCCCCGGGTACCGCGGTCGGCGGCGGGCCGGGACCCGCCGCCGGTCAACGGCCTAGTAGCACTCGTGCCCGCCGTCGGTGTGCAGGTTGAGCTTCAGGCCCTGGAGCTTGAAGGTGCCGGCCGAGGTGGCCCAGGCGGTCTGCTGCACGTTGGACAGGTCGGCCTTGTCGGCGGCCTGGGCGAAGCCCGTGGCGCCGGAGGGCAGGCCGGTACCGAGCTTGGACTTCCAGCCCTGGGTGGCGGTGCCCTTCAGGGTGGACGCGTCCTGGCCGATGTTGATGTTGGTGAACTCGGCGTCCGCGTTCAGCTGCTCCAGGTCGATCAGCAGGTTCTTGGCAGTGACCTGCTTCGCCGGGTCGTCACTCTGGCCGGCCTCCAGGCGCAGGGTGATCTTCGGCAGCTTCCACGGCAGGCCGGGGATGACGTTGGGGTCGGTCACCACGGACTGGCAGAGGCTCTTGATGGTGGCCGAGTCGAACGCCGAGATGGCCACCGGGTGCGGCGTGCCGTTGGTCTCCGCGTCGATCGAGCCGAACTGCGCGAAGTTGGAGCCGTGCAGCTCGGCCGTGGTGACCTTGAAGCTCTGGCCGGAGACGCTGAACGAAGCCGCCAGCGCGTTGTTCGCCAGCGCGACGCCCACCGCGGCGGTGGCCGCGAGGCTGGGCACCATCACCAGGGCGAAGCGCTTCCAGCGGGTCTTGCCGTAGGTCTGGGACATGCGAGTCCTCCTTCTAGGACGTACATCTCCGGCTCCCCGGCGGTGCGTCGCGCACCGGTGGGGGCCTGGGATGGGAGAGAGCTACGTCCTCGGTAGCGGAGAGCGCCGTTGGCGTCGTCGGACGCGGGAGCGGCCGGCACACAGCGGCACTCCCGTCCCTTCACCGACCGCCCTTGCGGGGCGGCGGGCAGGACCGACGACATCGGCGATCACCCCCGAGCGACAACCAGCGACCGCGCGGGCCGCGCGGCCGGTTCGAAGGACAGGAACCGCCGTGGGACCGCGGATACCCCCCTGCCCTCCCACCGCCGGCCTCGGCCGGCGGCTCACCCGGTGGGGATCCCTGGCTCCGCCCGCCGACCGGCTGTCGGGGGGCTGAACGCTGGGACCGGGCGTCGCCGATGCTGCTTGAATCCCGGGCGAAGCACAAGGGGTTCATTACTGACGGGTAATCCAACATCGGACGGCGGCGATCATGGAAATGGCCGCCCGCACACCCAGAGTGATGAATTGAAGGAACGGTGAGGACGAAATCCGCCGGAAACACCAGCGAAACACCCGTGGGCGGTCACCTGAAGTGACCACCCACGGGTGTTGTCAAGATTTGGTAAACCTCTGGACCGATGACCGGATTGTCGCCAAATCGTCAGCGACACCGCAGGTCATCCGCCGTGCCAGAACCGGCCGTTGGACGGTCCTCAGAACAGCACGCGGGCCAGCGCGCCGCGCGCCGCCGTCACTCTCGGGTCGTCGGTGCCGATCACCTCGAACAGCTCCAGCAGCCGGAGCCGGACGGTGTCCCGGTCCTCGCCGAAGGTCCGCCCGACGGTGGCCACCAGGCGCCCGAAGGCGTCCTCGACGTGACCGCCCACCAGGTCCAGGTCGGCCGCGTCCAGCTGGGCCGCGACGTCCTTCGGGTCGGCCGCGGCCGCCGCGCGGACGCCCGCCAGGTCCAGACCCTCCACCCGTTGCAGCAGCTCCGCCTGGGCCAGGCCGAGCCGGGCCTCGGTGTTGCCCGGCTCGTCGGCCAGTACGTTCCGGTACGCCTGGACGGCGCCGCCGAGGTCCCCCCGGTCCAGCGCCTCGTGCGCGGCCGCCAGGGCCGGGTCCTCCGGCAGGTACGTCTCGGCCTCGCCCGTCGCCTCGGCCGGTGCCCCGGCCCCGCCGACCACGCCGAAGCGCTGCTCGGCCACCAGGATCAGCTGGTCCAGCACCTTGCGGACGTTGGCCTCGCTCTCGGCGCCCTGGAACAGCGGCACCAGCTGGCCGGCCACCACGGCCATCACGGCCGGGACGCCCTGGATGCCGAACTGCTGGGTGAGCAGCTGGTTGGCCTCGACGTCGATCTTGGCGAGCACGATCCGGCCGGCGTACTCCTCCGCCAGCCGCTCCAGCATCGGGCTGAGCTGCTTGCACGGACCGCACCACTCGGCCCAGAAGTCGATGACCACCGGCACTTCGGTGGAGCGCTGGACGACCTCGGTCTCGAAGGTGTCCTCGGTGACATCGATGACGAGCGGGTACGCGGGCTGGGCCGGGGCGACTCCGGCCGCCTCGGCGGCCGCCGCCTGGCGGGCCCGCTCGGCCCTGGCCTGCTCGGCCTTCTGGGCGGCCTCGCCGGCTGCCTTCACTGCGGCGAGGTCGACCGCACCGCGCAGGGCGGAGCTGTTGAGACGCGAATTCCGTGGCTGCATGGCACTATCCTCCCCCGTCCGCGCCGCTGACGGGCACCAACCTCCGGAAAGTCGCACCGCGCGGGCTGCGCGGCGGCGATTCCCCAGGTGGACGGCCCGTCCCCCGGTAACCTGAACCGTTCGGCGCGGATCCCCATCCGCGCCCGCGCCGTCCCCGCCCCACGGGGTCACGGCGCCTGGTCGTCACTGCTTTCGCTACGAGTCGTAGCGTAACTGGACCGAGGCCCCCCGCCGCAACCCCGTCCCGGCGTCCCGGGACGTGAGCTGCCCCACTTTCCCGCCCGCATCCGCTGACCCCGACGGGGAACAGTCGCTACCGTTACCTGCCCCACCCATGTTACTTACCAGTACATCGCAAGGAGGCCCGGTGCCGGCCCCCCAGCCCCCCGCGACCCCGGCGTGCCCGGCGGGCCGTGAAGACCCCCCACAGGCCCCGGACGGCGCCGAGAGCACCGCCACCCGGGCCAAGGGCCGCCCGCGCAGCGCGGCCGCCGACACCGCCATCCTCGACGCCACCCGCGAGGCACTGGCCGAACTCGGCTGGGGCGGGCTGACCATGGGCCACGTGGCCACCCGCGCCAAGGTCGCCAAGACCACCCTGTACCGCCGCTGGCCCTCCAAGAACGAGCTGGTGGTGGACGCCGTCGCGAGCCTCTTCGACGAGCTGGTGATGCACGACCTCGGCAGCCTCCGGGCCGACATCGAGGCCGTGGTGGCCCAGTTCGCCGGTCTGCTGGTCCGCCCGGAGACGCAGGCCGCGCTGCTCGCGCTGTTCGCCGAGGGCACCCGGGACCGGCAGCTGCGGCGGCGGATCCGGGAGGCGATCGTGGACCCGCAGAAGCACCTGGTCCGCCAGGGCCGGGCCGCCGCCCAGGCGCGCGGCGAACTCGCCCCGGACGGCGACCCGGCGGCGGCCGCCGAGGAGATCGACATCATCTTCGACATCATCGCCGGGACGGTCGAGCACCGGGTGCTGGTCAGCGGCGAGCCGATCACCGCCGAGTGGATCCGCCGCTTCACCGAGCTGCTGCTCGGACCGTTCCCGCGGCTCCTCGCCGGCTGAGCAGGACGCCGAGAACCGCCCCGCGCGACTGCGCGGGGCGGTTCTCGGCGTCCAGGGGGCTGCCCCGTTCGTCAGAAGGAGGCGGTCTCCCGGTAGATGCCCCACTCGTCGCGCAGCGCGTTGCAGATCTCGCCCAGGGTCGCCTCCGCCCGGACGGCGTCCAGCATCGGCGGGATCATCGACGCGCCCGAGCGGGCCGCCGCCAGCATCGCGTCCAGCCCGGCCCGCACCGCCGCCTCGTCCCGGCCGGCCTTGCGCGCGGCCAGCACGCGCACCTGCTCGCGCTCGACCTCGTGGCTGACCCGGAGGATCTCCAGCTCGGGGGTGACGCTGCGCGGGTGGCAGTTGACGCCGACGACCCGCTTCTCGCCCTTCTCGACGCCCTGCTGGTACTGGAAGGCCGCCTCGGCGATCTCGCCGGTGAAGAAGCCGTCCTCGATCCCGCGCAGGATGCCGGAGGTGATCGGGCCGATCTCGTGGTCCTCGCGGCCCTTGTCCAGGATCCGCTGGAAGATCGCCTCGGCCTGCTCCTCGATCCGGTCGGTGAGCGCCTCGACGTACCAGGAACCGCCCAGCGGGTCGGCCACGTTGGTGATGCCGGTCTCCTCCATCAGCACCTGCTGGGTGCGCAGGGCGATCTCGGCGGCCTGCTCCGAGGGCAGCGCCAGGGTCTCGTCCAGCGCGTTGGTGTGCAGCGAGTTGGTGCCGCCGAGCACCGCCGAGAGGGCCTCGACCGCGGTGCGGACCACGTTGTTGTACGGCTGCTGGGCGGTCAGCGAGACCCCGGCGGTCTGGGTGTGGAAGCGCAGCCACTGCGCCTTGTCCGTCCGGGCGCCGAAGCGGTCGCGCATCCAGCGGGCCCAGATCCGGCGCGCGGCGCGGAACTTGGCGATCTCCTCGAAGAAGTCGAGGTGCGCGTCGAAGAAGAAGGAGAGGCCGGGCGCGAAGACGTCCACGTCCAGGCCCCGGGAGAGGCCGAGTTCGACGTAGGCGAAGCCGTCCGCCAGCGTGTACGCCAGCTCCTGCGCGGCCGTCGAGCCGGCCTCGCGGATGTGGTAGCCGGAGACCGAGAGCGGCTTGTACGCCGGGATGCCCTCGGCGCAGTAGGCCATCAGGTCGCCGATCAGGCGCAGGTGCGGCTCGGGCGCGAAGAGCCACTCCTTCTGCGCGATGTACTCCTTGAAGATGTCCGTCTGCAGGGTGCCGTTGAGCACCGCCGGGTCGACGCCCTGGCGCTCGGCGGCGACCAGGTACATGCAGAAGACCGGGATGGCCGGGCCGCTGATGGTCATCGAGGTGGTGACGTCGCCGAGCGGGATCCCCTTGAAGAGGACCTCCATGTCGGCGGCCGAGTCGATCGCCACGCCGCAGTGGCCGACCTCGCCGAGCGACTTGGGGTCGTCGGAGTCGTACCCCATCAGGGTGGGCATGTCGAAGGCGACCGAGAGGCCGCCGCCGCCCGAGTCCAGGATCATCCGGTAGCGCTCGTTGGTCTGCTCGGCGTTGCCGAAGCCGGCGAACTGGCGGATGGTCCACGTCCGCCCCCGGTAGCCGGTGGCGTGCAGCCCCCGGGTGTACGGGTACTCGCCGGGCCAGCCGATCCGCTCGAAGCCCTCGACCGGCTGGCCCGCGGGCGGGCCGTAGACCGGCTCGACCTCGTCACCGGAGAGGGTGGTGAAGTCCGCGTCCCGCTTGCGGGAGCTGTCGTACCGCTGCTGCCAGCGCTGCCGTCCGCGCTCGATCTCCTCGGCGTCCATGACCCCGAACTCCGCTCCGTACGGCCGCCACGGCACGTGGACGGCACAACTGTTAGGACGTCCTACCAATTTACTCGGACGTCCTAGTAATTGTCGATGGAGCCGGGGCCCAGCCGGGGGCGAACGCGCCGGAAAACGCCGAAAAGGGCCGGTTCGGGCACGAGAAGGGCCGGTTCGCGGCCCCGGAAAGCGAAGGGCGCCCCTCCCCGGTGCGGGGAGGGGCGCCCTCGAAGGCGCGGTGGACGGCGCGTGGCTCAGACGCCGGCGGCCTGCCGGGCGGCACCGGCGGCGGGGAGCCGCTCGCCGGCCTCGCGGACCACCCGGCGCTCGGCGACGAAGGAGGCGAACGGGATGCAGCCGGCGGCCAGGGTGAGGAGCATCCGGCCCAGCGGCCACTTGAGCTTCTGGCCGAGCAGGAAGGTCACCACGAAGTACCCGACGTAGAGGTAGCCGTGCAGCATCGCGACGTAGGTGGTCAGGTCCTCGGCCGTGTCGAAGCCGTACTTCGCGACCATGAAGCCGCAGAACACGAGCAGGGCCACACCGGTCGCAATGGCCAGGGCCCGGTACCAGCCCAGCAGGGGGTTCGCCTTCATACTCTTCATCGCCTCGCTCGCCGGAATGGGCCGGTACGCCCGGATCCGCGCACCGCTCCCCACGAGGGTAGCCGCCGCTTACGGGTGGGCCGTGCAGCGCCCTACTCCGCGGGCTCCGCGCCCGGCTCGGTGAAGTCCCCGGCGGCCACCCGCAGCGGCCTCAGCAGGTCGAACACCTGACGGCACTGGTCGGGGCCGTACTCCTCCAGGCCGAACTCCATCGCCATCAGCTCCCGGGTGGCCTCCTCCACGACCTCGCGGCCGCGGGCGGTGATCGCCGCGAGCACCCCGCGGCCGTCCAGCGGGTTGGGCCGGCGGCCGACCAGACCGGCCCGCTCCAGGCGGTCGACGGTGTTGGTCACGCTGGTCGGGTGGACCATCAGCCGCTCGCCGATCTTGGACAGCGAGAGCTCGCCGGTCCGGCTGAAGGTGAGCAGCACCAGCGCCTCGTACCGGGCGAACGTCAGCCCGTACGGCTTGAGCACGGCGTCCACCCGCGCGAGCAGGATCTGGTGGGCGCGCATGATCGAGGTGATCGCCGCCATCGAGGGGACTGCGCCCCAGCGGCGGGTCCAGAGCTCGTCGGCGCGGGCGATCGGGTCGAAGTCGAGTGCGAGGGGCTTGGCCACGCCCCTTACCGTACCGGCGGGCCGCCGGGGTGTTACCAGGCGTCCTGATGGTGGACAAGCGCGACACGTGGCGGGATCACGCCAGTGGGACGCACAGGTCCGTACCAGCACATTGCGGGGGTGTGAACCACCGCCAATCGCCCGCCGTCGGCCGCCCGTTGGCCGCCGATCCGGCGTTCGGCCCGTAGTCAGGCCTCGGTTCGGGCGGTAACCCGCTGCAAGGCGGGGTGGTTCGACCGGATTTGTCGCCCCGTTTACCTTCCGCCGGGCTGGCGAGACCTGGCCAATCGATGAACAAGACCTGTCATTTCACTTGTTGGATTGTCATGCTTTCGCCCAGCCCCGTTCGGCAGCCACCGCCCCACTCACCGGTGGCACCGCCGCTCGACCGCACGGAGCAGTAGCACGTCAGCGCCCGTCCCGCCCCTCAGGTGCCAACCCCGGCACCCCGGGACGCGGCGCAACCGCACATCCGCGGTTTCCCTGGAAGGACCTGTACGTGAAGCGAAAGCTCGCAGCCGGCGCCGTACTCTCCGCCACCGCCCTCCTCACCGGCGTCATCCAGGTGGGCACCACCGCCGCCCAGGCCGCCCCGACCCCCGCCGCGCAGGCGCAGGCCGCGCAGCAGCGCGAGGCGGCGATCGCCCTGGCGAGCGGTCAGGCCGGCCCGCTGGCGCAGGCCCTGGCCCTGGGCGGCCAGGAGCAACTGGTCGCCAAGGACGCCGTGGTGGACGCCGACGGCACCCGCCACCTCCGCTTCGAGCGCACCTTCGCCGGCCTGCCCGTCCTCGGCGGCGACCTGGTCGTGCACGAGGCCGCGAACGGCTCGGTCGAGGCCGTGGACAAGGCCGTCGCCGCGACCATCGAGCTGCCGAGCCTCACCCCGCAGATCCCGGCCGACAAGGCCGCCGCGCAGGCCTCCGGCGCGGTCCAGTCGACCGTCGGCATCGCCGCCGACAAGGACGAGTCGCCGCTGCGGGAGGTGCGCCAGGCCGGCGCCGCCAAGCTCGTGGTCTGGGCCGCCGACGGCAACCCGCGACTGGCGTACCAGACGGTCGTCCAGGGCCTGCGCGCCGACTCCACCCCGAGCAGCCAGCTGCTGGTCACCGACGCGGCCACCGGCGAGGTGCTCTCCACCCACGAGCAGGTGCAGACCGCGACCGGCACCGGCAAGGGCGTCTTCGTCGGCAGCGTCCCGCTGACCACCACCCAGAGCGGCTCGACCTACCAGCTCAAGGACGCCTCCCGCGGCAACCAGTCCACCAGCGACCTCAAGGGCCGCACCTCCGGCTCGGGCACGCTGTACACCGACGCGGACAACGCCTGGGGCACCGGCCTCGCCTCCAACACCCAGTCCGCCGCGGTGGACGCGCAGTTCGGCGCGGCGGCCACCTGGGACTTCTACAAGAACGCGTTCGGCCGCAACGGCATCAAGAACAACGGCGTCGGCGCCACCAGCCGGGTCCACTACGGCAAGAACTACGTCAACGCGTTCTGGGACGACTCCTGCTTCTGCATGACGTACGGCGACGGTGACGCCAACACCCACCCGCTGACCGAGATCGACGTGGCCGGCCACGAGATGACGCACGGCGTCACCTCCGCCACCGCGGGGCTCAACTACTCGGGCGAGTCCGGCGGCCTCAACGAGGCCACCTCGGACATCTTCGGCACCATGGTCGAGTTCTCCGCCAACCTCGCGACCGACAAGCCGGACTACCTGATCGGCGAGGAGATCGACATCAACGGCGACGGGACGCCGCTGCGCTACATGGACAAGCCCTCCAAGGACGGCGGCTCGGCCGACTCCTGGTCCTCCGGCGTCGGCAACCTGGACGTCCACTACTCCTCCGGCGTGGCCAACCACTTCTTCTACCTGCTGGCCGAGGGCAGCGGCGCCAAGACCATCAACGGCGTCAGCTACAACAGCCCCACCTCCAACGGCTCCACCGTCACCGGCATCGGCCGGGACAAGGCCGCCGCGATCTGGTACCGCGCGCTGACCGTCTACTTCACCTCCACCACCAACTACAAGGCCGCCCGCACGGCGACCCTGAAGGCGGCCGGTGACCTCTACGGCACCACCAGCACCCAGTACGCGGCGGTGGCCGCGGCCTGGAGCGGCGTCAACGTCAGCTGACGTCCGCTCGACAGCGCCCGGGGCCTCACTGGGAGGGGAGGCCCCGGGCGTTCGCGCGTCCGCGCCGGGCCGGGGAGGGCCGGAGCGGCGCCCGGCCCGGCGCCGTAGCAAGGGCCGCGGCGAGCGACAAGGGCGGCCGCTGGCGGGATCCCGCCAGCGGGACGAAGCACCCCGAACCGGTCACTCGGCACACCGGAACCACCCGTACCCGACGACTGGCGAGACCTGGCCAATCGCCGGCGGCGCCCTGTCCTTTCACGACCTGCGCTTGTCATGCTTCTGACCAACGCCCCGTCGACGGCTGTCGCCCCACCCACCGACCGGCCGTCGGAACCGCACGGGAGCAGCACGTCAGCGCCCTACCGCCCCACGGCGCCAACCCCGGCGCCCCGGTACGCGGCGTGACCGCGCACACGCGGTTTCGTGGAAGGAACCCCGTACGTGAAGCGAAAGCTGACAGCCGGAGCCGTACTCTCCGCCACCGCCCTGCTCGCCGGCGCCATCCAGGTCGCCGCCGCCCCCGCCCAGGCCGCCGCGCCCTCGGTGGTGCAGCAGCACGACGCGCTGATCTCGCTGGCCGGCAGCGAGGCCGCGCCGGTGGCGCAGGCGCTCGCCCTCGGCGGCCAGGAGCGGCTGGTCGCCAAGGACGCCGTGGTGGACGCCAACGGCACCCGTCACCTGCGCTACGAGCGGACCCTGGGCGGCCTGCCGGTCCTCGGCGGCGACCTGGTGGTGCACCAGAAGGCCAACGGCGCGATCACCTCAGTGGACCGGGCGTTCGGCGGGCAGCTCTCACTGCCGAGCCTCACCCCGGCGCTCTCCGCCGACAAGGCCGGCGCCCAGGCGCTCGGCGCCGTCCGGGCCACCGTCGGCATCGCCGCGGACAAGGACGAGTCGGCGATCAGCCGGGTCGACGGCGCGGGCACGGCCACCCTGGTGGTCTGGGCCGCCGACGGCAACCCGCGACTGGCGTACCAGACCGTCGTCAAGGGCGAGCGGGCCGACGGCACGCCGAGCAGCCAGCGGCTGGTCACCGACGCGGCCACCGGCGAGGTGCTCTCCACGCACGAGGAGTTCCAGACCGCGAACGGCAGCGGCAAGGGCGTCTTCGTCGGCAGCGTCCCGCTGACCACCACCCAGAGCGGCTCGACCTACCAGCTCAAGGACGCCTCCCGCGGCAACCAGTGGACGGGCAACGCCGCCAGCGGGAACGCGCTGTACACCGACGCGGACAACGTCTGGGGCGACGGGCTCGCCTCCAACACCCAGTCCGCCGCGGTGGACGCCCAGTACGGCGCCGGCGCGACCTGGGACTACTACAAGAACACCTTCGGCCGCAGCGGCATCAAGAACAACGGCGTCGGCGCGAGCAGCCGGGTGCACTACGGCTCCAACTACGTCAACGCGTTCTGGAACGACTCCTGCTTCTGCATGACGTACGGCGACGGCTCGGGCAACACCCACCCGCTGACCGCCATCGACGTGGCCGGCCACGAGATGACCCACGGCGTCACCTCCGCCACCGCCGGGCTGGTCTACTCCGGCGAGTCCGGCGGCCTCAACGAGGCCACCTCGGACATCTTCGGCACCATGGTCGAGTGGTACGCCAACCTGCCCTCGGACGTGCCGGACTACCTGATCGGCGAGCGGCTCAACCTGAACGGCAACGGCACCCCGCTGCGCTACATGGACAAGCCCTCGAAGGACGGCGCGTCCAAGGACTCCTGGTACTCCGGGGTCGGCAACGTGGACGTCCACTACTCCTCCGGCGTGGCCAACCACTTCTTCTACCTGCTGGCCGAGGGCAGCGGCGCCAAGACCATCAACGGCGTCAGCTACAACAGCCCCACCTCCAACGGCTCCACCGTCACCGGCATCGGCCGGGACAAGGCCGCCGCGATCTGGTACCGCGCGCTGACCGTCTACTTCACCTCCACCACCAACTACAAGGCCGCCCGCACGGCGACCCTGAAGGCGGCCGGTGACCTCTACGGCACCACCAGCACCCAGTACGCGGCGGTGGCCGCGGCCTGGAGCGCGGTGAACGTCAACTAGTCACCACCGGAACCACACCTGGAAACGGCGACAGGCTGCCGGGGCCCACTGGGAGAGGAGGCCCCGGCAGCCTGCCGGCCTGCCCGCGGTCGTTCGGGCGGCGATCAGGCGGTGGCGGGCTCGCGGGCGGGTGCGAGCTCGCCGCGCTCCTCCTTGGCGAGGGTCCGCTCGGCGAAGAAGCCGCCGGTGGGCAGCACCGAGAGGACGAACAGCAGGATGCCGCGCTTGGCGTCCCACTTCTGCGCCTGCCAGGCCATGATCCAGAACACCACGTACAGGACGAACAGGATCCCGTGGATCATGCCCATCACCGGCACCGCGTCGAAGCTGGTGGTGCGCTTGAGCACCGAGCAGACCAGCAGCAGGAGGAACGAGAGGCCCTCGGGGCCGGAGACCAGACGCAGGCGGTGGACGGCACTGCTGTTCACGATGGGCACCTCAGTCAGGAGTCGAAGATCACTTGTGAACCGGCTCACAAGCATCCCCGCCATTATCACCGAGCACATGTCCGACCCCGCTCCCGGGGTGCGGCGCCGGCGGGCCCGGGGTCCGGCGGCGGACACGCAGGGGATACGGAGCCGGTACAGCCGGTGTCCGACGGGCCGGTTTTGTCGCAGACAGGTACCAGAACGACCCCGCCCCCTCCCCCCGAGCTGCCGGATCCCGCTACATTGCGGCGGTGGCACAGTTTCGACTCCAAGGGTCCAAGACGCTCGCCGTCGACATGACGGGCGATGGCGTGAAAGCCAGAAACGGCTCGATGGTCGCGTACACCGGCCAGATGAACTTCAAGAAGCTCAGCGGCGGCGGTGACGGGCTGCGCGGCGTCGTGACCCGACGGCTGACCGGTGAGCAGATGACGGTCATGGAGGTGAAGGGGCAGGGCACCTGCTACTTCGCCGACCGAGCCACCGAAATCAACCTGGTCCGGCTGAACGGCGAGACGCTCTACGTCGAGTCGGACAACCTCCTCTGCACCGAGGGCACGCTGAAGACCGGCACCAGCTTCACCGGGCTCAACGGCATCTCCTCCGGGAACGGCCTGTTCACCACCAAGGTGGAGGGCCACGGCTGGGCCGCGCTCACCTCCAAGGGGCCGGCCATCATCCTGCGGGTCTCCCAGGGCATGCCGCTGCGGGTGGACCCGGGGGCGTACGTCGCGCACACCGGCAACCTCAGCCGCAGCCTCAAGTCGGGCGCCGGCTGGTCGACCTTCATCGGCGAGGGCGGCGGCGAGGCGGTCCAGGT
Organism: Kitasatospora sp. NPDC022856; assembly: GCF_055561235.1. NCBI lineage: Bacteria > Bacillati > Actinomycetota > Actinomycetes > Kitasatosporales > Streptomycetaceae > Kitasatospora > Kitasatospora sp. NPDC022856. Next base: position 318,813 of record NZ_JBVHHE010000003.1, on the reverse strand, counting down.
GGAGTTCTCCGGCGAGGGCCTGGTCTACGTTCAGCCGTCCGAGAAGATCACCATCGGGGGCGACGTCTGATGCCGTTCACCAGGATCAACAACAAGATGATCGAGGCCCGGGTCGTCCCCGGGCAGCGGATGTTCAGCCAGCGCGGCGCGATGCTCGCGTACACCGGCGAGGTCCGGTTCACGCCGAACCTCACCGGCGGCCAGGGCGGCGTCATGTCGATGATCGGCCGCCGGGTGGCCAACGAGGACACCCCGCTGATGACCGTCGAGGGCCAGGGCACCGTGATGTTCGGCCACGGCGGCCACCACGTGCACGTGATCGACCTGGCCGGCGACACCCTGTACGTCGAGGCGGACCGGCTGCTGGCCTTCGAGGGCTCGCTGCAGCAGTCCACGATGTTCATGGGGTCGCAGGGCGGCGTGATGGGCATGGTCCGAGGCCAGGTGACCGGGCAGGGCCTGTTCACCACCAAGCTGGACGGCCACGGCGCGGTGGCGGTGATGGCGCACGGCGGCGTCTTCGAACTGCCGATCACCCCGCACCAGCCGGTCCACGTCGACCCCCAGGCCTACGTCGCGCACCGCGGCCAGGTCCAGAACAAGCTGTCCACCGCGCTGGGGTGGCGCGACATGATCGGACGCGGCTCCGGCGAGGCCTTCCAGCTGGAGCTGTCCGGGAACGGCACGGTGTTCGTGCAGGCGAGCGAGGAGAAGCTCTGATGTCCTACCCGCCGCAGCCCCCCTACGGGCAGCCGCACGACCCGTACGGCCAGCCGCAGCCGTACGGCCAGCCGTCGCCGTACAACCAGCCCACCCAGCCCGGCTATCCGGCCGCCCCGCCGCCGCCCGGCTACGGCCCGCCGCCCGGGCAGGGCTACCCGCAGCAGGGCTACCCGCCGCCTCCGCAGCAGCAGGGTTACCCGCAGCAGCAGCCGCAGCAGTACGCCCAGGAGCAGTACGGCGGCGCCCAGGCTCCGCTGCCGAAGGCGCCGGACGGCTCCGGCCCGGTGGTGCACGACGTGCACAGCCTGCCGGCGAACGACAACGTCAACCCGTACGCCTTCTCGGTCGACCTGAACGGGTCGTACTTCCTGCAGAAGGGCAAGATGATCGCCTACTACGGCGACATCTCCTTCAAGGGCGTCGGCGCCGGGGCGATCGACCGGATGCTCGGCCAGCACTTCAACTCGCCGATGCACGCGGCGGACTGGGTGGTCGCCGAGGGCCGGGGCAAGCTGCTGCTGGCCGACCGCGCCTTCGACCTCAACTCCTACGACCTGGAGGAGGGGAACCTGACCGTCCGCTCGGGCAACCTCCTGGCGTACGAGCCCACGCTGCGGCTCAAGCAGTCGATCATCCCCGGGTTCCTCACGCTGATCGGCAGCGGCAAGTTCGTGGCCGCGTCCAACGGGCCGGTGCACTTCGTCGAGCCGCCGATCCGGGTGGACCCGCAGGCGCTGGTCGGCTGGGCGGACTGCCCGGCGCCGTGCCACCACTACGACCACGACTACATGCACGGGGTGATCGGCGGGATCCGCCGGCTGACCGGCCTGGGCGGGGCGTCCGGCGAGGAGCACCAGTTCGAGTTCATCGGCGCCGGCCAGGTGCTGCTGCAGTCGACCGAGGTGCTGATGGCCGACCGCAACGTCGGCCAGGTGCACGCCGAGGCGGGCGTGCCGATGGGCGGGGTGCCGTCGCAGCCCGCGGCCGCGGGCCACGGCGGGGGCAACCTCAACGTGCCCGGGCTCGGTAACCTGGGCGACCTCGGGCGGCGTTTCGGCCTGTAAAGTCGTACAAGATTGAACTAAATGCGGTATGCTCGCACCATGGATACGCGCACGATCGACGCCGCCGACGTCCCCCCCTCGCAGCCGGAGGAGGGGACTCCGTGGCTCAGCGCCCGGGAGCAGCGGCTGTGGCGCGCCCACCTGGAGGTCTCCAAGCTGCTGGACTACCAGCTCAGCCGCGAACTCCAGCCGCACAACCTCGCGATCAACGACTACGAGATCCTGGTCGTGCTCTCCGAGGCACCCGAGCGGCGGATGCGGATGACCGACCTGGCCACCGCGACCCTGCAGTCCAAGAGCCGGCTCTCGCACCAGATCACGCGGATGGAGACGGCCGGGCTGGTCCTGCGGCAGGAGTGTCCGGGCGACCGGCGCGGCCTCTACGCCCACCTCACCGAGCAGGGCTGGGAGACCATGCAGAAGGTCGCCCCGGACCACGTGCGCAGCGTCCGGACGCACTTCATCGACCGCTTCAGCCCCGAGCAGCTGGACGCGATGTACCAGGCCCTGGCCCCCGTCGCCGAACACCTGCGGGACCTCCGCGGCCGGGCTTGATTTTCAAGGGGCCCGGTCGGCCGTCGGTGCGGCGGGTGACCGGGCCCCTCGTCGTGTTCAGCCCTGGGTGAGTCCGGCGACCAGTTCGTCGGCGGCGCCGTAGGGGTCCAGCTCGCCGGCCACCACCCGCTCGGCCAGGGTGGCCAGGTGGCGGTCGCCGTGCAGGTCGCCGATCCGGGAGCGCAGCGCGGCCAGCGCGATCGCCTCGATCTCGTCGCCGGCCCGGCGGCGGCGGCGCACGGCCAGCTCGCCGTGCTCCTCCAGCCAGGCGCGGTGCTTCTCCAGCGCCTCGACCACCTCGTCGACGCCCTCGCCGCGGGCCGCCACGGTCTTCACGATCGGGGGCCGCCAGTCCCCCGCCTCGCGGGTCTCGCCGAGGCCGAGCATGTGGTTCAGCTCCCGGGCGGTCGCGTCGGCGCCGTCCCGGTCCGCCTTGTTCACCACGAAGACGTCGCCGATCTCCAGGATCCCGGCCTTGGCGGCCTGGATCCCGTCGCCCATCCCGGGGGCGAGCAGCACCACGGTGGTGTCCGCCTGGGCGGCGATCTCCACCTCGGACTGGCCGACGCCGACGGTCTCCACCAGGATCACGTCGCAGCCGGCCCCGTCCAGCACCCGCAGCGCCTGCGGGGCCGACCAGGAGAGGCCGCCGAGGTGGCCGCGGGTGGCCATCGAGCGGATGAACACCTCGGGGTCGGTGGCGTGGTCCTGCATCCGGACCCGGTCGCCGAGCAGCGCGCCGCCGGAGAACGGCGAGGACGGGTCCACCGCCAGCACCCCGACCCGCTTGCCGAGCCGCCGGTAGGCGGTGACCAGGGCGGAGGTCGAGGTGGACTTGCCCACGCCGGGCGAGCCGGTCAGCCCGACGGTGTAGGCCCGGCCGGTGTAGGGGGCCAGCGCCGCCATCGCCTCGCGCAGCTGCGGGGCGGCGTTCTCGACCAGCGAGATCAGCCGGGCCACCGCACGCGGCCGACCCGCGCGGGCCTGCTCGACCAGGGTCGCGACATCGATCATCAGGAGCTCCTAGCGCCGAAGGGCCGCGGACCGCTGGTGGCGGTCCGCAGCCCCTGAGGTAAGTCGGATGATCAGGCCTTCGCGGCCTGCTCCTTCGGGACGCGGACGATCAGCGCGTCGCCCTGGCCGCCGCCGCCGCAGAGCGCGGCCGCGCCGATGCCGCCGCCGCGCCGCTGGAGTTCCAGCGCCAGGTGCAGCACCACGCGGGCACCGGACATGCCGATCGGGTGGCCGAGCGCGATCGCGCCGCCGTTGACGTTGACGATGTCGGAGGAGACGCCCAGGTCCTTGGTCGACTGGTGGGCGACGGCCGCGAACGCCTCGTTGATCTCGATCAGGTCGAGGTCGCCGACCTCCAGGCCCTCCTTGGCCAGCGCGTGCTTGATCGCGTTGGACGGCTGCGACTGCAGCGAGTTGTCCGGGCCCGCGACGTTGCCGTGCGCGCCGATCTCGGCGATCCAACTCAGGCCCAGCTCCTCGGCCTTGGCCTTGCTCATCACGACCACCGCGGCGGCGCCGTCGGAGATCTGCGAGGAGGTGCCGGCGGTGATCGTGCCGTCCTTGGTGAAGGCCGGGCGCAGCTTGGCCAGGCCCTCGACGGTGGTGTCCGCCCGGATGCCCTCGTCCTGGCTGAAGACCAGCGGCTCGCCCCTGCGCTGCGGGATCTCCACCGGGGCGATCTCGGCCTCGAAGACGCCGTTCTGCTGGGCCTTGGCGGCCCGCTGGTGGGACGCGGCGGCGATCTCGTCCTGGACGTCGCGCGGGATGCCCAGGCGGGTGTTGTGCTTCTCGGTGGACTCGCCCATCGGGATGTTCTCGTAGGCGTCCGTGAGGCCGTCGTGCGCCATCGCGTCCAGCAGCTCGATCGCGCCGTACTTGTAGCCCTCGCGGGACTTCGGCAGCAGGTGCGGGGCGTTGGTCATGGACTCCTGGCCGCCGGCCACCACGATGTCGAACTCGCCGGCCCGGATCAGCTGGTCGGCCAGCGCGATGGCGTCCAGGCCGGAGAGGCAGACCTTGTTGATGGTGAGCGCCGGGACGTTCATCGGGATGCCCGCCTTGACGGCGGCCTGGCGGGCCGGGATCTGGCCGGCGCCGGCCTGCAGCACCTGGCCCATGATCACGTACTGGACCTGGTCCCCCGCGACGCCGGCCCGCTCCAGGGCGGCCTTGATCGCGACGGCCCCGAGGTCGGCGCCGGAGAAGCCCTTGAGCGAACCGAGCAGGCGACCCATCGGGGTCCGCGCACCGGCAACGATCACAGAGGTGGTGTTGGTCATGGGACGAGCCCCTTCGCACGTCGTGGCCAGGTGAGGATTCCGCTCAATGTACTGACCTGCTACCCGTCCGTCACCGGACCGACGGTGTGATCGAGCGCACTGGCACGATCCAGTCAACACCGTGTCAACCCGGTCCGGGTGAACCCCGCCCGTGTGAGCAGGCTCGCACCCGGATCGCTGGCGCACCCCGGCCGCATGCGCTGCACTGTTGCCGTCCCGTAGCCCGCCCAGACCCGGAGGCCACCGTGCTCACCCGCATCGACCACATCGGCATCGCCTGCCGAGACCTCGACAAGACGGTCGAGTTCTACCGCGCCACCTACGGCTTCGAGGTGTTCCACAGCGAGGTCAACGAGGAGCAGGGGGTGCGCGAGGCCATGCTCAAGATCAACGACACCGGTGACGGCGGCGCCTCCTACCTCCAGCTGCTGGAGCCCACCCGGCCCGACTCCGCCGTCGGCAAGTGGATGGAGAAGAACGGCGAGGGCGTCCACCACATCGCGTTCGGCACCGCCGACGTCGACGGCGACTCCGAGTCCATCCGCGCCAAGGGCATCCGGGTCCTCTACGAGCAGCCCCGGATCGGCTCGATGGGCTCCCGGATCACCTTCCTCCACCCCAAGGACTGCGGCGGTGTGCTGACCGAGCTGGTCACCGCCGCAGAGCCCGGCGAGCACGACGAGCACGACGAGCACTGACCCGCACCCGGGTGCCGTCGGGTTCCGACGGCACCCGCCGGGGGTCCGCCCAGGGCCCGCCGAGGGGCCCGCGGCCCTCATGACCCGTCAGTAATGTCGCCCGATGCCCGGAAAACCCCTACGCGGCCATTCCCCCGTGGGACGCTCCCACTACAATGCCCAGGTGCGCGAAGACTCCGGGGGACGGAGGCGACGGGCACGGCCGATGACAGGCCTGTCCGCCCAGCGGTGGACCGGCCCGTCGCAGGGGAGTCCATTACGCGGGCACGGCTGAACAGTCGCAGTTCGGATCTGTCACCATTCTCCACAAGGCAAGAGTTCGCCCAGGAGTCCACCCGGACGGGGGAACGCGGCACGACCGCGCTCCGACGCCCAGGACTTCGACAACCGTGGCGGACGCCCCCGACCAGAACAGGGGCCGTCCACCGGCTGCGGATGCAAGGACCAGTCGGACCGGGGCCCCGGACACGGGAGCCGGGGTGCGGCCGGGTCGAGGACGCGACCAGGAGATGGATGGGACCGCGGAGTGCGGGGCTACGACCGCTACGAGGTTGACGATCACCTCTCCCAGTTCGAGGCCGAGATGGATCGGACTCGCAAGGAGCGGGACAAGACCGTCGAGCATGCCGAGGACCTCGCCTACCAGGTGGAGGTGCTCCGGGCCAAGCTGCACGAGTCCCGTCGCATGCTCGCCCAGCCGCGTGCTTTCGACGCCGTCTCCGGCCAGGCCGAGCAGCTGCTCCGCACCGCCGAGATGCAGGCCCAGCAGCTGCGTGCCGACGCCGAGCGGCAGCTGCGCGACTCCCAGCAGGCCACCCAGCGCCTGATGGCCGAGGCCGCCGAGCGCACCGCCCGGCTGGAGGCCGAGCTGGCCGCCCGCCGCCGCCAGCTGGAGGACGAGCTCACCGAGCTGCGGCGCAGCGCCGAACAGCACGTCAACGAGAACGTCAACTGGGCCGAGCAGACCCGGGCCGGCACCGAGCAGGAGGCCCAGCGCCTGCTCCAGGAGGCCCGCGCCGAGGCCGAGCGGATGATGGCCGCGGCCCGCGCCGAGGCCGCCGCGCTGTCCGACCACGCCCGCGCCCAGACCGCCGCCGACGTCGACGCCGCCCGCGGTGAGGCCCAGGCCGCCGCCGAGGCCGCCCTCCACCGCGCCCAGACCGACGCCGAGCGCCTGCTGCGCGCCGCCTCCGAGCAGGCCCAGCAGGCCGGCGCCCAGGCCGCCGCCGACGTGAACGCCGCCCGCGGCGAGGCCCAGCAGCAGCTGGCCGCCGCGCACGCCGCCGCCGAACAGCAGCTCGCCGCCGCGCAGGCCGAGATCGGCCGGCTCAAGGAGCACGCCAGCGCCGAGCAGGCCCGCGCCGAGGAGGCTCTCGCCCACGCCCAGGCCGAGATCGAGCGGCTGCGCGCCGAGGCGATCGCCGAGGCCGAGCGCACCCGTCGGGAGTCCGCCGAGCTGCGCGCCCAGGCCGAGGCCGCCGCCGAGCAGCTCCAGGCCGATGCCGAGGCCGCCGCCGTCCGCAAGGTCGCCGACGGCGAGGCCGCCAGCGAGCAGCGCTCGCAGACCGCCCGCGCCGAGGTCGCCAGGATGGTCGCCCAGGCGACCAAGCAGGCCGAGGCCATCCGGGCCGAGGCTGCCACCAAGCAGGCCGAGGCGGAGGCCGCCAAGGCGGCCGCCGCCGAGGAGAGCGAACGGCTGCGCGCCACCGCCGAGTCGGTCGCCGGCCAGCTGCGGTCCGAGGCCGAGGCCGCCATCGCGGAGCTGCGCTCGCAGGCCGAGCGCGACGTCGCCGAGCTGCGGGCCCAGGCCGAGGCCGCCGCCGAGCAGCTGCGCAGCGAGGCCGAGGAGGCCGGCCGGGCGGCCGGCGCCAAGGACGCCACCGTCCACCTCGCCAAGGCCGCCAAGACGGCCGAGGAGATGCTGGGCCGGGCCAACCAGGACGCCGAGACCGCCAGGGCCGAGGCCACCACGGAGGCCGAGCGGATCCGCGCCGAGGCCGCCGCCGAGGCGGAGCGGCTGCGCGAGCAGGCGCAGGCCGCCGTCGAGCAGGCCCAGAACGCCGCCCTGGACGACGCGGCCGGCATCCGCGAGCGGGTCCGGCAGATGCAGGACGAGGCCGCCCGGCTGCGGGCCGAGGCCGAGGACCTGCGCGCCCAGGCCGCCGCCGAGGCCGACCGGGTCCGCGGCGAGGCCCGCCGGCAGGCCGTCGTGCAGATCGAGGAGTCGGCGAAGAACGCCGAGGAGCTGCTGACCAGGGCCAAGACGGACGCGGACGAGCTGCGCGCCGGCGCGGCCGCCGAGATCGAGCGGCTGCGCGAGCAGACCAAGCAGCAGGCCGCCGAGACCCAGGGCCGCGCCGAGCAGACCCTCGACCGGGCCCGCGCCGAGGCCGAGAAGATCGTCGCCGGTGCCGAGCAGCAGGGCCAGGACGCGCTCGCCGCGGCCAAGGCCGCGGCCGCCGAGAACCGCTCCGCCGCCGAGCGTGAGACCGCCGAACTGCGCCGCGAGGCAACCGAGTTCGATCAGCGGGTGCGGGCCGGGGCGAACGCCGACGCGCAGGCCGTCCGGGCCGACGCGCAGGCCGAGGCCACCGCCGTGCTGGACGCCGCGGTCGCCGACGCCGAACGGCTGCGCGCCGAGGCCGACGCCGAGCTGGCCCGGACCCGGGCCGAGGCCGACGCCGCCGCCGAGGCGCTGCGCGAGGAGAGCCGGCGCGAGCGCGAGGAGGCCGCCGCCGGTCTGCTCCGCGAGCGCGAGGAGACCGCCGAGCAGCTGGCCGCCGCCCGAACCGCCCGCGAGCAGGCCGAGACGGCCGCCGCCGAACTCACCGAGCGCAC
>NZ_JBVHHE010000003.1:0-310543 GCF_055561235.1 Kitasatospora sp. NPDC022856 | reverse complement strand
ACCGCCGCCGAGACCACCGCGCTCCGCGAAGCCGCCGAGGCCCACGCCGACCGACTCCGCACCGAAGCCGAACGGACCGCCGCCGAACTCACCGAGCGCACCGCCGCCGAGACCACCGCGCTCCGCGAAGCCGCCGAGGCCCACGCCGACCGACTCCGCACCGAAGCCGAACGGACCGCCGCCGAACTCACCGAGTACACCGCCGCCGAGACGGCCCGTCTGCGGGCGGAGGCCGAGGAGGCGCTGGAGGCCGCCCGGGCCGTCGCCGAGCAGCGGACGGCCGAGGCCGAGGCCGCCGCTTCGGCGCTGCGCGAGCGGGCCGAGGCCGACCTGGCCCTGGCCTCCGAGCAGGCCGAGACCGTCCGGGCCGAGGCCGGCCGGGAGCTGTCCGAGGCGCGTGCCACCGCCGAGTCGATCCGCGCCGAGGCGCGGGCGGTGCTGGAGCAGGCCGGCATCGACGGCGAGAAGCTGACGGCCGCGGCCAGGACCGAGGCCGCCGAGCTGGTCGCCAACGCCGAGGACGAGGCCGCCGAGGTCCGCCAGTCGGTGGCCGGGATGCACGAGGCCGCGTCCCTGCAGATCGCCGAGCTGCGGGCCACCGCCGAGCGCGAGGCCGCCGAGGTCCGCCGGGAGGCCGAGCAGGCCGCCGCCGAACTGCGCGACACCGCCGAGCGGGAGACCACCGAGCAGCGCGCGCTGGCCGACCGGGAGACCGCCGAGCTGCGCGAGCGCACCGCCCGCGCGATCGCCGAGCAGCACGAGACCGCCGACCGGGAGACCGCCGAACAGCGGGCCCTGGCCGACCGGGAGACCGCGGACCTGCGGGCCCGGACCGCCGCCGAGACGACCGCGCTGCGCGAGCAGACCGAGCTGGAGCTGGCCGGCGAGCGCCAGGCCGCCGAGGCCGAGCTGGCCCGCCGCCGCGCCGAGGCGCAGGCCTACGACGAGCAGCTGCGCGCCGAGGCCGAGGCCGAACTGCACGCCGCCCGGGAGAACGCCGAGCAGCAGCGCGCCGCCGCCGAGGAGCGGGCCGCCGCCACGATCGCCGAGGCCGAGGAGTTCGCCGCCGCGCTGCGGGCCGAGGCCGAGGAGTACGCGCTGGCCACCCGGTCCCTCGCGGACGACTACGACGCGGACACCCACGCCCGCGCCGACGCCTTCGACGCGGAGATCCGCGAGGCCGCCGAGCATTTCGACAAGGCCACCCGCGAGCAGGCCAAGTCCGTCCTGGAGCGGGCCTTCGCCGACGCCGAGGCGCTCGGCGAGGACGCCCAGACCACCGCGCTGGCCACCACCGCCGCCGCCGAGGAGCAGGCGGACGCGATGGTCGCGGCCGCCCGCAAGGAGGCCGACCGGCTGGTCGCGGCCGGCGAGGCGGCCGGGCAGGCCGCGGTCGAGAAGGCCCGGGCCGACGCCGACGCCCTGCTCTCCGAGGCCCGCCGGGACGCCACCGCGATCCGCGAGCGCGCCGAGGAGCTGCGCGAGCGCACCGACGCCGAGGTGGAGGCCCTGCACGAGCGCGCCCGCAAGGAGAACGCGCAGGCGATGAAGTCGGCCGGCGAGCGGGTGGACGCGCTGGTGACGGCCGCCCAGGAGCAGCTGACCGAGGCCGAGGAGCAGGCGGTGGCCGCCGTCGCCGAGGCCGAGGAGCGGGCCGCGGCGCTGATCGCGGCCGCCGAGGAGCACGCCAACGAGCTGAACTCGCAGGCGTCCGCCGAGGCCAGCAAGGTCCGGATCTCGGCCGTCCGCAAGGCCGAGGGCCTGCTGAAGGAGGCCGAGACCAAGCTGGCCGACTCGACCGACCGCGCCGAGGCCCTGATCATCAAGGCCGAGGCCAAGCTGAAGTCCGCCCAGGAGGAGTCCGAGGAGCGGATCGAGACGGCGGCGGCCGAGGCGGAGAAGCGCCTGCGGACCGCCGACGAGGCCGCCGACGAGCAGATCGAGCTGGCCAAGGCGGAGGCCGAGCGGGTACTCGCCGAGGCACGGGCCGAGGCGAAGCGGGTCACCGACGAGGGCCGGCGCGAGCTGGACGAGCTGGTGCGCCGCCGCAAGGACATCAACACCGAGATCTCCAGGGTGCAGGACGTGCTGTCCGCGCTGGAGGCGTTCGAAGCACCGTCACCGGTCGTGCAGGCGAACGGGGGAAGTACGAGCAAGAAAGACGGGGGGGCCAAGGCGGGTGCCGGAGTCGGCTCCCCCCGGTCGGGTGGCAATCGTTCCGGCAGCGCACCACCCGATTGAGCGGACATTCTCCGCAAGACAACGGCATTTCGCCGACGACACTCCGGTACCGTGTCAGGATTCCCTCAACCACCTCAGCGGTTTGACGACAGGAAGCCCAGAACCCCATGAGCGACAGTCACTCCCCTCACGGCTTCGACCTGGTGCGCCGTGGGTACGAGCGCGCCCAGGTCGACGAGCGGATCACCAAGCTGGTGGCCGACCGTGACAGTGCCCTGACCCGGATCAGCGCGCTGGAGAAGCGCATCGAGGAGCTCCACCTGGAGACCCAGACCGCGCAGGCGGCGGTCACCGAGGCGGAGCCCTCCTACGCCGGTCTCGGCGCCCGGGTCGAGAAGATCCTGCGACTCGCCGAGGAGGAGGCCAAGGACCTGCGCGACGAGGCGCACCGCGCCGCCGAGCAGCACCGCGAGCTCGCCGAGGCCGCCGCCCAGCAGGTCCGCACCGAGGCCGAGAACTACGCCAAGGACCGCAAGGCCAAGGCCGAGGACGAGGGTCTGCGGATCGTCGACAAGGCCAAGAGCGACAGCGCCCAGCTGCGCGCCGAGGCCAACAAGGACGCCCAGAACAAGCGCGAGGAGGCGGACGCCCTCTTCGAGGAGACCCGCACCAAGGCCGCCCAGGCCGCGCTGGAGTTCGAGACCAACCTGGCCAAGCGCCGCGAGCAGTCCGAGCGCGACCTGGCCGCCCGCCAGGCCAAGGCCGAGAAGCGCCTGGCCGAGATCGAGCACCGGGCCGAGCAGCTGCGCCTGGAGGCCGAGAAGCTGCGCACCGACGCCGAGCGCCGCGCCCGCCAGACGGTGGAGACGGCCCAGCGCCAGTCCGAGGACATCGTGGCCGACGCCAACGCCAAGGCCGACCGGATCCGCAGCGAGTCCGAGCGCGAGCTGGCGGCGCTCACCAACCGCCGCGACAGCATCAACGCCCAGCTGACCAACGTCCGCGAGATGCTGGCGACGCTGACCGGCGCGGCCGTGGCCGCCGCCTCGCTGCCGAACGACGACACCATGGGCGTGCCCGCCCAGCAGTCGCGCTGACGCCGCGGCAGGACGGGCCCCCACTCGCAAGGGTGGGGGCCCGTCCTGCTGTCCCCCGGCGACGGCCCCGGGGCGGCTCCCTGGCGGCCCCTGACGGCCCGGAGCGGGAGGTCGGCCGGCCCGACTCCCCACTCCCCGGGTTCACCGCGGATAGGCCCCGTCGGGCCGCTGGTGGCCACAGCTCAGCTGGTTGCCGTCGTCGTCCGAGACGGTGCCGAACCACGAGGTGCACCAGACCGAGACCGAGTCCCGCCAGTACTGCACCTCGAAGGGGTGTCCGGAGCCGTAGTCGCCGTACGAGGTGACGATGAAGGTCTCCCCGGGACGCATCCAGTAGTCCTCGCCGAGCGGCTCCAGGGTCAGTTCGAGCAGCCCCTCCCCGCGGTTGGTGACCGGTACCCGGCCGGTCACCTCCAGCGCCGAGAAGTCCCAGCCGCCGGTCTCCGCCCGCTCCTCCTTCATCGCGTCACCCGCGCCAGCAGCCCGCGCACCGCCGCGTCGAACGCCTCCGGCGCCTCCAGCGCGCTCAGGTGCCCCACGCCGGGGATGACGGTCAACTCGGCGTCGGGCCGCGCCCGCACCATCAGCTCGGCCTCTTCGAGCGGCATCAGGCCGTCCAGCTCCCCCGCCACGACGGCGGTCGGCACCCGTACCCCGGCGAGCACGTCCAGGGTCTGCGGCCGGGCCGCCATCGCCCGCTGCGCCCAGGCCACCGCCGCCGGCGACGCGGCGGCGATCATGCCCTGGACGCGGTCGACCAGGTGCCCGGAGTCCGGCCCGAGCTGGCCCGCCGCCATCCGCTCGTCGAGCAGCAGCTGGACGCTGTCCCGGGCCAGGACGGCGGCGGCGATCCGCTCGCGGTTGGCCCGGGCGGTGTCCGTGTCGGCGGTCGCCTTGGTGTTGGCCAGCAGCAGACCGGCCATCCGCCGCGGGTGGCGGCGGGCGAAGGCGAGCGCCACGTACCCGCCCATCGAGAGACCGCCGATCACCGCCCGGTCGATCCCGGCCGCGTCCAGCAGCAGGGCGACGTCGTCGGCCACCGCGTCCAGCGAGGGCTCGTCCGTGCCCAGCTCGGTACTGCCGAAGCCGCGCTGGTCGGGCGCGAGCACCCGGGCCTCGTGGCCGGTCGTCCCGGGCAGCCCGTCCAGTTGGGCGGACCACATCGAGGCATCGAGCGGGAAGGCGTGCAGGAGCACGAGGGGCATTCCGGTACCACTCTCGCGGACCGACAATGCGGAGGGGAGCTGGGTCATGCGCCCACCGTAGTTCGGTGCGCCCGGCGGGCCCACTCAGCGGGCCACCCTGTCCGGTTTGTCATAGCCTGACGGAGAGTGAGGGAGCGCGAATGATCGAGTTGCACGAACTGACCAAGCGTTACGGCAAGACGCTCGCGGTGGACCGGCTCAGCTTCCAGGTGCCGCAGGGTGTGGTCACCGGGTTCCTCGGCCCCAACGGCGCCGGCAAGTCCACCACCATGCGGATGATCCTGGACCTCGACCGGCCCTCGGGCGGCCGCGTCACCATCGACGGCAAGAGATACGGGCAGCTCAGCGAGCCGCTGAAGTACATCGGGGCACTGCTGGAGGCCAAGGCCGTCCACCCCGGCCGGACCGCCCGCGACCACCTGCTCTGGCTCGCCCAGAGCAACCGCATCCCCACCGGGCGGGTGGACGAGGTGCTCGCCCTGGTCGGCCTCACCCCGGTCGCCCGCAAGCGCGCCCGCGGCTTCTCGCTCGGCATGGGCCAGCGGCTCGGCATCGCCTCCGCCCTGCTCGGGGACCCGGAGATCGTGATGTTCGACGAGCCGGTCAACGGGCTGGACCCGGAGGGCATCCTCTGGATCCGCAACCTGATGAAGCGCCTCGCCGCCGAGGGCCGGACCGTCTTCGTCTCCTCCCACCTGATGAGCGAGATGGCCGTCACCGCCGACCACCTGGTCGTCATCGGCCGGGGCCGGCTCCTCGCCGACCTGCCGATGGCCGAGTTCATCCGGCGCAACTCCCGCACCGCCGTCCGCCTGCGCAGCCCCCAGCCCGAGCGGCTGCTGGACGTCCTGGCCGGTGCCGGGCTGCGCGGCGAACCGGGCCCGGACGGCTCCTACGAGGTGGTCGACGGCGAGCTCGCCGCGCTCGGCGACCTGGCCGCCGCCCACGGGGTGGTGCTGCACGAGCTGAGCCCCCAGCAGGCCTCGCTGGAGGAGGCCTTCATGCAGATGACCGCCGACTCGGTGGAGTACCACGCCGGGAGCGGCGAGGGCCGCGACGCGGCCGGGGCGCCCGGCACCTGGGGCGCGAACTGGCAGGGCGCGGCGGCGCAGCAGGAGCCGGCGGCCGTACAGCAGAAGGAGAACTGAGATGGCGTCCTTCCCCGCGGTGCTGCGCTCCGAGTGGACGAAGATCCGCAGTGTCCGGTCGACGGTCTGGACGCTCGCGCTGGCCTTCGTGGTCACCCTCGGTATCGGCGCCCTGCTGTCACTGCTCACCAACAACAACTTCGAGGAGTTCCGGGGCGACGCGGACAGCCCGTTCGACGCCACCGGGACGGCCTTCTCCGGCATCATCCTCGGCGAACTGGCCATCATCGTCTTCGGCGTGCTGGCGGTCGGCAACGAGTACAGCAGCGGGATGATCAGGGTCACCCTGGCGGCCGTCCCGCAGCGCGGGACCCTGCTCACCGGCAAGATGGTGGTGCTCGGCGCGCTGGCCTTCGCGGTCTCCCTGGTCACCGCGTTCATCACGTTCTTCGTCGGCCAGGCGCTGCTCGGCGACCACTCCACCAGCCTCGGCGAGCCGCACGTGCTGCGCGCGGTGTTCGGCGCGGCGATGTACCTGACGCTGCTCTGCCTCTTCTCGGCCGGCGTCACCGCGATGCTGCACAACCAGACGCTGGCGCTGGGCGTGCTGGTGCCGTTCTTCTTCCTGCTCTCGCCGATCCTCTCGGCGGTGCCGAAGGTCAAGACGCTGGCGCACTACTTCCCCGACTACGCGGGCTCGCGGATGATGCTCGTCTACGAGCAGCACAACCAGCCGTACGGGCCGTGGGCCGGCTTCGCGATCTGCCTGGCCTGGACGGTGGCCGCGCTGGTCGGCGGCGCGCTGGTGCTGAAGAACCGCGACGCCTGACCGGCTCGCCGACGCGGCCGCGGCGCCCTCAGTACCGGGGTGCGCCGCGGCCGCGCTGGATGTTCGAGGCCCGGCGGTCGCGGGCGCCCCAGCACGCCCGGTGCCAGTGCCGGCGGTCGTCCACCCCGGCCCCGTACATCGGCCACGCCACCACGTGGCCCACGCCCGGCGGGATCTCCTGGTCGCAGCCCGGGCAGCGGTAGTGCCGGCCGGCGGTGCCGGCCACCGTCTGCACCACCCACTCGTCCCCCCGGTAGCTCTCGGTGCGGCGCAGCGCGCCGCCGAGCGGGGCGGCCGGCGCCGAGTCCTCGTGATCGGCTGCGCTCTTGATCCGGTTGCGGCGGGGCGACACGTCTGGCTACCTCTCTACGGGGGCTCGTGACCGTTCCAGGTTACGGCCGGCGCGCACCCCTCGAAGCCACTATCACGGCGCCGCCCGGTGCTTCGGTGTTTCCCGTGATATCCACCCGTTCTTCTGTGAAATTCGTGGTTCGGCGTGCCATTGGCACATGACATCGGTTACTCACAAGGGGAGAGGCGGGGCCCGCAGACCCTGCGCGCACCCGAGGAGGCCCAAGGATGACCAAGACCAGCGCCCGCGCCGAGACCCGCCGACCCGTCGGAGTCCGGCCGCCCACCGTCGGCCCGGCACCCACGACCGCCGGCCCGGCCACCGCCACCGGCGCCCCCCTGCCGGCACCCCAGCGCTCCGCCGCACGCCCCGCGGACACCGCACCGGTCAAGGTCGGTGCCTTCCTGCTCTCGGCCCAGTTCCCCGGACAGACCCACGGCGAGGCGCTGGACCGGACGGTCCGGGCCACCGTCGAGGCCGAACGGGCCGGCCTGGACAGCGTCTGGCTCGCCGAGCACCACTTCGTCCCCTACGGCGTCTGCCCGAACGCGGCCACGCTCGCCGCGATGCTGCTCGGCCGCACCCGCCGGATCGGGATCGGCACGGCGGTCAGCGTGCTCTCCACCGCGCACCCGGTGGCCCTCGGCGAGCAGGCCGCGATGCTGCACCTGGTCTCCGGCGGGCGCTTCACGCTCGGGGTGGGGCGCGGTGGTCCGTGGATCGACCTCGATGTCTTCGGCGGCGGGGTGGAGGCCTTCGAGCAGGGCTTCCCGGAGCGGCTCGACCTGCTGCTGCGCTGGCTGCGCGGCTCCCGGGTGGGCGCGGACGGCCCGCAGTTCAGCTTCCCCGAGGTGGCCGTGGTGCCGCGTGCCACCGAACCGCCCCGCCGGCCCGACCTCGGCGCCTGGCTCGGGCTCGGCGACCAGTCCGGGCTGCTGCGCTTCCCCCGCCAGCGGGTGGAGGCGGACGCGCCCGTCGACGAACTCACCGCCTCGGGGCGCCCGGTGGCCGGGCCGCCGCTGGTGGTGGCCTGCACCTCACCCGGCGGAGTCCGGCTCGCCGCCGAACGCGGCCTGCCGATGCTGCTCGGCATGCACTCCGGGGACGACGACAAGCTGCGGATGCTGGAGCTCTACCGCACCGCCTGGCTGGCCGCCGGGCGCGGCGAGGAGCAGCTGCGCCGGATCGGCCGCCAGCACGTCGCGGCCGGGGTGGCGCAGGTCGACGACCGGACCTCGACGGCCCGGGCCACGCTGCTGCGCGCGATGCCCGGCTGGTTCGAGTACGGGCTCGGCGCCCACCGCACGGTGGACGGCCGGGAGCGCAAGATGCGCGACCCGCACGCGTACACCGAACTGCTCTGCGACCTGCACGCGGTGGGAACGCCGAAGCAGTGTGCCGACCGGCTGCTGGCCACCGCCGAGCGCACCGGCATCCGGCGCTTCGCCCTCCTCGCCGAGGGCAGCGGCGACCGTGAGGCCACCCTGCGGAACATCGCCCGGCTCGGCTCCGAGGTGCTGCCGCAGCTGGGCTGACGTCGCCGGGCCGCCCCTCCCCTGAGCGGAGTGGGGCGGCCCGGTGGCGGTTCCGGTGCCGCGGCGGCGGCACCGGCGTTCCCCGCGCCGTCGAACCGGCACGGTCGGCCCGCGCGATCAGCAGTCCCGGAGTTCCTCGGACTGGTTGAGCAGCTGCTCCCGGACGGACGTGAAGCGATCGAACCGCGCCTCGTTGGAGTCCGACGGCAGGAACACCGCCACCCGGTGACAGTTCTGGAAGGCCAGCCGGACACCGAAGTGGCGCTGCAGCGCACCCCGGATGGCGTCGCTGGCGAGGGCCCGGAGGAGCTGGCCGCGGGCCTGCTCGCTGGGCGGCGGAACGTGGTTGTCGGCGAAGTCGGTGCCGTCGACCTTCGCCTGGGCGACCAGCGAACTGATCAGCTCCCAGGCGTACGGCAGGGAGACGCGGACGCAGTCGACGAATTCCCGCTCGTCGACCTCGCCCCGCTCGGCCTTTTCCAGCAGGGCCGGTGAGACGTCGAGCGACATGGATTCTCCTCTCGCGGTCCACCCGCGCGGCGCCCGGGTGGTGATGCGTAGTCCAAGCTGAGGGTGAGGGTGGGCGAAACGCGCGTGATGTCCGGAACGCCGTCGGACGGCTGTTTCCGGCACCGCGCGGAGGCGGCGGCGCCGAGGCCGCGTCGGAGGACGCGTCGGGGGCACCGGCCGCTCAGGACAGCGTGGCAGCCGATCGGGGGCGAGGCCGGGGATTCCTGTGGATTGCTCCGTAAATACGCCTTGCTGCACCAGATTGGCCGGATCCTGCTGGATCGTTCACCTGAAGTCTCCGTCCCCGTTGACAGCTCCGCTGCAAGCAAGCCGTCACACACCGTAGCTGCCCGTGGGAATGGGCGCCAGAGTGCCGACAGGCATTCGCGGGATCGCCGAACTTCCATGTTCGCGGGGTTCGCGGATTCTTCACCCGGCCGTCGCGGAATCGCATCAACTGGCCCCGGTGGGCTAGCGTGGTCGACCGTGCGTCTCGTAATTGCCCGCTGCTCAGTCGACTATGCCGGTCGGCTCTCCGCCCATCTGCCCTCCGCCACCAGGCTCATCCTGGTCAAGGCCGACGGCAGCGTCAGCATCCACGCCGACGACCGCGCCTACAAGCCGCTCAACTGGATGTCCCCGCCGTGCACCCTCAAGGTGGGCGACGGGGTCTGGACAGTGATCAACAAGGCCGGCGAGAAGCTCATCATCACGCTGGAGGAGGTGCTCCACGACTCCTCCCACGAACTCGGGGTGGACCCCGGCCTGATCAAGGACGGTGTCGAAGCACACCTCCAGGAGCTGCTGGCCGACCGGATGGAGGTGCTCGGCGCCGGCTGGTCGCTCATCCGCCGCGAGTACCCGACCGCGATCGGCCCGGTCGACATCCTCTGCCGCGACTCCGACGGCACGACCGTCGCCGTCGAGATCAAGCGCCGCGGCGAGATCGACGGCGTCGAGCAGCTCACCCGCTACCTGGAGCTGCTCAACCGCGACCCGCTGCTCGCCCCGGTGAAGGGCGTGTTCGCCGCGCAGGAGATCAAGCCGCAGGCCCGCGTCCTCGCCACCGACCGCGGCATCGGCTGCGTGGTGCTCGACTACGACGGGCTGCGCGGCATCGACGACGACAAGCTCAAGCTGTTCTGACCGATCAGCCCGGTGTGACCGTGCCGGTCGCCGTCGGCGAAGGGGTCCCGGGCGTGCTCGGCGCGGTGGTCGGGGAGCCCGGGGTCGACGGAGCGGTCGTCGGGGGCGTCGTGCCCGGACCGGAACTGGTCGGCACCGAGGGCGGGACGGTCGGCTGAACCGGCGGCGGCACGGACGGGACCACCGGCGGTTGCGACTGGCCCGGGGACGGCGACTGCGAGCCGGTCGCGGTCGGCGACTTGCTCGGCTTCTTCGACGCCGACCCGGACGCCGAGGGCGAGTGCGGAGTCCCGCCGCCCGCCGACGACTCCGGGCCCGCCGGGTCCTGCGCGGGCGGGGTCTGCGGGCCCTGCGAGCCCGACGCGTCGTCGGACAGCGTCGGTTCGGGGCTCAGGCTCGGCCGGGGCGCCGGCCGCCCCGCCGGCAGGCCGGTGCCGTCGTCCGTACTGCTGAGCGGGTCGTTGCCGCGGTGCTCGTCCGGCCCGGTGACGCTCAGCCCGACCGCCGTCCCCAGCACGCCGAGCGCGAGGACGGCCGCCGAGGCGGCGATCACCGTGCGCCGGGTGCCGCCGGCCGTGCCGGGGGTGGTCTTGAACCGCCACGGCACCTGCGCGATGGCCCGGATGACGGGACGTCGGACGGGCGCCGGGGCGGTCGTCGCCGCGGCGGGCAGCTGCCGGCCGTCGGCGCGCAGCAGATCGAGCATCCGGCGGGCGCCGGCGGCCCCGCGCGGCTCGCCGAGCGCGGCCCGCAGGGTGAGGGCGGACTCCAGTTCGGCGACGGCCCGCCCGGGCTCCCGGACGCAGATCGCGTAGACGCCCAACTCGTGGTGGAACCAGGCCTCGTCGGCCCGGGAGCCGGTGTTGCGGGCGGCCTCCAGGCCGAGCAGCAGGGCGCGCTCCCAGGCGCCCCAGCGCAGCGCCAGGGCCAGCGCGGGGCCGGCCGCCCGGGCCAGCCGCAGGACGGCCGCGTGCCGGCCGGCGGCCCGGTCGGCCAGCAGCACCCCGATCACCACCTCCGCCTCGGCGGCGATCTGCTCCGTCGAGACCGAGCTGTGCCCGACCCACCAGGCGAAGTGCTGGGCGGCGCCGTCGACGCTGCGGCGGGCTGGCCAGTGCGGGGCGAGCAGGTCCAGCGCGCCCGCGGTGAGCCGGTGGTGGCCGCCGATGGACACCGCCAGCCCGGCGTCGGCGAGTTCGTGCAGCGCGCTCTCGCCCTGGCCGACGTCGATCAGCGCGGGCAGGTGCGGCGCGGTCGGGCACTCGCCGCCGAGCGCCACCGCGAGCCTCAGCACGGCCTGGGCCGGCTCGCTGAGGCCCTCGGCGAGCCGGACGGCGGGCGAGGCGCTCTCGGCCACCGACGGCAGCGGGACGGCCCCGCGCAGCTCGCTCTCACGGACCGCCGGGTCGGGGTGCCGGTCGGGCTCCTCGACCGCGCCGAAGACGTCCAGCCGGTCCTCCTCCGCGGCGACCAGCGCGTCCACGGCGACGTCCCGCTGACGCAGCAGCGCGGCGGCCTGGACGAAGCGCAGCGGCAGCCCCTCGGACTCGAACCAGAGGTCGACCGCCCAGGCCTTCTCGGCCGCGTCCAGGGGCCGGCCGGCCAGCCGGGCGGCGAGCGCGAGACAGGCGGACCGGGAGAGCCCGGCCACCAGGTGGTCCCGCAGCCGGGAGTCGGCGGACAGCGGCGGGCTGTCGGGCGCGACGGATATCAGGAAGGCGCAGTCGGGGGCGGCGGCGAGCACCCGCTCCAGCTCCGCGCCGGCCGGTTCGACCTCGTCGACGACCACGACCGCGCCGACCTGCGCGAGGTGCTCGGCGAGCTGCCCCGGGTCGGGCCGGAAGCCGGGGGCCTGGTGGGTGGCGGCGAAGAGGTCCTGGAGCAGGTCGTCGCCGGTGCGGCGGTGACCGCAGAGCTGGACGACGCCGCCGGGCGCGAGGTCGCCCGCCGCCTCGGCGACCGCCGAGAGCAGGGCGCTGCGACCCGAGCCGGCCTGGCCGACCAGGCGTATCGAACGCCCTTCGGCGAGCAGGCCGAGCAGGTGGGCGATGTCGGCCTCGCGGTCGAGCAGCGGCAGGTCGGCCGGGCCGGCGCCGAGGGCGAGCGGTCCGACCGCGCGGCCGGGGCCGCCGACCGGTCCGCGGGCGGGTTCGGTGCGCCCGATCCGGCGCGGGCGGGGCCGCCACTCCTCGGGGCAGGGCCGGACCTCGGACCCCTCCGGGGTGCCGACGGTCACCAGCAGGGCCCCGGAGACCAGCTCACCGCCCCGGGTGCGGACGGCTTCCTGCCGGAACTCACCGGATGGCTGTCCCACGATCTGCTCCGCCCCTGGTCGGCCGACGACTCGGTACGGCCGTTCCGGACCGGGGGTGCGCCCCTGCCTCCGGCCGGGGGGACCCCCACCCCGCCGGGGCGGGAAGGAGCCGGTCCTGTCCCCGGCGGCCGTCTTCTGACGGCAGACTCTTGCACATCCGGTCCGGACCGCGCAGGGCGGTCCCTCCCCGGAGGGCGCGCGGGAGCCCTAGAGCACCGGGCCGAGGGCGGGCAGCGTGGCGCCGTAGGGCTCGGGGACGACGCCCTCGACGGCGAGGATGCGGTGCAGCCGGGTGGCCACCAGCAGGCGCTGGAGCTGCGCCGGGACGGAGCGCAGCACCAGCCGGCGGCCGATCCGGCCGGCCCGGCGGTGGGTCCCCATGATCACACCGAGGCCGGTGGCGTCCCAGAACTCCAGCCGGGTGAGGTCCAGTACGAGGTCGCCCCGACCGCCGTCGACGGCCTGGTGCAGCCGGACCCGCGCGTCGGCGGCGGTGCGCACGTCGAGGCGGCCCTCGATGGCCAGCGCCGTCTGGTCGCCCGTGATGCGCATGGTCTCCTCCTCCGCCTGGCGGTCACTGGTACGGGTCGTTCCGCCCCGGCCGCGCGGGCCCGGATCGGGTGTCCACCGGGCGGGCGTGGAGCCCCGCGCCCGGGCCGGCCGCAGCATCGTCGGCGTGGGCCGGGTCCCCCTCATCTGACGGTGAACCAGGTCCGCAGGTTGCTGGTTCCGGCCAGATCTGAAGCAACTTCACTCGTCCGAGGGAATATACGCAGGAAGTCTCCACACCTACGCTCGATTACCGCCCAAATCACCCGTCTGCGGCACCCGGCGTGAGGAAACTCACCCGCCCCCGGCGAGGTGGGCCGTACGGTGCTGCGACCGCACGGCCCGGTCGGTCAGCGGTCCCGGCGGGTCACTTGGCCGGGTACGGGTAGAAGCCCTGCCCGCTCTTGCGGCCCAGGTCACCGGCGGTGACCATGCGGGCCATGATCTCCGGCGCGGCGAACTTCTCGTCCTTGGTCTCGGCGTAGATGTTCCGGGCGGCGTGCAGCAGGATGTCGACGCCGGTCAGGTCGGCGGTCTCCAGCGGGCCCATGGCGTGTCCGAAACCGAGCCGGCAGGCGGTGTCGATGTCCTCGGCGCTGGCGACGCCCGACTCGTACAGCTTGGCGGCCTCGACCACCAGCGCCATGATCAGGCGGGTGGTGACGAAGCCGGCCACGTCGCGGTTGACCACCACGACCTCCTTGCCGACCCCCTCGGCGAAGGCGCGCGCGGTGGCGAGCGTCTCGTCGCTGGTCTTGTAGCCGCGCACCAGCTCCACCAGGCGCATCAGCGGCACCGGCGAGAAGAAGTGCACGCCGACGACCGACTCGGGGCGCCCGGTGGCGGCGGCGATCCGGGTGATCGGGATGGCCGAGGTGTTGGAGGCCAGCACCGCGCCGTCCTTGGCGAGCTTGTCGAGCTCCTTGAAGACGGCTTCCTTGACGTCCAGCTGCTCGAAGACCGCCTCGACCACGATGTCGGCCTCGGCCACCGCGCCCAGGTCCGTCGTGGTGGTGATCCGGCCGAGCGCCGCCTCGGCGTCCTCGGCGGTCAGCCGGCCCTTGGCGACGAACTTCTCGTACGAGGCCCGGATACCGGCCACACCGCGCTGCAGCGCGGCCTCGGTGACGTCCCGCAGCACCACCGGGTGTCCGGCCTGGGCGGAGACCTGGGCGATACCGGCACCCATCAGGCCGGCACCGATCACGGCGATCTGCTTGCTGGACGCGTTGCTCATGGCTGGGTCTCCCGGATGCCGTCGCCGCCCTGCGGGCGGGCCCTGAAGGCGGCTCAGCGCAGGGGTCACCCGCTCATGAGCCGCGCCGCTCATGCGCCGGACTCTAATGCCCTTCCGCCCGCCGTGGTGTCATCCGGGAGTGTGATCTGCGACTGACCTGGCCCGATACCGGAAGGCCGTCGTTCAGATCGTCAGACCGAGGTCCTGCGCGAGGATCGCCGCCTGCACCCGGCTGCGCATCCGCAGCTTGGCGAGGATCCGGCTGACGTGCGTCTTGGTGGTCGCCTCGGCCATCTCCAGCCGCTCGGCGATCTCGCCGTTCGACATCCCCGCGCCGATGCAGGCCAGCACCTCCCGCTCGCGCGGGGTGAGCCCCGACACCGACTCCCGCGTCTCGGGTCCGACCGCGCGGCCGGGGCGGGCGAAGGTGCCGATCAGCCGCCTGGTCACCGAGGGCGCCAGCATGCCGTCCCCGCGCGCCACCGTGCGGATGCCCTCGACCAGGGTGTCCGCCTCCAGGTCCTTCAGCAGGAAGCCGGCCGCGCCGGCCCGCAGCGCGCCGTAGACGTACTCGTCCAGGTCGAAGGTGGTCAGCACCAGCACCTGGGCGGCCCCCGCGGCCACCACCCGGCCGGTCGCCGAGACGCCGTCCAGCCGGGGCATCTGCACGTCCATCAGGACGACGTCGGGCCGCAGTTCCAGGGCCAGCCGCACCGCCTCCTCGCCGTCCGCGGCCTCCCCGACCACCTCCAGGTCCGGCTCCGCCCGCAGGATCATCACCAGCGCCGCCCGGACGGCCGCCTGGTCCTCGGCCACCAGCACCCGAATCGTCATGCCCGCCGCTCCCCTTCCACCGCCACCGGCTCCCGCGGCAGCACCGCCCGTACTGTCCAGCGGTCCCCGACCGGACCGGCCTCGAAGCTGCCACCGAGCAGCCCGGCCCGTTCCCGCATGCCCACCATCCCCGCCCGGGCGCCGGGCAGCTCCCGGCCCACGTCGGTGCGGTACGGGCTGTCCACGGTGATCCGCAGCTCCTGCGGAAGGTACTCCAGCAGGACGTGCACCCGGCCCGGGCCGGCGTGCTTGAGCGCGTTGGTGAGCGACTCCTGCACGATCCGGTACGCCGCCAGCCCGACCGGCACCGCCGGCTCCCCGCGCTCGCCGTGCTCCGCGAGCTCGAACTCCAGCCCCACGGCCCGCCCGGCGTCCCCGGCCTTGGCCAGCAGCGCGTCCACCGCACCCAGGTCGGGCGCGGCGTACGACGCGTCGGCCTCGCCGCCGCCGTTGTCGCGCAGCAGCCCGATCATGCGGCGCATTTCGGCCAATCCCTGCACGCTGTTCTCCCGGATCACCCCCAGCGCCGCCACCAGCGGATCCTCCGCCGTCCGGTGCTGGCGCCGGGCCACCGACTGGGCGCCGGTGGCGTGGATCGCGATGGCCGACAGGTGGTTGGCCACCACGTCGTGCAACTCCCTCGCCATCCGCGCCCGTTCGGCGACCACCGCCTCGCGCCGGTCCATCTCGGAGAGCAGCGCGGTCTGCTCGGCGCGCAGCCGCTGGCTCTCCGCCTCCTCGCGGTGCCTGCGCACCAGGTCCCCGGTCCACACCGGTCCGAGGAAGATCAGCGAGGTGAGCACCACGACGGCCAGCGCCGTCGGGGCGTCGCTGTACAGGAAGGACAAACTGCTCAGGACGAGCACCGAGGCGGCGCCGGACAGGTGCAGGACGCGGGACATCCGCGGGCGCCCGTAGACCACCGCCGCGTAGAGCAGGTCGGTGTACATGATGGTGGTCGCGATCAGCGCACCGCTGAAGATGCTCGCCGCGAAGACCGCCCCGCCGAGCGTCACCGTCAGGATCGGGCGGGTGCGCCGGAACAGCTCCAGCGCGGCCGTGACCAGCAGCGGCGGCAGCACCAGCCAGCGCGGCACGGCCGAGGAGTGGTCGTAGACCTTGGACGCGATCAGCACCAGCCCGCCGACCAGCCCGAAGAGGGCGATCGCCCGGTCCTCCTGCCACGGGGTGAGTGTCGGTCTGCGCACTCCCCCATCAGATCATCCCCGGCCGGCCCCCGGCTCCGGTCCAGGGAGGAGCCGCCGTACATCGAAAGGTGCAGGCCCGGTTCGGCATCGGCGACGACGACGGGGGCGCCCCGGGCGGCAAGGCTGGGGGGGTACCGCCGAGAAGTCCGGGAGTCACCATGATCGTCACCCTCGTCATCGGGGCCGAGGTCGCCTTCTGGGTGCTCCTCGCCCTCGGGCTCGCCACCCGCTACCTGCTGCGGCTGCGCGGGGTGAGCACCGCGCTGCTGGACGGCCTGCCGGTGGTGGACCTCACGCTCTTCGTGCTCACCGTGCTCGACCTGCGCGGCGGCGCCACCGCGAGCTGGACGCACGCGCTGGCCGCGAGCTACGCGGGCTTCTCGATCGGCTTCGGGCCGTCCCTGGTCCGCTGGGCCGACCGGCACTTCCAGTACCGCTTCGCCGGCGGCCCCAAGCCCAAGGGCGCCCCCAAGTACGGGCCCGCGCGGACCCGCCACGAGTGGGAGTTCTGCCGCCGCACCGTGGTCTCGGCCGCCATCACCCTGGCGCTGATCACCGCGCTCGTCCCGCTCTCCGACGGCGCCGCCGACTTCGGCACCTTCACCGGCTGGTACCTGCGGCTGGGCATGGCGGCCGGGATCAACGTGATCGTGGCCGGCTGCTACTCGCTCTGGCCCAAGGAGGCGCCGGCCGGCGCGATCGTCGAGGACGGGCACGTGGTCGGCTGGAAGATCCCCCAGCAGCAGTAGCGGCCCGCCGCCGGACGCCCCACCGCCCCGCCGACCGGCGGGGCGGTCGGCGGGGCGGTCGGCTCAGCGGTTCTCGCCCGGCACCCAGAGCACATCGCCACGCTCCTTGTTGGCCGCCCGGGCCAGGATGAACAGCAGGTCGGACAGCCGGTTGAGGTACTTGGCGGTCAGCGGGTTCACGGTGTCCCCGTGCTCCTCGATCGCCGCCCAGGTGGCCCGCTCGGCCCGCCGCACCACCGTGCAGGCCAGGTGCAGGTGGGCCGCGCCGACGGTGCCGCCGGGGAGGATGAAGCTGCGCAGCTTCTCCAGCGACTCCAGGTAGTGGTCGCAGTCCGACTCCAGCTTGTCGATGTAGGACTGCAGCACCCGCAGCGGCGGGTACTTCGGGTCCTCCACCACCGGGGTGGCCAGGTCCGCGCCGACGTCGAAGAGGTCGTTCTGCACCCGGACGAGCACCGCGGTGACGTCCTCGGCGAGGCCTCCGGCGGCGATCGCCACGCCGATCGCCGCGTTGGCCTCGTTGGTGTCGGCGTACGCGATCAGGCGCGGGTCGGTCTTGGTCGTGCGGCTCATGTCACCGAGCGCGGTGGTGCCGTCGTCGCCGGTACGGGTGTAGATGCGCGTCAGATTGACCATGCCGCCCAGCCTAGCGAGCCGGGTTAGGCCGCGTTAACCCCCAACCGGGAGGTGCCCCCAACCCGAGGGTCTCGTCGCTACGCGACATTCACCCTCCCCCAGCCTCCGGCCGGGAGGTGCCCCCAACCCGAGGGTCTCGTCGCTACGCGACGTTCACCCTCTGCCCGGGCGGGGCGGCTTCGAGCCAGGCGAGGAAGCCGGTCAGGGCGTCGTCGCTCATCGCCAGCTCCAGCGGGGCGCCGTTGTGCAGGCAGCGGAGCACGACCGAGCCGGAGAGCAGCGCCAGCTCCTCCTGGCCCTCGGGGTAGCGCCGGCCGAGCACCTCGATCTCCCGGCGGGGGAGCACCCGGCGCGGGCGCGGGGCGTACGAGAAGACCCGGAACCACTCGATCGAGTCACCGCTGTAGCGCCCGATACCAAAAACCCACCCCTTGCCATCGGTCTGGGGGACCGGGGCCGAGGTGGGTTTGCCGTTCTCGTCGAGGTCGGGCTGCGTCGAGGCGTCGGCGGGCATTTTGAGCCGGTAACTGCAGTCGAACGTTCCGCCGACCCGCTGGATCACACGGCGCCGTACCGCGAACGCCACCAGGCCGATCACGCCCAGCGCAACGACCGCCGCGCACACCACAAGGGCGAGGACCATGCTCACCTACCTCCTCGCTACCCGCGTTCCCCGTATCGGTCGTATCAGGCGACCGCGTTGACCTACCAACTGAGACGACAGTCCCGGGGTCACGCTCACGCGTCCCCGGGACCGTCGGTCGACCCCGCTAAGCGAGGGTCCGGCGCACTCAGGCGTGGGCCTTGAGACCGCGCGCCGCGAACAGACGCACCTCGGCGCGTCGCTCGGCGTGCTCGTCCAGGTCCGACTGTGCCTTCTCCAGTGCACGCTCGGCGCGCGCGACGTCGATCTCGTCCGCCAGCTCGGCGATCTCCGCGAGCAGAGACAGCTTGTTGTCGGCGAAGGAGATGAAGCCGCCGTGCACAGCGGCGATCACGGTGCCGCCGTCCACGGTGCGGATGGTGACCGGACCGGTCTCCAGCACGCTCAGCACCGGGGTGTGCCCCGGCATGATGCCGGTGTCACCGGAGGCCGTACGGGCGACAACGATGGTGGCCGCACCGGACCACACCTTGCGGTCGGCTGCGACCAGCTCGACGTGCAGCTCAGCCAACGTGGGCTCCTAGGCTCATGCAACCCCCGATTACTCGGGAGTTTCGGTAAGAATAACGGGCCCGCGCCCCCGGCATGAAACCGGCGGCACGGATTTGACCGGAATCACAGCCGGTGCGACGTGAGGGGTGGGTCCCAGGGCTGGGGCCCACCCCTCACGATCACACTCGGCTGCTACCGGACGCGACTACTTCTTCGCGAGCTCGGCGGCGTTCTTCTCGAGGTCCTCGATGCCACCGCACATGAAGAAGGCCTGCTCGGGGACGGAGTCGTACTTGCCGTCCGCGATCGCGTTGAAGGCCTCGATGGTCTCCGACAGCGGCACGGTCGAACCGTCGACGCCGGTGAACTGCTTCGCCACGTAGGTGTTCTGCGAGAGGAAGCGCTCGATGCGACGGGCACGGTGGACCGTGATCTTGTCCTCCTCCGACAGCTCGTCCATACCGAGGATGGCGATGATGTCCTGGAGGTCCTTGTACTTCTGCAGGATCCCCTTGATACGGATGGCCGTCTCGTAGTGGGTCTGCGCGATGTACCGCGGGTCGAGGATGCGGGACGTGGAGTCCAGCGGGTCGACGGCCGGGTAGATGCCCTTCTCCGAGATCGGGCGCGACAGAACGGTCGTCGCGTCCAGGTGGGCGAAGGTGGTGGCCGGGGCCGGGTCGGTCAGGTCGTCCGCGGGGACGTAGATCGCCTGCATCGAGGTGATCGAGTGACCGCGGGTCGAGGTGATGCGCTCCTGGAGGAGGCCCATCTCGTCGGCCAGGTTCGGCTGGTAACCCACCGCGGAGGGCATCCGGCCGAGCAGGGTCGACACCTCGGAACCGGCCTGGGTGAACCGGAAGATGTTGTCGATGAAGAGGAGCACGTCCTGCTTCTCGACGTCACGGAAGTACTCCGCCATGGTCAGCGCGGAGAGCGCGACGCGAAGACGGGTGCCCGGCGGCTCGTCCATCTGGCCGAAGACCAGCGCGGTCTTGTCCAGAACGCCCGAGTCCACCATCTCGTGGATGAGGTCGTTGCCCTCACGAGTGCGCTCGCCGACGCCGGCGAAGACCGACACACCACCGAAGTTCTCGGCGACGCGGTAGATCATCTCCTGGATCAGAACGGTCTTGCCGACACCGGCACCACCGAACAGACCGATCTTGCCACCGGTGACGTACGGGGTGAGCAGGTCGATGACCTTGATGCCGGTCTCGAACATCTCGGTCTTGGACTCGAGGTCCTTGAAGGCCGGCGCCTTGCGGTGGATCGGCCAGCGGACCTTGACCTCGGCCTCGAACTCGGCCTTGTCGACGTTCAGCACCTCACCGAGGGCGTTGAAGACCTTGCCCTTGGTGATCTGGCCGACCGGCACCGAGATGGCGGAGCCGGTGTCGGAGACCTGCGCGCCACGGACCAGGCCGTCGGTCGGCTGCATCGAGATGCCGCGGACCATGCCGTCGCCGAGGTGCTGCGCGACCTCAAGGGTCAGGACCTTCTTGCCCGAGCCGTCGGGGTTGTCCACCTCGACGTGCAGGGCGTTGAACATCTCCGGAATCGCGTCGACGGGGAACTCCACGTCGACGACCGGGCCGATGACCCGCGCGACGCGGCCCGTCGCCGTGGTCGGCTCAACAGTGGTGGTCATTCTCATTCGCTCCCGCGGCTAGCGTCGGCGAGGGCGTTGGCACCGCCGACGATCTCGCTGATTTCCTGGGTGATCTCGGCCTGACGGGCCGAGTTGGCAAGCCGCGTAAGCGACTTGATGAGCTCTCCGGCGTTGTCCGTCGCGCTCTTCATCGCGCGCCGGCGAGCGGCGTGCTCCGATGCGGCGGACTGCAGCAGCGCGTTGTAGATCCGGCTCTCGACGTACCGCGGCAGCAGTGCGTCGAGGACGCCCTCCGCCGACGGCTCGAAGTCGTACAGCGGGAAGATCTCGTGCGTGGCCTTCGACTCGTCGCTGAGCTCGACCTCGTCGAGCTTCAGCGGCAGCAGCCGGGCGTCCACCGCGGTCTGGGTCAGCATGGACTCGAACCGCGTCGAGATCACGTGGACCTCGTCGACACCGTCCGTCTCGGCCGTGAAGGCCGAGATCAGAGCGGCCGAGACCGCCTTGGCGTCGCCGTACGTCGGCTTGTCCGAGAAGCCCGTCCACGACTCCGCGACCGCGAGGTCACGGAAGCTGTAGAACGAGACGCCCTTGCGGCCGACGACGTACGTCACCACGTCCTTGCCCTCGCCGCGCAGGCGCTCGGCGAGCACCAGCGAGGCCTTGATGGCGTTGGACGAGTAGCCGCCCGCCAGACCGCGGTCCGCCGTGATCAGCAGTACCGCGGCGCGCGTGGCGGCCGGGTTCTCGCTGGTGAGCGGGTGCTTGGCGTTGGACCGGGTGGCCACCGCCGTCACCGCCCGGGTGAGCTCATCGGCGTACGGAGTGGAGGCGGCCACCGCGCGCTGCGCCTTACCGATGCGCGCCGCGGAGATCATCTCCATCGCCTTGGTGATCTTCTTCGTCGCGGTGACAGAGCGGATCCGGCGCTTGTAGACCCGAAGCTGTGCTCCCATGGGTCGTTACGTCCTTTCCCTCGCTACCGGACTCAGGCCTGCTCGGAGAGCAGCTTGCCGTCAGCCGTGGTGTAGCCCTGCTTGAAGGCCTCGATCGCGGAGGTCAGCGCGTCGATGGTGCCGTCCTCCAGCTTGGAGGTCTCGACGATGCCGGCCAGCAGGTTCTTGTGCTGAAGGCGCAGGTGGTCCAGGAACTCGCGCTCGAAGCGGCGGATCTCCGCGACCGGGACGTCGTCCAGCTTGCCGGTGGTGCCGGCCCAGATGGAGACGACCTGCTCCTCGACCGGGAACGGCTGGTACTGGCCCTGCTTGAGCAGCTCGACCATGCGCGCACCGCGCTCCAGCTGGGCCTTGGAGGCCGCGTCCAGGTCGGAACCGAAGCCGGCGAAGGCCTCCAGCTCACGGTACTGGGCGAGGTCCAGACGCAGACGGCCGGCGACCGACTTCATGGCCTTGATCTGGGCCGAACCACCGACGCGGGAGACCGAGATACCGACGTTCACGGCCGGGCGGATGCCGGCGTTGAACAGGTCGGACTCCAGGAAGCACTGGCCGTCGGTGATCGAGATGACGTTGGTCGGGATGTACGCCGAGACGTCGTTGGCCTTGGTCTCGATGATCGGCAGACCGGTCATCGAGCCGGCGCCCAGCTCGTCGGAGAGCTTCGCGCAGCGCTCCAGCAGGCGGGAGTGCAGGTAGAAGACGTCACCCGGGTAGGCCTCGCGGCCCGGCGGACGACGGAGCAGCAGCGACACGGAGCGGTACGCCTCGGCCTGCTTCGACAGGTCGTCGAAGATGATGAGGACGTGCTTGCCGTCGTACATCCACTCCTGGCCGATGGCCGAACCGGTGTACGGGGCGAGGTACTTGAAGCCGGCCGGGTCGGAGGCGGGAGCAGCCACGATCGTGGTGTACTCCAGCGCGCCGGCCTCCTCCAGGGCGCCACGCACGGACGCGATGGTGGAGCCCTTCTGGCCCACGGCGACGTAGATGCAGCGGACCTGCTTCTTCGGGTCGCCCGAGCGCCAGTTGTCACGCTGGTTGATGATCGTGTCGATCGCCACCGCGGTCTTGCCGGTCTGGCGGTCGCCGATGATCAGCTGACGCTGGCCGCGGCCGATCGGGGTCATCGCGTCGATGGCCTTGATACCGGTCTGCATCGGCTCGTGGACCGACTTGCGGACCATGACGCCGGGGGCCTGCAGCTCCAGGGCGCGACGGCCGGTGGAGGCGATGTCGCCCAGACCGTCGATCGCGTTGCCCAGCGGGTCCACGACGCGGCCGAGGTAGCCGTCGCCGACCGGCACGGAGAGGACCTCGCCGGTGCGGCGCACCGTCTGGCCCTCCTCGATGCCGCCGAACTCACCGAGGATGACGACACCGATCTCACGGGTGTCGAGGTTCAGCGCGAGGCCGAGCGTGCCGTCCTCGAACTTCAGCAGCTCGTTCGCCATGACCGAGGGCAGACCCTCGACATGGGCGATGCCGTCCGCCGCGTCAGTGACCGTGCCGACCTCTTCACGCGAGGCGGCGTCCGGCTGGTACGACTGGACAAAGTCGGCCAGCGCGTCCCGGATTTCCTCCGGACGGATCGTAAGCTCCGCCATCAGGCTTCCCTGCTCTCCTAGTTTGCGATCCTCGGCCCGCCATTGAGGGCCGCAAGTATTCGACTCTCGGCCGGGTCTCTCGAACCGGCCGTACGATTTGCCGGCTCCGGTGGAGCCGGTTCCCGACCGAGGGTCGGATGTTCTTCGGTGCTCAGCCTTCGAGCGACTGGCGAGCGCCTTCGAGGCGGCTCGACACGGTGCCGTCGATGATCTCGTCGCCGATCTGGACCCGGACACCGCCGACGACCTCGGGGTCGACGTCGATGTTCAGGTGGACCCGGCGGCTGTACAGCCGGCCGAGAGCGCCTTCCAGGCGATCCTTCTGGCTGTCGGACAGCGGCACCGCGGTGGTGACCAGGGCCACCACGCGCCCGCGCCGTGCGGCGGCGAGCCTCGAGTAGGACTCGAGGCCCTGCTCCAGGCTACGGCCACGCGGGTTGTTCACCAGGGCGGTGACCAGCCGGACGGTGCCCGCGTTGGCGCGGCCACCGAGCAGCTTCTTGATCAGCTCGGCCTTGGCGACGGCGCCGGCCTTGGGCTCGGTCAGCGCGGAGCGCAGCTCGGTGGAGCCGTTCACCACCCGGCCGAACCGGAACAGCTCGTCCTCGACGTCGTCCAGGACACCGGCCTTGTCGGCGGCGATGACCTCGGCGTACGCGGCCAGCTCCTCGACCGAGTCGACCAGGTCGCGCGACCCCGACCAGCGGGAGCGGACCAGGCCGGAGACCAGGTCGATGGTCTCGCCGGAGACCTGCCCGGTCAGCAGCGAGGAGACCAGCTGGGCCTTGTCCTGGCCGGACCGGGACGGGTCGGTCAGGACGCGGCGCAGCGACACCTCACGGTCCAGGAGGACCGTGACGGCGGTGAGCTCCTCGGCGACCTTGACCGCGTCCACCGAGGTGGAGTCGGTCAGGGCTTCGAGGTTCTGCCGCCCGGCGGCGAGGGCCTCGCGGCTAGCGCCGATCACTTGGCCGCACCCGGAGCAACGGTGGCCTTGGCCTCCAGCTCGTCCAGGAACCGGTCGATCACGCCGCTCTGCCGCGTGTGGTCCTCAAGGGACTCGCCCACGATGCGGGAGGCCAGCTGCGAAGCGAGCGAACCCACGTCCTGGCGCAGGGCGGTGGTCGCCTGCTTCTTGTCGGCCTCGATCTGCGCGTGGCCGGCGGCGACGATGGCCTCGCGCTGGCGCTGGCCCTCCTCACGCATCTCGGTGAGCTGGGCAGCGCCCTGCTCGCGAGCCTGCTCGACGATGCGGGCAGCCTCGTGACGCGCCTCGGCGAGCTCGGCGCGGTACTGCTCAAGCAGGGCCTGGGCCTCGGCCTGAGCGGCCTCGGCGCGCTCCATGCCGCCCTCGATGGCGTCCCGACGCTCCGACAGCACCTTCTCGATGCTGGGGAGGAGCTTCTTGCCGAGCAGCCCGAAGACGATGAAGAAGCAGAGCAGGCCGATGATGATCTCGGGCCACGCGGGGAGGAGCGGATTCATCTGCTCCTCGGCCGCGAGCGAAGCCGCGATGCTCATATCTGGACCTTCCTCAGAAAGGGCTACGCCGGAATTACTTGCCGGTGCCGAAGACGAACGGCATGACGATGCCGATCAGGGCGAGCGCCTCGGTCAGCGCGAAGCCGATGAACATGTTGGAACGGATCAGGCCGGCAGCCTCGGGCTGACGGGCCATGGCCTGGACACCGTTACCGAAGATGAGACCAACGCCGATGCCGGGGCCGATGGCCGCGAGACCGTAGCCGACGGAGGCGATGGAACCGACGACGCCCTCAGCGAGCATGCTCATTGCAATTGTCCTTTGCAGGGGTGGTGAACCGGTGGTGATTGGCCACCGGGCGATCCGGGAGGTTGGTTCGTGAGGGGCCGGGGCCCCAGGCTCAGTGCGCCTCTTCGAGGGCACCGGCGATGTAGCTGCTGGCCAGCATCACGAAGATGTAGGCCTGCAGGAACTGGACCAGCAGCTCGAAGGCGGTCAGGCCGATGGCGACGATGAACGACGCCGAGCCGTAGAGCGCGCCCAGGGTCGGGCTGAGCAGGTACCAGGAGGCGATGGAGAACATCACGATCAGCAGGTGGCCGGCGAACATGTTCGCGAAGGCTCGGACCGCGAGCGTGAACGGGCGCACGAAGATGTTCGAGAAGAACTCGATCGGCACCAGGATGAACATGACCCAGCCGGGGATGCCCGAGGGCCAGCAGAGGTTCTTCAGACCGCCGACGAAGCCGTGCTTCTTGAAGGTCAGGGTCATGTAGGTGATCCACACGACCCCCGCCAGACCCGCCGGGAAGGCGATGGCCGCCGTCACCGGGAACTGGGCGAACGGGATGACCGACATGATGTTCATCAGCCAGACGAAGAAGAACATCGAGACGAGCATCGGGACGAACTTCTCGCCCTTCTTGCCGATCGTCTCCAGCACGATGGACCGCTTGACGAAGTCGTAGCCGATCTCACCGACCAGCTGCAGCTTGCCGGGCACCAGGCGCGGCTTGGCGAACGCGGCCCAGAAGAAGACGACCACCAGCACTGCGACGATCATCGACAGCAGCATCGGCTTGTTGAATTCGAAGCTGCCGATCGAGAAGATCGGCTTGAAGTCGAACTCGTTCAGGCCGGGGGCCGGGAAGCCGCAGCCAGCGTCCCCGAAGTGGCAACTGCCTGAGGCGAGCGAAGACGTGAGTTCAGCACTCACCACGGACTCCTTCGTCGTGACGCATGGTTACGGCAACCTCGGTGTGTCGGCGTGGCCCGAGGCCACGGTGCGGCACTGGAACTTGATGGGTTTCTCGCCGATCCCGCACGGCGGTGCGCTGCACCACAGCGGGATCATCGAAGACTGCAAGGATCCGGGGGGCGATCCGTCCATCGTGCGGACAGACCTGGCCTCTTCCCGTACTCCGTTGTTGCGACGGACGATAGCAGTCCGTCAGTGCGGCATAAACACTGCCCCCCTCGTTGGGGGGACAGCCGGGCCTCGTCACTGTTGACGCCCCGAGTCCGAGGGCTTGTCGCCCTTGTTTTCGGAGGCGCCGGCCTCGACGTAGAAGGTCTTGGCCTTGAGCGCACCGCGCACCTGGAAGCCCGTCCAGATCAGGGCGCAGCCCAGCAGGGTGAAGGCGAACGCCTGCCGGTTGAAGAGTTCGGTGTTCTTGAAGACCGCGAGGACGATGCCGACCAGCAGGATCTGCGTGGTGTAGACGAGCAACCCCGCAGCCATCATCATCTGCGGGTTCGATCTGGTCAGCCGGTCGAGGGCGACCTGGCCGAAGCTGAAGAACGCCACCACCAGCAGCGCGCCGAAGAAGGCGCCGAGCAGTCCCTTGCCACCTGCGACGGCGAATGAGATCGCCATGGCGATGACTCCGGCGACCGCAGTGGGGATCGCGGCGCCTCGGAGGATCCGGGCGTCGTTGGACGGCATGTCGGCAGCTCCGGCGGCATGTCGATGTGGCAGGGGGACGGGCACAGAACGTGGTGGTGGTACCGACCAAGGGACCGCCGTGGACCGGCCGCTCTGCGGCGAGTCCGTCGAGGGAGACCGACCGGGGACGGAAGTCCTCCACCTGTCAGGTCTTTCGGCGTGTTCTCGGTACTCGTGAACGGTATCACAAACTATTTGATGAGAGCTTTACCATGATTGTGTGGCACCTGTCACACTGGCGGCCCAAGGGTGCCTCCGTACGGGTGAACCACCTTGACGACGTGTCAGGTGTCGGACCCGCCGTTCGGACTAGTGGCCGCGACCGCTGCCGTGACCCCGGCCGCCGACCGCCGACGAGCCCCCCTTGCCCAGGCCGCCGAGCAGCTCCTTGTCCTTCGCGGAGAGCTCGGCCATCGGCTCCGAGGCGGCCGCGGCGGCGGCCGGGGCCTCGCCCTCGGCGACCGGTGCGGCGGCGCGGACCGGCTTGCGGCGCCGGTAGCGCGGCGGCACGAAGGCCTGCACGGCCCGCGGCGCGCGCGGGCGGAAGCGCGGGGTGAGCAGCACCACCAGGCCGACCAGGCAGAGCCCGGCCAGCGTGAGGGCCACGGTGCGGCCGGTGTTGGTGACCGAGAAGGCCACGGTGCCGAAGGCGATCAGCGCGGCCCAGAAGTACATGATCAGGACGGCCCGGCTGTGCGAGTGGCCGACCTGGAGGAGCCGGTGGTGCAGGTGCCGCTTGTCCGCGGCGAACGGCGACTGGCCGGCCCAGGTGCGGCGCACCACGGCGAGCAGCAGGTCGGCCAGCGGCAGCGCGATGACGGTCAGCGGCAGCAGCAGCGGGATGTAGATCGGGACCAGGGCGTGCACGGTGGCGGTCTGCGAACCGGTCTCGCTGGTGATGAGGTCCGGGTCGACCCGGCCGGTGATGGAGATCGCGGCGACGGCCAGCATCAGGCCGAGCATCATCGAACCGGAGTCGCCCATGAAGATCCGCGCCGGGTGCAGGTTGTGCGCCAGGAAGCCCAGGCACATCCCGATCAGCAGCACGCTGAACAGCACGGCGGGCGCCGCGTCGGTGATCGTGTAGCCGTACCAGAGCCGGTACGAGTAGAGGAAGAACGCCATCGCGGCGATGCAGACCATGCCGCCGGCCAGACCGTCCAGGCCGTCGATGAAGTTCACCGCGTTGACCATGACGACGACCATGGTGACCGAGATGACCATGCCCTGGGTGGGGCTGACCGCGACCGCGCCGACGCCGGGCACCGGCAGGGTGATCACGGTGACGCCCTGCCAGACCATCACACCGGCGGCGATCATCTGACCGCCCAGCTTGACCAGGGCGTCCACGCCCCACTTGTCGTCGAGCACGCCGAGCAGCCACATGATCCCGGCGCCGGAGAGCAGCGCGCGGATGTCGGTGCCCTGCGAGAAC
This sequence comes from Kitasatospora sp. NPDC022856, assembly GCF_055561235.1. Classification (NCBI taxonomy): domain Bacteria; kingdom Bacillati; phylum Actinomycetota; class Actinomycetes; order Kitasatosporales; family Streptomycetaceae; genus Kitasatospora; species Kitasatospora sp. NPDC022856. The sequence goes on along the minus strand of NZ_JBVHHE010000003.1, from coordinate 282,879 downwards.
ACCTTGCTGAGGTTGTCCAGTTGGGAGGCGACCAGGATGCCCGCGCAGAGCCCGCCGAACATGGCGATGCCGCCCAGCCGGGGCGTGGGCTCGCGGTGCACGTCACGGGCGCGGACCGGCGGCATCGCGCCGGCCGCGATCGCGAACTTCCGGACCGGGCCGGTCAGCAGATAGGTGACGGCCGCAGTGCAGAACAGCACCAGCAGATACTCACGCACCACTGGCCTCCTGCGTCACTGTCCGACGGGTCGGTACCGAAGGTACTCCCGTGCCTGTCCGGGGTTCGAGGTGCGTCGCCACGGCACACACCTTATTGAGTCGGACGCCCGGCGCGTGCATCGCGGTTCGCCCTACCGGGTAGGAGAGTGCGACGCCCCCCGGCCCGGGGCGGCGAAGGCGCCCGCCAGCTCACGGACCCGGGCCCCGATCCGGACGTCCGTGCCCTCGACGAGCAGGCGACCGACCAGTGCGGCGATCTCGGCCAGCTCGGCCTCCCCCATGCCCTGGGTGGTGACGGTCCCGCTGCCGAGCCGGATCCCGGAGGCCTCGGACGGCGGCGCGGAGTCGTACGGCAGCGCGCACTTGCCGAGCAGCAGACCGGCGGCGGCGCAGCGGCGCTCGGCCTCGGCCCCGCTGACCCCGAGCGGTCGGACGTCGGCCGTCACCAGGTGGGTGTCGGTACCGCCGGTCAACGGGCGCATCCCGGCCTCCGCGAGCCCCGTCGCCAGCACCCGCGCCCCCGCGACCGTGCGGTGGGCGTAGGCGCGGTACTCGGGGGTGCCCGCCCGGGCGAACGCGACGGCCTTGCCGGCCACCTCGTTCATCGCGGCGCCGCCCTGGCTGAACGGGAAGACCGCCCGGTCGATCCGCTCGGCCAGCTCGGCGGTGGAGAGCAGCAGGCCGCCGCGCGGGCCGCGGAGCAGCTTGTGGGTGGCGGCCACGGTGACGTCCGCGTACGGCAGCGGGGACGGCGCCACACCGGCCGCGACCAGGCCGGTGGTCTGGGCGACCGAGGCGATCAGATAGGCGTCCACCTCTTCGGCGATCGCCCGGAAGGCCGCCCAGTCCGGGTGCCGGGGGTGGGAGATCGAGCCGGCCACGATGGCCTTCGGCCGGTGCCGGCGGGCGAGCTCGCGGACCTGGTCGAGGTCGATCAGACCGTCGTCCTCGCGCACCCCGTAGCCGATGAACTCGAACCAGCGGCCCGAGAAGTTGGCGCGCGAGCCGCAGCTCAGGTGGCCGCCGTGCTCCAGCGACATCGCCAGCACCACGTCACCGGGGCGCAGCAGCGCGGCGTACGCCGCCAGCATCGCCGAAGTGGCCGAGCGGGGCTGGACGTTGGCGTGCGGGGCGGCGAACAGCTGACGGGCCCGGTCGATCGCCAGCAGCTCGGCGGCGTCCGCCAGGGCGCAGCCGGTGTGGTGGCGCCGTCCGGGGTAGCCCTCGGCGTACTTGTCGATCAGCGGGCCGCCCAGGGCGGCCAGGACGGCCGGATCGGTGAGGTTCTCCCCCGCCAGCAGCTGGATCGTCTCGGCGCGGCGCTCGGCCTCGGCGGCCAGCAGATCGGCCAGCTGCGGGTCGGCCCGGCGCAGCGCTTCGGACGCCCACCGCCCCGTCGTCTCGGAGGAACCGGTCGCGGCATCGGTGACGGTCATGGCGGAGCTCCCGGGCAGCGTCGGGCAGGTGCCTCCAGCGTAGGACCGGGCCCCGCCCGTGGCCTGCCGACGCGGACCCGATGCACCCGCCCGGGCGGCGCCGGCCCGGAGGCCGGCGGCGGCTCACCGCACGGAGCGCGGGGAGGGCATGCCGGTGAGGGCGGTGACCACCGGGTCCACCGCGTCGAATATCTCCTCGCCGCAGTTGCGGAACATGCCGATCGGCGCGCCGTACGGGTCGTGGACCTCGTCGGACTCCGGGCTGGCGGCGAGCAGCCAGCCGCGCAGCGCGGCCGCGGCCCGGACCAGGGCGCGGGCCCGCTCGGTGACGTCGGCGCCGCGGCGCGGATCGGGCAGGGTGCCCGGGTCTATCGTCCGGACCAGGCGGGTGAACTCCTTCAGGGTGAAGGTGCGCAGCCCCGCCTCGTGACCCATCGAGATCACCTGGGCGCGGTGGTCCAGGGTCGCGGTGAGCACCAGGTCGGCCTCGACCACGTGCTCGTCGAGCAGCTCGCGGCCGGCGAAGCCGCCGCTGTCGGCGCCGTACTCGTCCAGCACCGTGGCGGCGTGGTCCTCCATCGGCGCGCCCACGTGGCCCCAGGTGCCGGCGCTCTCCACCAGGATCCGGCCGGCCACCCGGGGGCTGAGCCGGGTGTCCAGTTCACGCCGGGTGAGCCGCTCGGCGATCGGCGAGCGGCAGATGTTCCCGGTGCAGACGAACAGGATGCGGAAGTGGTCCAGCGGCCTGGGGCCCACGCTCAGGTACGGCGATATGCCGGGCCCGGAGTGGAGGGAGGCGGTCGTCAACTGCCGGCCTCCAGGTCGGGGACGACCTCCCTCAGCTGCTCGGCGCTGATCGCGCCGGCCCGCAGCAGGACCGGGACCTTGCCCGTGACGTCGACGATGGAGGAGGCGACGGCGTGGTCGGCCCGGCCGCCGTCCAGGTAGACGGAGATCGCGTCGCCGAGCTGCTGCTGGGCCTCGTCGCAGGTGGCGGGGGACGGGCCGCCGGTCAGGTTGGCGCTGGAGACGGCGAGCGGGCCGGTGGCGTTCAGCAGCTCGATCGCGACCGGGTGCAGCGGCATCCGGACGGCGACCGTGCCGCGGGTCTCGCCGAGGTCCCAGCGCAGCGAGGGCTGGTGCTTGGCGACCAGGGTCAGCCCGCCCGGCCAGAAGGCGTCGACGAGCTCCCAGGCCTGCTCGGAGAAGTCCGTGACGAGTCCGTGCAGGGTGGTCGGCGAGCCCACCAGGACGGGCGAGGGCATGTTGCGGCCCCGGCCCTTGGCGGCCAGCAGTGCGGCGACGGCCTCCGGCGAGAAGGCGTCGGCGCCGACCCCGTACAGGGTGTCGGTGGGCAGCACGACGATTTCGCCGCGGCGGATGGCCGAGGCGGCCTCGCGCAGACCGGTGGCGCGGTCTCCGGCATCGGCACAGTCGTAGCGGCGGCTCATCGGTGCGGTCCCCTTCCGAGATGACTCATGACGGCGTTCACAGCGCGGCTCCGCGCCCGGTGGTGGTGCACCGGGTGTTCACAGCGAGACCCTTCGGGCCGTCGTGAAGCGGGGCCGGTTGTTGAGGTCGCGGTGGTCGGCGGTGTCCGTCCACCCGCCTTCCTCGTTGAAGATCCACGGCACCTGGCCGCCCTGGGTGTCGGCGTGCTCGATCACCACGGCGCCGCCCGGGCGCAGCAGGCGGGCGGCGACCCGCTCGATGCCGCGGATGGTGTCCAGCCCGTCCTCGCCGGAGAACAGCGACATCTGCGGATCGTGGTCGCGGGCCTCGGGGGCGACGTACTCCCACTCGGTGAGCGGGATGTACGGCGGGTTGGAGATCACCAGGTCGAAGCGGCCGTCCCAGGAACGGTCGTCCTCGAAGGCCTTGGTGGCGTCGCCGGCGTGCAGGGTGACCCGGGCCCGGTCGGAGCTGGCCTCGATGTTGCGCCGGGTGTACCGCAGCGCACCCTCGTCCAGCTCGAAGGCGTGCACCGTGGAGCGCGGCAGCTCCTGGGCGAGGGCGAGCGCGATGGCCCCCGAGCCGGAGCAGAGGTCGACCACCAGCGGCTCGGCGACGTCCATGTCGCGGACGGCGTCTATGGCCCACTCCACGACCGACTCGGTCTCCGGGCGGGGCACGAAGACGCCCGGGCCGACCGCCAGCTCCAGGTAGCGGAAGAACGCGCGGCCGGTGATGTGCTGCAGCGGTTCACGCGCCTCGCGGCGGGAGACGGCCTCCCAGTACCGGGCGTCGAAGTCCGCGTCCTTCACCGTGTGCAGCTGGCTGCGCTTCACGCTGTGGACGTGCGCGGCCAGCTCCTCCGCGTCGAAGCGCGGCGACGGCACGCCGGCCGCGGCCAACCGCTGGGTGGCCTGGGCCACCTCGGCAAGCAGCAGGTTCACGAACGACCTCTTGTTTCTGCGCTGCGGCTTCTCTGGTGCAATCGGGCCCGGAGGCCGGTCTCAGTTCTGCTGGGCCGCGGCGAGCTTGGCCTCGGCGTCCGTGTCCACGCAGGACTGGATCACCGCGTTCAGCTCGCCGTCCAGGACCTGGTCCAGGTTGTAGGACTTGAAGCCCGTGCGGTGGTCCGAGATGCGGTTCTCGGGGTAGTTGTAGGTGCGGATGCGCTCGGAGCGGTCCACCGTGCGGACCTGGCTGCGACGCGCGTCCGAGGCCTCCCGCTCGGCCTCCTCCTGCGCGGCGGCCAGCAGCCGCGAACGCAGGATGCGCATCGCCTGCTCCTTGTTCTGCAGCTGGCTCTTCTCGTTCTGGCAGGACGCCACGATACCGGTCGGGAGGTGGGTGATCCGGACCGCCGAGTCGGTGGTGTTGACGGACTGCCCGCCGGGACCGGACGAGCGGTAGACGTCGATCCGCAGGTCGTTGGCCACGATCTCGACCTCGACCTCCTCGGCCTCGGGGGTGACCAGCACGCCGGCCGCGGAGGTGTGGATGCGGCCCTGCGACTCGGTGGCGGGGACGCGCTGCACGCGGTGGACGCCGCCCTCGTACTTCAGCTTGGCCCAGACGCCCTGGCCGGGCTCGGTGCTGCCCCTGGTCTTCACGGCCACCGAGACGTCCTTGTAGCCGCCGAGGTCGGACTCGTTGGCGTCGATGATCTCGGTCTTCCAGCCGATCCGCTCGGCGAAGCGCAGGTACATCCGGAGCAGGTCGCCGGCGAAGAGCGCCGACTCCTCGCCGCCCTCACCCGCCTTGATCTCCAGGATGACGTCCTTGTCGTCGTTCGGGTCACGCGGGACGAGCAGCAGGCGCAGCTCCTCGGTCAGCTCCTCGCGCCGGGCCTCGGAGTCCTTCACCTCGGCGAGGAACTCCGGCTCTTCGGCGGCGAGTTCGCGCGCTGCCTCGATGTCCTCGCCGGCCTGGCGCCAGGCCCGGTAGACCCGGGTGATCGGCGTCAGCTCGGCGTACCGCTTGGCGAGCTTGCGCGCGTTGGCCTGGTCGGCGTGGACGGAGGGGTCGGCCAGCCTCGTTTCGAGGTCGGCGTGCTCGACGAGGAGCTCTTCGACTGCCTCGAACATGAAGGGGCCTTCTTCCCTGGGAACCGGTGGAGGGATGACACGGACGAGTCGTGGGACGCGAACGGCGCCGGTCTCCAGCGCCCCCGGAACGAGTACGGGGGCACCGGAAACCGGCGCCGAGGGAGCGCTAGGCCTTCGCGCTGTGCTGCTTGCCGAAGCGGGCCTCGAAGCGGGCCACGCGGCCACCGGTGTCGAGGATCTTCTGCTTGCCGGTGTAGAACGGGTGGCACTGCGAGCAGACCTCGGCGCGGATCTCGCCACTGGTCTCGGTCGAGCGGGTGGTGAACTCGGCGCCGCAGGTGCAGGTCACATGGGTGACCACGTACTCGGGGTGAACGTTGGGCTTCAAGGGGATCTCCTAGGTTCGGGAGGGCACCGGGTCGGCGGCTTGAATGCCGCACGTGAACCGGGACCGACGTACCAGTCTGCCAGGACCGGTCGCTTCTTCCCAAACCGGGTCGCGTTCCGGGATATTCCGGGCCCGGCCGACGGGACCGAAGGGGGCAGCCACCGGCCGGTCGACGGGCGGGTCAGCGCCGCGGCGAGGGGCTCGCCGCGGTACCCGCGGCGGGCTGCGCGGAGGCCCTGCCGGAGGCCTTGGGGGCCGCCGTGGGGGCCGCCGGGGTGGTCTGGGCGGGGTTCTGCGGCTGCTCGGCCAGGACGGCCTGCGGGAGCGGCTGGTCGGCCTTCAGAGCCGCCCAGAGCTGGTCGGCCCGGGGCTGCTGGGCGACCACCCGGTTGGCGTCGCCGGGCGCCGTCACCACCGGCAGGGTGACCATCGAGAGCTGGTCGGGGCCGATCCCCTTGAGTTCCTCGGCCAGCCCCACCAGCGAGTTCACCGAGGCCAGCGCCGAGTCGGTGGTGATGCTGCGGGTCAGGGTGTCGCCGACCGACCAGAGCTTGACCGGGTTGCCGAACAGCCCGATCCCGCCGGCCTGGCCCAGCAGCGACTTCACCATCTGCTTCTGCAGCTCGATCCGGCCGAGGTCGCTGCCGTCGCCGACGCCGTGCCTGGTCCGGACGAAGGCCAGCGCCTGCTGCCCGTCGAGGTGGTGCTCGCCGGCCGCGAGGTTCAGCCCGCTGTCCTTGTCGTCGATCGGGACGGTGGTGGTCACGGTGGCTCCGCCGAGCGCGTCGACGACCCGGGCGAAGCCGGCGAAGTCGATCTCGATGTAGTGGTCCATCCGCAGGCCGGTCAGCACTTCGGTGGTCTTGACCGCGCACGCGGCGCCACCGGTCTCGTACGCGCTGTTGTACATCGCCCGCTTGGCACCGGCGGCGGTCTTGCCCTTGCCGTCCGTGCAGTCGGGGCGGGTGACCAGGGTGTCCCTGGGTATGGAGACCACGTCGGCCCGGGTGTGGCCCTGGTCGACGTGCACCACCATCGCGGTGTCCGAACGGGCGGTGTCGCCGGTGTCCCCGCCGGCCAGCGCGCCGTTCCCGCCGGCCCGCGAATCCGAGCCCAGGACGAGGACGTTGAACGAGCCGTCGGTGGCGGACGGCGGCCGGGCCGTGCCCAGCCGGGCGTCGATGTCGACGCTCTTGATGTTGCCGTTCAGCTTGAAGTACGCGTACCCGGCCGCACCGGCGCCGAGGACGACGAGCGCGGCGAACGCGCACGCGGCCGCCCGCAGGACCGTGCGGCGGCGGCTCGGGATCCTCTTGTGGTCGGCCATACGGTCCAGAGTAAATCGGACAACATGATCCATAGGGTTCTAAATGTCCCAACTCTGGAACAAGCACAGAACCCTGGCCCGCTCGCGCGGACCAGGGTTCTGTGCTCACGAGCCGCTCGGCAGCGGTCAGTCGCCGGACCCGGGGGTCGTCTTGGCGATCTGCATGAGGAACTCGGCGTTGCTCTTGGTCTGCTTCATCTTGTCCAGCAGCAGCTCGATCGCCTGCTGCGAGTCGAGCGCGTGCAGCACCCGGCGGAGCTTCCAGACGATGGCCAACTCCTCGCTGCCCAGCAGGATCTCCTCCTTGCGGGTGCTGGAGGCGTCGACGTCGACGGCCGGGAAGATGCGCTTGTCCGAGAGCTTCCGGTCGAGCTTGAGCTCCATGTTGCCGGTGCCCTTGAACTCCTCGAAGATGACCTCGTCCATCCGCGAGCCGGTCTCGACCAGCGCGGTGGCCAGGATCGTCAGCGAGCCGCCGTTCTCGATGTTGCGCGCGGCACCGAAGAACTTCTTCGGCGGGTACAGCGCGGTCGAGTCGACACCACCGGACAGGATGCGGCCGGAGGCCGGCGCCGCCAGGTTGTAGGCGCGGCCCAGACGGGTGATCGAGTCCAGCAGGATCACCACGTCGTGGCCCAGCTCCACCAGGCGCTTGGCGCGCTCGATGGCCAGCTCCGCGACGGTGGTGTGGTCCTCCGCCGGGCGGTCGAAGGTCGAGGAGATGACCTCGCCCTTCACCGACCGCTGCATGTCGGTGACCTCTTCCGGACGCTCGTCCACCAGGACGACCATCAGGTGGCACTCGGGGTTGTTGTGGGTGATCGCGTTGGCGACCGCCTGCAGCACCATCGTCTTACCGGTCTTCGGCGGCGCGACGATCAGTCCGCGCTGGCCCTTGCCGATCGGCGACACCAGGTCGATGATCCGGGTGGTCAGGATGCCCGGGTCGGTCTCCAGGCGCAGTCGGTCCTGCGGGTAGAGCGGGGTCAGCTTGTTGAACTCGGGACGGCCGCGGCCGCTCTCCGGGTCCATGCCGTTGACGGAGTCCAGCCGCACCATGGCGTTGAACTTCTCGCGGCGCTCGCCGTCGCGCGGCTGGCGCACCGCGCCGGTGATGGCGTCACCCTTGCGCAGGCCGTTCTTGCGGACCTGGGCGAGCGACACGTAGACGTCGTTCTGGCCCGGCAGGTAGCCGGAGGTCCGGACGAACGCGTAGTTGTCGAGGATGTCGAGGATGCCCGCGACCGGGATCAGCACGTCGTCGTCGCCGACCTGCGGCTCGGCGGGGCCGACCTCGAAGCCCTCGCGGCGGGTGCCGCGGCCCCGGCGGTCACGGTAGCGGCCCCGGCGGCCGCGACGGCCGTCGCCGAACTCGTCGTCGTCGTAGCCGCCCTGCTGCGCCTGCGGCTGGGCCTGCTGGCCACCGCTCTGGCGGCTCGGCTGGCTCTCGCCCTGACCGCCCTGCTGCTGGCCCTGGCCACCCTGGCCCTGACCCTGGCCGCCCTGGCGGTCGGCACGGTCCCGGCGGTTGCGGCGGTCACGGCGCGACTCGCGGGAGTCGGCGTCCTGGCCGGCCTGGGCGTCGCCGCCCTCCTGGCGGCCCTCGCGCTCGCCGCCCTCGCGGCGGTCGCGGCGGTCCCGGCGGTCCCGGCGGGTCTCGGTACGACCCTCCTCGCGGCCCTCGAAGCCGCGGGCCTCGGCCGGGCGGGCCTCGGCCTGCTTGGCCTCGGTGGCGACGGCGGCGGGCGCCTCGGCGACCGCGTCGGCGGTCGGCGCGCCGGCGGCCGAGGTGGCCCGGCGGCGGGTGCGCTCGGCACGGGCCGGCGCGGCGGTCTCGGCGGCGGCCTGGACCGGGATGTCGATCTGGGCCTGCTCGTCGGCGGCCGGGGCCTCGGCCTGGGCGGCCTTGGTCCGGCGGGCGGGCTTCTCCGCCTGCTCGGCGGAGCCGGCCTTGGCGGCGGTGCGCTTGGCGGCCGGAGCGGCGGCGGGAGCGGCACCGGCGGCGAGCAGCGGGTCCCCGCCGCTCTTCTCCTTGATGGCCTCGATCAGCTGGCTCTTGCGCAGGCGTCCCGTGCCGCTGATACCGAGCGTCGAGGCGAGCTTCTGCAGCTCGGCCAGGACGAGGCCGTCCAGGCCCGCGGCAGCGGTGCGACGGCGCCGGGCCGGGGCCGCGGGGGCGGCGGCTGCGTCCGACGCCTCGGCGTCCGGGCGCGCGCCCATCAGATCGGTGGTGTCGCTCACTAAGGGTCCTTCCCTGGAGCGGACGTCGGCCTGTCTGGCTCGGCGACCGGTTGTGCTGTCCTGACCAACGCTCGACTGCGTCGGTCCGAGGCGGTGATCCCCCGGATGGCGGGTAGCCAGTCGGAGGAGAGCTGCGAGGTGCGGTGCGTGATGCACGGTGGTGCTGATTGGCGCGGTGGGACGGTCGCATGCCGACCCTCCCCCAGCCGGCCATGGCCGGGTGGTACCCCCACGCTGCCTGCGAATCCCGGGCCCCCGTCGCGTGACGGTGGCCCGCGCTCCGCCCGTCCTTGCCTCAAGGTGGGAGGCCGCGGGTGGGAGTCAGGTGCCGTCACGGCTTCGGGATGCGGCCGCAAGTCGCGCAGGCAGGCTGCGTACGCGCTGCGGTGGGCTCCCGGAGAATCGTCGCCCCGTACATCGCCGGGACTCCGCCTGGGCGGAGTGCTGGGATCGGGACGCGGCGCACCGAGCCCCGGAGGGCACCTGGTGCAGCAATGAGGTTAACACTACCGACCCCCTCAGACATTCCCCAGCCTTGCGCTTGCCAATCGTGTCCGGACGGTCCGGCCCGGACACGGCCGGATCCGGGCCGCCGGACCGGTGCTCAGCCGTCGAGCGGGAGCACCGAGGCCCCGGCCCGGTCGAGCTCCAGACGGTGTGCGGCGAACACCGCACCGCCCTGACCTGCGTCCTCGGCGAAGGCCAGCACCTTGTCGGCGCCCGCCTCGTCGGTGAGCGCGAGTACGGTCGGGCCGGCGCCGGAGATCACCGCGGGGATGCCCTCCGCGCGCAGCGCGCCCACCAGGGCGGCGCTGTCCGGCATCGCGGAGGCCCGGTAGTCCTGGTGCAGCCGGTCCTCGGTCGCGGCGAGCAGCAGCTCGGGCCGACGGGTCAGCGCCTCGACCAGCAGCGCGGCACGGCCGGCGTTGACGGCGGCGTCGGCCAGCGGGACGGTCCGGGGCAGCAGACCGCGGGCGGTCTCGGTGAGCACCTCGGTCGCCGGGACGAAGACCACCGGGACGACCCGGTCGGACGGCTCCAGGGTGACGGCCTTGGCCGACTCCTCGTCCGTCCAGGCCACCGTGAAGTTGCCGCGCAGGCAGGCCGCGACGTTGTCGGGGTGGCCCTCCAGCTCGGAGGCGAGGGCCAGCAGCGCGTCGTCGTCCAGCGCGGACGGGCCGCCGATGGTGACGGCACGGGCGGCCACGATGCCGGCGCAGATCGCGGCGGAGGAGGAGCCCAGGCCACGGCCGTGCGGTATCCGGTTGGCGCAGACCACTTCGAGGCCGCGCGGCTGGCCGCCGAGCCGGTCGAAGGCGGCGCGCATCGCGCGCACCACCAGGTGGCGCTCGTCCCGGGCGAGCGTCTCGGCGCCCTCACCGGCGATGTCGACGGTGAGCCCGGAGTCGGCGACCCGGACGACCACGTCGTCGTACAGACCCAGCGCGAGTCCGAAGGCGTCGAAGCCCGGGCCGAGATTGGCGCTGGTCGCGGGAACCCGGACCCGGACGGCGGCGGCACGGAACGCAGGACCGGCCATGCGGTGGACTCTCCTGGGGAAATCGGGCGGCGCGAAGCGCGTCGGTGCGAGGGTGGGAGGGGGCCGCGGGCCCCGATCGGGGTGGGCGGTCACAGCCGTCGTCGCGACCCCTGGAGGGGTCGGACCCGGGGCATGTGCCACACGGCCGGACCCAGAGTATCGAAGAGAGGTTCCACAGTGGTACACCCCGTGGGCCTTCGATCTGGTGTGTTGCCGTTTCTGGCCGGAATACGTGCCGGAATGGCACCGGAATACGTGGCTGAATTGACACAAAAGTGTCAGCCGAGAACGGCTGTGGGCCGCCCCCCGAAAGGGGGGGTCGGCCCACTGCGTGTTCGCCCGCTCGCCTCCGGGGCGCTTGACCCGGTGCCGACGGTCGGCGCTCCAACGCCCCTCGTTCCTCGGGGCGTCCTCGCTTCTCCCTTTCGGCACCGGCGCGCCCCTTCGGCTCGGGGCGGGCCGGCTCAAGGCGGGGTCGGCTGGGCGGATCCTGGTCCGGGGGCGGTGATTCGGCCAGGTCAGGCGGGTTCCGGTCAGACGGCTTCCGGTCAGTCGAGCAGGCCGAGGCGCTGGGCGGCGGCCTCGGGGTCGATCGGGACGATCTGCGGCTGCGGCGCGCCGGCCACCGCCCAGTCCGGGTCCTTGAGGCCGTTGCCGGTCACCGTGCAGACGATCCGCTGGCCCGGGTCGACCAGGCCGGCCTCCGCCTTGGCCAGCAGGCCGGCCACCGAGGCGGCCGAGGCGGGCTCCACGAAGACACCCTCCTGCGCGGCCAACAGCCGGTAGGCGGAGAGGATCTGACGGTCCGTCACCTTGTCGATGAGGCCGCCCGACTCGTCCCGCGCGGCGAGCGCGTAGTCCCAGGAGGCGGGGTTGCCGATCCGGATCGCGGTGGCGATGGTCTGCGGCTTGAGCACCGGGGCGCCGTCCACGATCGGGGCCGAACCGGAGGCCTGGAAGCCCCACATGCGCGGCGTCCGGGTGGACAGTCCGTCGGCGGCGTACTCGCGGTAGCCCTTCCAGTACGCGGTGATGTTGCCCGCGTTGCCGACCGGGAGCACGTGGATGTCCGGCGCGTCGCCGAGCATGTCCACGATCTCGAAGGCGGCGGTCTTCTGGCCCTCGATCCGCACCGGGTTCACCGAGTTGACCAGCGCCACCGGGTACTTCTCGGACAGTTCACGCGCAAGGGTGAGGCAGTCGTCGAAGTTCCCGTCCACCTGAAGGATCTTGGCGCCGTGGACCAGCGCCTGGCCCATCTTGCCGAGCGCGATCTTGCCCTGCGGCACCAGCACCGCCGACACCATCCCGGCACGCACCGCGTAGGCGGCGGCGGAGGCCGAGGTGTTGCCGGTGGAGGCGCAGATGACGGCCTGGGCGCCGTCCTCCTTGGCCTTGGAGATGGCCATCGTCATACCGCGGTCCTTGAAGGACCCGGTGGGGTTGGCACCCTCGACCTTGAGGTAGACCTCGCAGCCGGTGCGCTCGGAGAGCACCTGGGCGGGCACCAGCGGCGTGCCGCCCTCCAGCAGGGTGACCACGGGCGTGGTGTCGCTGACCGGCAGGCGGTCACGGTACTCCTCGATCAGCCCGCGCCACTGGTGGGTGTGCGCGCCTCTGGCGATCACGGCGTTCATGGCTCTTCCTACTCCCCTTCGACCCGCATGATGCTGGCCACGTCCCGCACGCTGTCCAGCGCGCGGAGCTTGTCGACCGTCGCCGACAGGGCGGCGTCGGTGGCACGGTGGGTGACCACGACGAGCGAGGCGTCGCCGTCGCGGCCCTGCTGGCGCACGGTGTCGATGGAGACCCCGTGCTCGGCGAAGACGGACGCCACCTGGGCGAGCACGCCCGCGCGGTCGTCCACATCGAGGCTGACGTGGTACCGGGTGACGACCTCGTCCATCGGCTTGGCCGGCAGCCGGGTGTACACCGAGTCGCCGGGGCCGGTGGCGCCGGCGAGCTTGTTGCGGCAGACCGCGACGAGGTCGCCGAGGACCGCCGAGGCGGTCGGCGCGCCGCCCGCGCCCGGGCCGTAGAACATCAGCCGGCCGGCCGCCTCGGCCTCCACGAACACCGCGTTGTACGCCTCGCGGACCGAGGCCAGCGGGTGCGTGAGCGGGATCATCGCGGGGTGGACCCGCGCGGTGACGGACGCGCCGTCGGCCGCCCGCTCGCAGATCGCCAGCAGCTTGACGACACAGCCCATCTGCTTGGCGGAGGCGATGTCGGCGGCGGTCACCTCGGTCAGTCCCTCGCGGTAGACGTCCGCCGCGGTGACCTTGGTGTGGAACGCGATGCCGGCCAGGATCGCGGCCTTGGCGGCCGCGTCGAAGCCCTCCACGTCGGCCGTCGGGTCCGCCTCCGCGTAACCGAGCGCGGTGGCCTCCTCCAGCGCCTCCGAGTAGCCGGCGCCGGTGCTGTCCATCTTGTCGAGGATGAAGTTGGTGGTGCCGTTGACGATCCCGAGCACCCGGTTGACCTTGTCCCCGGCCAGGGACTCGCGCAGCGGGCGGATCAGCGGGATCGCGCCGGCCACCGCGGCCTCGTAGTACAGGTCCACCCCGGCCTCGGCGGCCGCGGCGTGCAGCTCGGTGCCGTCCTTGGCGAGCAGCGCCTTGTTGGCGCTGACCACCGAGGCGCCGTTGCGGAACGCCGACAGGAGGAGGTGTTTGGAGGGCTCGATGCCGCCCACCACCTCGATCACCACATCGATGTCGCCCCGGTTGACCAGGGCCTCGGCATCCGTCGTGATCAGGTGCTCCGGCACGCCCGGGCGCACCCGCCCGGCCCGGCGGACCGCGATGCCGGCGAGCTCGACCGGCGCGCCGATGCGCGCGGCGAGGTCGGCGGCGTCCGTCGTCATGATGCGCGCCACCTCGGAGCCCACCACACCACAGCCCAGCAACGCCACCTTCAGCGGCCGCGTACGCATCATCCGACTCCGCTCTGCATTCTTCGTGCTTCGGTTTCCGGCGGTATTTCGGGGATCCGCCGGATCTTCGGTCTGTACCAGTCTCCGGGACTTTCCGTACGGATCTACGGTCGTTCCATGATCTGAGACAAGAATTTCGTCATCCGATATCGAGACGCAGGAGATCCTCCTCCGTCTCGCGCCGGACGATCACCCGGGCCGCACCGTCCTTGACGGCCAGCACGGGAGGCTTCAGGGCGTGGTTGTAGTTGCTCGCCATCGAGCGGCAGTAGGCACCGGTGGCGGGCACCGCGATCAGGTCGCCCGGGGCCAGGTCGGCCGGCAGGAAGGCGTCCCGGACGACGATGTCGCCGGACTCGCAGTGCTTGCCGACCACCCGGACCAGCATCGGCTCGGCGGCGCTGGCGCGCGACACCAGGGCCACGGAGTACTCGGCGTCGTAGAGCGCGGTGCGGATGTTGTCCGACATGCCGCCGTCCACACTGACGTAGGTGCGCAGACCCTCCAGCGGCTTGATCGTGCCGACCTCGTACAGCGTGAAGGCGGTCGGGCCGACGATCGCGCGGCCGGGCTCGACGGAGAGCCGGGGGGCGCTCAGGTTCGCGGCGGCGCACTCGCGGCGGACGATGTCGGCCAGCGCGGCGGCGATCTCGGCCGGCTCGCGCGGGTCGTCCTCGCTGGTGTACGCGATGCCGAGACCGCCGCCGAGGTCGATCTCGGGCAGCTCGACGCCGTGTTCGTCGCGGATCTCGGCGAGCAGGCCGACCACCCGGCGGGCGGCGACCTCGAAGCCGGCCATGTCGAAGATCTGCGAGCCGATGTGCGAGTGGATGCCGCGCAGCTCCAGGCCGGGGTGGCCGAGCACCCGGCGGACCGCCTCGGCCGCCGCGCCCCCGTTCAGCGAGAGCCCGAACTTCTGGTCCTCGTGGGCGGTGGCGATGAACTCGTGGGTGTGCGCCTCGACGCCGACCGTGACCCGGATCAGCACCGGCTGGCGCACGCCCTGCCGGCCGGCGATCGCGGCCAGCCGCTCGATCTCCTCGTAGGAGTCGAGCACGATGTGGCCGACGCCGGTCTTCACCGCGTGTTCGAGCTCGTCCACCGACTTGTTGTTGCCGTGCAGCGCGATCCGCTCCGGCGGCATCCCGGCGGCCAGCGCCACGGCCAGTTCGCCGACGCTGCACACGTCGAGGTTGAGGCCCTCCTCGTGGAGCCAGCGCACGACCGCCTTGGAGAGGAAGGCCTTGCCCGCGTAGTAGACGTCCGCGCCGGTACCGAAGGCCTCGCGCCAGGCGCGGGCCCGGGCCCGGAAGTCGTCCTCGTCCATGACGTAGGCCGGGGTGCCGAACTCGGCGGCGAGCCGCTTGACGTCGAGGCCGCCGACGGTGACCACGCCGTCCGCACCGCGGGCGACGGTCTTCGACCAGACCTTGGGGTCGAGCGCGTTCAGGTCGCTCGGCGGCGCCTGGTAGTGGCCCTCGGTCAGCACGTCGCCGTGCCGGGGGCCTGCGGGGTGTGCGGAGCGGCTCATCTCTGCTTACTTCCTTGGCTTATGGCGAGGGGCGGCGACGGTCCTCGTTGACCGTCCGCCGCCCCCGCTGTGCGCTTGGGGGTGGTCCTACATCCGCTCGGGCGCCGTCACGCCCAGGAGCGTGAGGCCGTTGGCCATGACCGTGCGGGTGGCCTCGACCAGCCACAGCCGGGCCCGGTGCGTGTCGTTGAGCTCTTCGTCGCCCTTGGGCAGGAACATGCAGTTCTCGTACAGGCGGTGGTACTTGCCCGCGAGGTCCTCCAGGTAGCGCGCGACCCGGTGCGGCTCGCGCAGCTCGCCGGCCGTGGCCAGGATCCGCGGGAACTCACCGAGGGCGCCGAGGACGTCGTTCTCCCACTGGGTGGCGAGCAGCTCGGGTTTGAAGTCCCCGGCCGGGCCCTTGTCGACGCCGAGCTCCGCGGCCTTGCGGGCGACGCCGCACATCCGGGTGTGCGCGTACTGGACGTAGTAGACCGGGTTCTCGTTGGTCTGGCTGGTCAGCACGTTGATGTCGAGCGTGATCGTGGAGTCGGTGGAGGAGCGCGCCAGGGTGTACCGGGCGGCGTCCACGCCGATCCAGTCGACCACGTCGTCGATGGTGATGATGTTGCCGGCCCGCTTGGACATGCGGACCTCTTCGCCGTCGCGAAGCATCTTCACGAACTGGCCGATCTTGACCTCGATGTTGCGGTCCATGTCGTCGCCCGCGCAGGCCGAGATGGCCTTGAGGCGGTTGACGTAGCCGTGGTGGTCCGCGCCCAGCATGTAGACGGAGACCTCGGAGCCGCGGTCGCGCTTGGAGAGGTAGTAGGCGGCGTCGGCGGCGAAGTAGGTGGTCTCGCCGTCGGCCTTGACCAGGACGCGGTCCTTGTCGTCGCCGAAGTCGGTGGTGCGCAGCCAGATCGCGCCGTCCCGGTCGAAGACGTGGCCCTGCTCGCGCAGCCGCTCGATGGCCTTCTCGACGGCGCCGGAGTCGTGCAGCGACTTCTCCGAGAACCAGACGTCGAAGTGGGTGCCGAACTCCTCCATCGAGCGCTGGATCTCGGCGACCATGAGCTTGAGGCCCTCGGTGCGGAACACCTCCGACTGCTCGCCCTCGGGCAGGTCGAGCACGCCGGGGACGCCGTCCACGATCGCCTTGGCGATGTCGACGATGTACTCGCCGACGTAGCCGTCGGCCGGCACGGGCTGCCCGTTGGCGGCGGCCTTCAGCGAGCCGGCGAACTTGGAGATCTGCACGCCCGCGTCGTTCAGGTAGTACTCGGTGGTGACGTCGGCGCCGGTGGCCCGCAGCACCCGGGCGAGCGAGTCGCCGACGGCGGCCCAGCGGACGCCGCCGATGTGGATCGGGCCGGTCGGGTTGGCGGAGACGAACTCCAGGTTGATCTTCAGGCCCTTGAGCGCCTCGTTGCGGCCGTAGGACTCGCCCGCCTCGACGATGCTCCGCGCCAGCGCGCCCTGGGTGGCGGCGTCGAGTGTGATGTTCAGGAAGCCCGGCCCGGCGATGTCGACCTTGGCGACCCCGGGCAGTGCACGCAGGCGGGCGGCCACCAGGTCGGCCACGGCTCGCGGCGGCCGACCGGCCGACTTCGCGAGCTGGAGGGCCACGTTCGTCGCGTAGTCGCCGTGGTCCCTGTTCTTGGGTCGCTCGACCGTCACGTGCTCGGGCACGGCGACGGCCAGCTCGCCCGCCTCGACGGCGGCGCTCACTGCGGCCTGGACTGCCTGGGAAAGCTCTGCGGGGGTCACGACGCCAAGCGTAGGCGAGACGGGGTACCCGCTCGCCACCCGGTTTGCCGGTTGAGACGCCCGCGCGCCGTGCTCAGCCGCGATCCGTGCGCTCTGTTCGCTCAGGGCGAAACCCGTCCGGCCTCGCCGTCCGCGCCATCAGCCGCCAGACCAGCGCCACCAGATCGGCGGGGTCGAAGGGCTTGCCCAGGTAGCCGTCCACCCCGACCGCCTCCCCGAGGTCGAGGTCGGCCGGCGTGCAGGCGCTGACGATCGCGATCGGCAGCCCGCTGGTCACCGGCGCCGCCCGCAGCCGGGCCGCCGTCCGCAGGCCGTCCAGCCGCGGCATCACGACGTCCAGCGTCACCACGTCCGGCCGGACCCGGCGGACCACCTCCAGGCACTCGGCGCCGTCGGCGGCGGTCACCACCTCGAAGCCTTCCAGCTCCAGGTTGACCCTGATCAGCTGACGGATCACCTCGCTGTCGTCCACCACGAGGACCCGCCCGGACACTCCCGACACCTCACCGAGGGTATCGGCGCGCCCGCCGCCCCGTCCGGCCTTTCCGGACTTCCGCTCCCCCTCCGGCCCCGCTCCGCTCCCCGCCGCCGGGCCGGTGGTGGAAACCCGTGCACGGACCACGCCCCGGGCCTGGTAATGTTCTCCACGTCGAAGCGAACGCGACGACAACACCAAGCAGGCCCCCGTAGCTCAGGGGATAGAGCACCGCCCTCCGGAGGCGGGTGCGCAGGTTCGAATCCTGCCGGGGGCACTTCGCGAGAAGTGCAACAGAGGCCCAGATCAGTGGAGTTCATCCACGGATCTGGGCCTTCGTCATGTCGACGGCGGGGCGGGCGGCATGACCGGGGCCGCCGCCCGGGAAGGACGGCGGCCCCGGCGCTCCGTGCGGCTCGCGGTCAGCCGGCCACCGGGGCGGCGAAGGTCTCGGCCGGGCCGAAGTCGGAGAAGGTGACCTTGTTGACCGCCTTCACGCCCTTCATCTCGACCTGCTGCTCGGCGTAGCGGGTGCGGCCCGCGCGGTCGATCCACTGGTCGAAGTCGAAGCCGGTGGTGCCCTTCGCCTTCAGCGACTTGTACGTCCGCGGGTCGACGGTGCTCAGCTGTTCGGTGCTGATGTGGCCGGTGAGGTGGTAGACGGCGACGCCGTCACGCGTCTCCATGCCCTTGCGCGCACCGGGGCCGGCGGCCAGCAGCAGCTTGGCGTAGTCGGTGTAGTCGACGACCGCGTTGTCGGTGGAGCGCGGCATCTTGGCCCACTCGTCACCCGGCGTGGACAGGTCGCGCAGGTAGCTGGCGTCGGCCGTCGTCAGGCTCTCGATCCAGAGGATCGGCTCGGCGACACCGGGCGCGGTGGTGCGCATCTCCATCCGGCCGGTCCAGACGCCGTTGAGGTTGCTGCGGCCCTTCATGGTCGACAGCGCCACCCCGCCACTCTCGGTGATCATGACCACCGAGACCGCGTAGGGCGACTTGTCGGCCGCGGCCAGGGCCTGCTCGGGGTCGAAGGCACCCTCGGCGGCCGGGCTCGCGGACCCGGTGGCGGCCGAATTCGCGGGCGCCGGGGCGGTGGTGGCCGGCGAGGAGGCGGTGGCCGTCGGGGAGGCCGTCGGGGCAGCGGAGGCCGCGGCGGAGTTCGGGGCCGGCTGGGCGGCCGACCCGGTGTCGTCGTTGCACCCCGCCACGGTGGCGAGGGCCAGGGCCGTCGCCGCGATCGTCAGGGCGGTGGTGCGGGAGGTGGTCACGGTTGGGGCTCTCCGGGTGTGTCGGTTTCGTCGACGGAGAGTGTTTCATGTGAAGAACGCCGTTCGAACCGCTGTCCGGGCCGGGCTCAGGATGCCGCGTCCACCGCCTCCTCGTAGAGGGCCGCCACGGTGTGGTCGAAGGCGGCGCTGTAGGAGGTGTCGGGGCTGTCGCCGCCCTCCTGGTAGCCGCCGATGACGCCGACCACATGGCCGGTGGTGGTGCTGATCCACGGGCCGCCGCTGGTGCCGCCGGAGTAGCCGGGGCAGTCGACGACGCGCTGGTAGGTGCTCTGGCGGCCGGTGGTGTTGCCGCACAGGAGCGGCGCCTCGGTGCCGCTCGGGTACCCGTAGAGGCGGACGGTGACGCCGAAGGGCTCGTCGGTGCCGAGCTGGTTGGCGCCGACCACGTCCTCGATCCGGCGGCCGCCGTCGGACGCGGTCTCCAGGACGGCGAAGTCCTCGTCCTGGTCGCCGTCCCGCGACCAGCCGGTGGTGGTGTGGATCGCGGTGACCCGCCAGGTGCCGTAGGGGGCGGCGCCGTCGCGGTAGCCGGGGACGAAGGTGACGCCGGCGGCACTGTCGAGGCAGTGGGCGGCGGTGATCAGCAGGTTCTTCGTGGTGCTGTGCAGCACGCTGGCGGTGCAGAAGTGGTCGCCCGCCGTGACCTTGCCGCTGAACAGGGCTCCCACGGTGGCGGATTCGGGCGTGGCCGGGGCCACCGCGGTGGTGCCGAGCGGGCCCGGGACGGTGGCGGCTGTGGCCGGGTCGGTGGGCGCCTCGGCGGCGGCCTGGTCGGTGGTGGCCTCGCCGGCGGCCCCGTCCGTGGGCGCCCCGGTGGCGGCCGGGGCCGCCGCGTGCGCCGCCGCCTCCGGCGCCGGGGCAGAGGACGAGGGCGCGGGCGCGGGCTCGGGCGCGGGGGACGACGTGGCGGCCGCCGGGGCGGTCACCGTCGGGCTGCCCGCCGCCGTCACCTCCGAGGTCACGCTGTGCGCGCCCGTGACGACGGCCGCCACGGTGAGCACCGAGAGCAGGGTGAGGAGGGTGGGGGCCAGAAGCCGGCGTCGGGGCTGAAGGCGACGGTGCTGGCCCATGCCTGGTCCTCCTGACCTGGATGTCGGTGCGAGTACCGTCCGACTATGGCCCAGGGAGCTGGGAGGGCTGTGACGTCCGGCTGGGAGCCGGATGAGAAATCCTCCGCCCGGCGGCCCGGGGGCGGTCGGTCCCGAGGCGTCACCCCGGGGTCCGCCCCCCGGCACGGCGGCGCCTCCCCGCTCCCGGGGTGGCCGGGAGCGGGGAGGCGCCGGAGGTCGACTGCGGGACCTCGGGGCATGTTTCAGTCGGCGCGGGTACCGGGGCCGCGGCTCATCGGGCGCGCTGCCGGTGGCTCGGCGCCGCCGCCCCCGCGGTGGCCGCCGCGCCGGCCTGCGCGCCCGCCCCGGACACGGTCTCCCCGGTGGCCTCGCCGGGTGCCGGGCGGTGGTTGATCATCAGGAAGGCGATCAGCGCCGCCGCCAGCAGGATGCCCATCGCGACCCAGGTCGCGATCACGTACCCGTGCACCGCGCCCTGGGCCTGGACCTGGGGATTGCCGGCGATCCGGGTGGCCAGGTACGTCGCGGTGGCACTGGCCGCGATCGTGTTCAGCAGCGCCGTACCGACGGAACCGCCCACCTGCTGGGCCGAGTTGATGGTGGCCGACGCGGCGCCGGCCTCGTTCGGGGCGACGCCCAGGGTGGCCAGGCTCATCGCCGGCATGAACACCAGGCCCATCCCGAAGCCGAGCAGCAGCTCGGCGGGGAGCACCATGCCGGCCCACGGACTGTCCACCTTCATCTGGGTCAGCCAGGCCATCGCGGCCGCGGCCAGCAGCAGCCCGGGCCCGATCAGGTTGCGCGAGGGCACCCTGGTCATCAGCCGGGCCGCGAACCCGGTCGAACTGATCACGATGGCGGCCGTCATCGGCAGGAAGGAGACGCCGGACATCACCGGCGAGAAGTGCTTGATCACCTGGAGGTAGTAGGTGAGGAACAGGAACAGGCCGAACATCCCGACCATCGCCAGGCCGATCGAGAGCGCGGCGCCGCCGCGGTTGCGCTCGCCCACGATGTGCAGCGGCAGCAGCGCGTGCTCGGTGCGCCGCTCCACCAGCACGAAGACCACCAGCAGGAGCGCGCCGAGCGCCAGCGAGCCCAGCACCAGCCAGTCCACCCAGCCCCGGCTGACCGCCTCCGACGTGCCGAAGACGATGGCGAGCAGGCCGCCGCAGCCCAGGAACGCGCCGGGCAGGTCGAGTTTGACCCGGCGGCCCTTGGCGACGTGGTCCGAGGTGAGGATCGAGAAGGCGGCGAAGGCCGTCGCGATGGCGATCGGGGTGTTCACGAACAGGCACCAGCGCCAGTTCAGGTACTCGGTCAGCAGGCCGCCCAGGAGCAGGCCGATCGCGGCGCCGCCGCCGGCGATGGCACCGAAGATGCCGAACGCCGTACTGCGTTCCCGTGGATCGCTGAAGGTGGTGGAGAGCAGGCCCAGGGCGGACGGGGCGAGGAGTGCGCCGAAGGCGCCCTGGAGGGCGCGGGCCGCGAACAGCATCGCCGACCCGGACGCGGCGCCGCCGATCGCGGAGGCGAGGGCGAAGCCGAGCAGGCCGATGATGAAGACGCGTTTGCGGCCGAAGAGGTCGCCGAGCCGGCCGCCGAGGAGCAGCAGGCCACCGAAGGCCAGCGTGTAGGCGGTGATCACCCACTGCCGGTTGGCATCGGATATCCCGAGGTCCTTCTGGGCCGAGGGCAGGGCGATGTTCACGATGGTGATGTCGAGGACGATCATCAGCTGGGCGATGGCGATGACCGCCAATGCCCACCAGCGACGACTGTCCGCCGCCTTATGACCGGTGGCAGGTTGAGCAGACACTGGGGGAGCCTTCCGCAGGGGTTCGGAGAGGTCACGCAGTCGCCTTCCAGCCAAACGCTCCGCGCGGCGAATGGCAAGGAAAAAGCTCACCAAATCGGACGAATGGGACTAATTGACCACTGGCCCGGGACCACGGGACCAGGCCCGCCCCGGCCGGGGGCGGCGAAGAGCCCCCGGGTGCCCCTGCACCCGGGGGCCGTGCCGTCGGCCGCCCGGGCCGGGGCACCCGCCGTCGCCGGCACCGCACTACAGCGCGGCCAGCTCCGCCACCAGGTCGTCCAGCCCCAGCGAGCCCTGCGAGAGCGCCGCCATGTGCCAGGCCTTGAGGTCGAACTCCTCGCCGCGCGCCTCGTGCGCCGCCCGGGCCGCCGCCCGGCCGCGCTGCCAGGCCCGCTCGCCGAGCTTGTAGCCGATCGCCTGGCCGGGCATGCCGAGGTAGCGGACCAGCTCGCTGTCCAGGACCTCCGGCGCCAGCCCGCAGTACCGGCCGAAGAACTCCCGGGCGGCGTCCGGCAGGACGGCCTCGCCCGGGCGGAACGGGGAGTCCGCGGGGAAGTCCAGCCCGACGTGCATGCCGATGTCGACGATCACCCGCAGCGCGCGCATCATCTGGGCGTTGAGGTAGCCGAGCCGGTGGCCCGGGTCGGTGAGGTAGCCCAGCTCGTCCATCAGGCGCTCGGCGTACAGCGCCCAGCCCTCCATGTTGGCGCTCACCCCGCCGATGCTGACCTGGTAGGTGGAGAGCCGGTCGGCGACGTAGTTCCACTGCGCGAGCTGGAGGTGGTGGCCGGGAACGCCCTCGTGGTACCAGGTGGAGACGAGGTCCCAGACCGGGAAGCGCTCCCGGCCGATGGTCGGCAGCCAGGTCCGTCCCGGGCGGGTGAAGTCCAGCGACGGCGAGGTGTAGTACGGCGCGGCCGCGCTGCCCGCCGGGGCGATCATCGACTCGACCCGGGTGACCGGCTCGGCCAGGTCGAAGTGGGTGCCCTGGAGGTCGCGGATCGCCCCGTCCATCAGCCCCTGGAGGTACTCACGCGTCGCTTCGGCGCCCTGGACGGCGGGGCCGTCGCTCTCCAGCCACCGCATCGCCTCCATCGGGGTGGAGCCGGGGAGCACCTTCTCGGCCTCCGCCTCCATCTGGGCGAGCAGGCCGTGGAACTCCTGCCAGGCCCAGCCGTACGCCTCGTCCAGGTCGAGGTCGGCGCCGGTCCAGTAGCGCACCCACCGGCCGTAGCGCTCGCGCCCGATGGTGTCGGAGGTGCCGGCGGCGGCCGGGCCGTAGACGTCGCGCAGCCAGTCGCGCAGCGCGGCCACCGCGGCGGCAGCGGCGGCGGCGGGCCCGGCCAGCTCGGCGCGCAGCCCCTCGGGTGCCTGCCGGACGAAGACGCCGAACCAGCCGGCCTCGTCCCCCTCCAGCCAGTCGCCGAGCTGCTCGACCACGGTGCTCACCTGACGGGGGCCGGAGAGCAGACCGCGCTCGATGCCCGCGGCGAGGGTGGCCCGGTACTGCTCCAGCGTGAGGGGCACCCGCGCCAGCCGGCGCCCGATCACCGCCCACTGCTGCTCGGTGTCGGCGGGCATCAGGGTGAAGACGTCCCGCACGTTGTGGACCGGTGAGGCCAGGTTGCGAACCGCGCGGAAGCCCTCCCCCGCGTCGTGGACGGCGAGCGAGGCGGTGAGCCGCTCGCGCAGCAGCCGGGCGCAGCGGCGCTCGGCCTCGTCCTCGGCAGCTCCGGCCCGCTCCGCGTCCGCGAGCCGGGCGAGCGTGCGGCGTCCGAGTTCGGCGAGCGCCTCGTCACCGGCCGGGGAGAGGTCGGGGAGTCGGTCGTCGTCGAGGTTGAGCCCGAGGTACACCGCGGTCAGCGGGTCGAGCTCGGCCAGGGCCTGCACGTAGTCGTCGGCAATACGGCGCGGGGTGGTGCCGTCGGAGCTGATCAGTTCTTCAACCATCCGGACATCATTTCGCGGCCCGGGCCGATTGCAAGCCCCTACCCTGTGGCATGGACCGGCCATTTCAGACCTCCGCCCGGCGCTCCCGCCTGCGCCGGAGCAGCAGTCCCGGGTCCCACCTGGACCGGCCGCGGGCGAACCGGAAGAAGCAGAGGCCGATCAGCACCGCGCAGAAGTGTCCGAGGTCCGTGAAGGTGTGCGAACCGACCAGCGGCACCAGGTAGAAGGCCAGCACGCCGCCCCCGTACAGCAGTCGCCAGCGGCCGGCGAAGCGGTACGTCAGCACGGCGACCACACCGGCCAGCGCGTACGAGACGCCGACGTCCACCGTGCCGGCCAGGCTCTCCCCCAGCCGGCCGCGCATGATGCCCCGGGCGACCACCCCCTCGCTGACGAGGGTGGCCAGCACGTGGGCGGTGGCGGCCACCGCGAACCAGCGCGGCGTGCCCAGCCAGCGCTCCGCGTTGGCGTGGAAGAGGGTGAACAGCACGAAGTAGAGGAGGAAGCTCGACTGCTCGGTCCAGAGCGCGCTGGCCACCAGGACGTGCACCGGGTCCGAGCGGAGGTTCTCCAGGTTGGTCGAGCGGGCGGCCAGGAACCAGTCCAGCCGCGCCGGGTCCATCCGCGCCACCACGAAGCTCGTGGCCGCCAGGAGCAGCAGCCACAGGTACGTCCCGGGCGCCGACCGGACCCACCGGAGGACCGCGCCCGGCACCCGGCGCACGGCCGCCGTCCACTGCACTGCCCGCGCCATCCGGCGGCCCTCCTCGAAGCGACGGCGACGATCCGTCCCCATGGTCGGCGCCCGGCCCGCCGTGCGGCGGGCCGACCCGCCGGGGCGGGCGGTCGCGGAGCGGCGGCGGGTCACGAACGGGCCGGGGCAGGTCGGGGCGGCGGGGCCGGGGCGGCGGGGTAGCTGGGGCGGCCGGGCGGCCGGGCGGCCGGGGCGCCCGGGCGGCAAACATCCGTTCGGAATGATCGGTGCAGGCAAGGATCCGATCGGACCGGCGACCATTACGCTGACCGCCATGGAAGCCAGCTCAGCGCCCGTCCCACCGTCCTCCGAGGCCCGGCCGCGGCGCAGCGGGTACCGGCGGCTGACGGTGCAGCAGCGACGGGACCAGCTGATCGCGGTCGCCCTGGAGCTCTTCGCCTCGCGGCCGCCGGACGAGGTGAGCCTGGACGACGTGGCGGAGGCCGCCGGGGCCTCCCGACCGCTGGTGTACCGCTACTTCGCGGGCGGCAAGCAGCAGTTGTACGAGGCCGCGCTGCGCACCGCCGCGGAGGAGCTGACCAGCCGGTTCACGGTGCCGCTGACCGGCAGCCCGACCGAGCAGCTGGCCGCCGTGCTGGAGAGCTACTTCGCCTTCGTGGCCGAGCACGACGCCGGGTACTCGGCGCTGCTGCGCGGCGGCTCGGTGGTGGAGACGCAGCGCACCTCGGCGATGGTGGACGACGTCCGGCGGGCGGCGCTCAAGCGGACCCTGCGCCACCTCGGGGTCCGGGAGGCCGGGCCGCGGCTGACCCTGCTGGTGCGCTCGTGGATCGCGGTGGTCGAGGGCACCTCGCTGACCTGGCTGGACGAGGGCCGCGCGCTGCCGGTGGACGAGTTGCGGGAGTGGCTGGTGGACCAGTTCGTGGCGATGGCCGCGGCGACGGCGCTGCACGATCCGCAGACGGCGCAGGTGCTGACCGCGCTGCTGGCGCTGGAGGGCCCGGACGCACCACGGACCGCCCGGCTGCGGGCCGCGCTCGGCGGCTGAGGCGCGGGGCGCGGCGGTTCTTCGCGGGCGGGTCCGGCTCGCTCTCGCGGCCCGACCCGCGACCCCCGTGCCCGGGGTCGGGGTCGGGCCGCCCGGACGTCAGGCCTTGCCGAGCACCTGACGCTGGCGGCCCAGCCCGTCGATCTCGATCTCCACGACGTCCCCGGCGGTCAGGAACGGCGTGCCCGGGTGGCCCAGGGTGACGCCGGCCGGAGTGCCGGTGACGATCACGTCCCCCGGCTCCAGCACCATGAACTGGCTGACGTACCGGACGATCTCCAGCACCGGGAAGATCATCTCGGCGGTGGAGCCGTCCTGCCGCAGCCCGCCGTTGACCCAGAGGCGCAGCCGCAGCCGCTGCGGGTCGGCGACCTCGTCCGCGGTGACCAGCCAGGGGCCGAGCGGCGTGAAGGTCTCCGCCGACTTGCCCTTGTCCCACTGGCCGCCGCGCTCCAGCTGGAAGGCCCGCTCGGTGACGTCGTTGGCGATCGTGTAGCCCGCGATCGCCTCCGCCGCCTCCCGGTGGCCGGCCAGGTACCGGGCGGTGCGGCCGATCACGATCGCCAGTTCGGCCTCGTAGTCGGTCTTCTCGCCGCCCCGGGGCACCAGCACCTCGTCGTACGGGCCGACCACGGTGTTGCTCGGCTTGAGGAAGATCACCGGCTCGTCCGGGATCGCCGCGCCGGCCTCGGCGGCGTGGTCCCGGTAGTTGAGCCCGATCCCGACCACCTTGCCCGGCCGGGTGACCGGAGCGCCGACCCGCTGCCCGGCGATGTCGGCCACCGGCAGCAGGCCGGCGGCCGCGTCGCGGGCCAGCGCGGCCGGGTCGAGCCCGGCCAGGAAGGCGCCGTCGATGTCCCGGGCGCGCCCGGAGAGGTCGTACGCGGTGCCGTCGTGGCCCAGCGCGATCGGACGCTCGGCGCCCGGTGGTCCGACACGGAGGAGCTTCATCTGAGCGTCACCACCACTTTCGTCTCAGCTCGCCGGTACGGCCGCACACACCGCACCGAACTCTTGTTGCGAGGTATATCAACGGCTGCCGCCTGCGAACCAGACAGTCCAGCTCGGCGAATTCCTATCAATTCCCACAACCCGGAGCAGCACCGAATCAGGTGCCCGTACGGTTGACAGCCCTCGGCCCGGGCGACGGCCACCGGGCGGCCCGGGCGGCGCGGGGCTCCACCACGGGGCTCCGGCACAGGGCTCCACCGTGGGCGGACGGGCCTCCGCCCGGGGTGAACGCGCGGGTGGGCGGCCCGGCGCCGGTCGGTCGTCGGGCGACCGCCGGGGTGTCAGCTCTGCGCGGGGCCGCCGAGGAGCTGGTCCAGGGGTTGTGCCCGGGCCGGGCCGGGGCCGGCCTCGTCGCGCTCCCGCTCCCAGCGGTCGAGGTCGCGCAGGACGTCGGCGTGCGCCCTCGGCTCGCCGGACAGGGCCGGGGCCAGCTCGCGCAGCAGCGCGGCGGCGGCGCCCGGGCTGCCGGCGCGGGCCAGCCAGAGGGCGAGGTCGTGACAGGTGCGCAGGGTGCGGAGGTCGGCCGGGCCGAAGCTGCGGGCGAACCGCGGGATCAGCTCGGTCAGCATCCGGACGGCCTCCTCGGGCCGGCCCTCCACGCCGTACTCCCAGGCCCGGTCGGCCCGCTGCCGCAGCGCCTCGGGCGGCTCGGGCGACGGGGCCGGGGTGCTCCGGCCGACCGGGGTGCTCTGCCCGACCGGGATCTCGCGCAGCCGGCGGCGCACCTCGGCGGCGTCGGCGGGCCGGTCGGCCGGGTCCTTGGCGAGCAGCCGGCGGATCAGGGCGGCGAGCGCCGGGTAGGGGGTGCGCACCGGCGGCGGCGGGTCGTTGAGGTGCTGGTACATCATGGTGACCGGCGATCCGGCGTTGAACGGGCGCTGTCCGGTGCAGAGTTGGAAGAGCACCACGCCGAGCGCGTAGAGGTCGGCCCGGCCGTCGATGGCGCCGCCGGCCCAGCACTCGGGAGCCAGGTACGGCGGGGTGCCGATGACCACACCGGTCGACGTGAGCCCGGTGCCCGACTGGGTGAGCAGCCGGGCGATGCCGAAGTCCAGCACCTTGGCCTCGCCGCTCTCGGCGATCATGATGTTCTCCGGCTTGATGTCCCGGTGCACCACGCCGGAACGGTGGGCGGCGTCCAGCGCCTTGCAGACCTGCCGGGCCCACTTCAGCGCGAGCGCCGGGTCGGGCGTGCCCTCCTTGAGCACCGCGGACAGCGGGCGGCCGCGGACCAGCTCCATCACCAGGTAGTGGGTGGACCAGGCGCCCTGCTGGACCCGGCCGTAGTCGTGCAACGTGACGATGTGCGGATTGGACAGGCTGCCGGCGGTCTTGGCCTCGCGGACGAACCGCGCGACCGCCTCCTCGTCGCTCGCCTTCTCCTCGGAGAGGACCTTGACCGCGACCGCCCGCCCGATGTTGTTGTCGTGGGCCGCCCAGACCACCCCGAAGCCGCCCCGGCCGAGCGTCCGGTCCAGCCGGTAGCGGCCGTCCAGAACCTCCCCAGCCCTCATGTCTCCCCCAACCCCCGGGTGCACCGGATACGAACAGCGTCCACCGTGACCGGGGCCACCATAGCGTCGGGGGAGGACATGGGGGTGAACGGGCTACGGCTTGGGCTTGGGCAGGCCGGGCGGGTTGATCTCGGAGGTCTGGACGGCCTCGCCGTCGAGCCCCCAGCGCTTCAGCGCCTGGCCGTAGGTGCCGTTCTTGATGATCTCGTTGATCGCCCCGTTCAGTGCCTGGACCAGCCCGTTGTCCTTCTTGGTGGTCGCCGCGATCTTCCCCAGGACGTCCGCGCCGCCGCCGGAGTAGGTGCCGACCACCTCGGTCTCACCGGTCTGCACGGCGTGGAAGGCCGAGCTCGGGTTGGGGCCGACGTAGGCGTCGATCCGGCCGGAGGAGAGCGCCAGGTAGTAGTCGGAGGAGCTCTGGAAGTACTTGATGTCGGCCGGCTTGAGGCCGTTCTTCACGTTCTCCTCGTTCCAGGAGATCAGCAGCTTCTCCTGGTTGGTGCCGGAGGAGACGGCGATCGTCTTGCCGGCCACGTCCTTGGGGCCGGCGACCTTCCAGCCGGTGCCCTTCTTGGCCTCGAAGCCGAGGATGTCCAGCCGGTAGGTGGCGAAGTCGTACTTCTCCTTGCGGGCCTCGGTGACGGTGATGTTGGTCATGCCGACGTCGAACTTGCCGCTGTCCAGGCCCACGAAGACGTTCTCCCAGGAGACCGGGTTGAACTCGACCTTCAGACCGAGGACGTCACCGACCAGCGAGGCGAGGTCGGGCTCGACCCCGATGATGGTCTTGTCGTCGTTCGCGTAGAAGTCCAGCGGCGGCGTGGTACCAAGCGAGTTGGCGACCGTCAGCGTCCCTCTCTTTCTGACCTCCTCCGGAACCAGCGCCGCGATGGCGTCCACCTTCGCCGTCGTGATGCGGTTCTGATTCGGGGTCAGGTTCACCGTGGTGCCGTTGGGCGCGGTACTGCCCTTCGCGGGGGCGAGCTCCGCGGCGGCGTCCGTGGAGCTGCCGCAGGCGGCGAGGGTGAGGGTGGCGGCGAGCGCGGCGGCGGCGGTCACGAGGGCACGACGGGGTAGGGACATGGCGGAACTCCTGATGGCTGGAAGAGGGTCGGGGAGCGGGAGGGGGTCGGCGAAGGGGATCGGCGAGGGGGGTCAGAGGACCTTGGCGAGGAAGGCGCGGGTGCGCTCGTGCTGCGGATCGTCCAGGACGGCCTTCGGCGGGCCCTGCTCGACCACCACCCCGCCGTCCATGAAGACCACGGTGTCGGCGACCTCGCGGGCGAAGCCGATCTCGTGGGTCACCACGATCATGGTGGTGCCGGACCGGGCGAGGTCCTTGATGACGTCCAGCACCTCGCCCACCAGCTCCGGGTCGAGCGCCGAGGTCGGCTCGTCGAAGAGCAGCACCTTCGGCTCCAGCGCCAGCGCCCGGGCGATCGCCACCCGTTGCTGCTGGCCGCCGGAGAGCTGGCGCGGGTAGGCGTCCGCCTTGTCGGCGAGGCCGACCCGTTCCAGCAGCGCCAGCGCGGCCGCCCGGGCCTCGGCCTTGGGCCGGCGCAGCGCGCTGACCGGGGCCTCGATGATGTTCTCCACCACCGTGAGGTGCGGGAACAGGTTGAAGTTCTGGAACACGAAGCCGATGTTGGTGCGCTGGCGCAGGACGTCGCGCTCCCTGAGCTCGTGCAGCCGGTCGCCGGAGCGGCGGTAGCCGATCAGCTCGCCGTCGATCGCGACGAAGCCGCGGTCCAGCTTCTCCAGGTGGTTGATCGAGCGCAGCAGCGTCGACTTGCCGGAGCCGGAGGGGCCGAGCACCACCGTCACCGATCCGGCCGGCACGTCGAGGTCGACGCCGCGCAGCACGGCGAGCGGGCCGAAGCTCTTGTGCAGGCCCCTGACCTGCACCATGGGTTCCACGACGGGGGTGGTCACGAGCGTCCTCCGGTAGCGGTCTCGACGGGGGTGCGGTCGGCCCGCAGGCCCTGGACGAAGGCCCGGGCCCGCTGCAGCGGGGTGGGCGGCGGGGTGCGTTCGGCGCCCCGGGCGAAGTAGCGCTCGACGTAGTACTGGCCGAGCGACAGCACCGTGGTCAGCAGCACGTACCAGACGGTGGCCACCATCAGCAGCGGCACCACCCGGCCGGTGCGGCCGTAGACGACCTGCACCTGGTAGAAGAGCTCGCCGATGGCCATCACGTAGACCACCGAGGTGCCCTTGAACAGCGAGATCACCTCGTTGGCGGCGGCCGGCAGGATGCCGCGCATGGCCTGCGGCAGCACGATCCGCCAGGCCTGGCGCCAGCGCGGCACGCCCAGCGCGGCGGCGGCCTCGCGCTGCCCGCCGTCGACCGCGATGATGCCGCCGCGGATGATCTCCGCGGCGAACGCCGCCTGGTGCAGGCCCAGCCCCAGCACGGCGGCGCCGAGCGCGCCC
Source organism: Kitasatospora sp. NPDC022856 (assembly GCF_055561235.1). Taxonomy (NCBI): domain Bacteria; kingdom Bacillati; phylum Actinomycetota; class Actinomycetes; order Kitasatosporales; family Streptomycetaceae; genus Kitasatospora; species Kitasatospora sp. NPDC022856. The sequence goes on along the minus strand of NZ_JBVHHE010000003.1, from coordinate 252,695 downwards.
AGCACCCCCATCGTCTCGAACTCGGCGAAGGTCGGGCCGAACGGGATCCCGATGCCGAACCGCTTGTAGAGGTAGGAGAGGTTGAACCAGAAGACCAGTTGCACGATCAGCGGGATGGAGCGGAACGCCCAGACGTAGGCCCAGGCGATGGACTGCAGGATCGCGCTGCGCGACAGCCGCATCGCCGCCACCACCGCACCCAGCAGGAAGCCCAGCAGCGTTCCGTAGAAGGTGAGTTCGATGGTGCGGCCGACGGCGCGCAGGATGGTGTCGGCGGAGAAGTAGACCCGGAAGGTCGCCCAGTCCCAGCCGGGGTTGGTGGCCAGCCCGTGGGCGAACTGGAGCAGGACGACGACGGCGGCGAGGCCGGCCGCCCAGCGCCACGGGTGGCGGGCCCGGACGGTCCGCAGACCGGCCAGCTCGCCGAGGTCGACGCGCCCGGCCGGGGCGGCCGGCGCCTTGGCGGCGGTTCTTCCGGCCGGCGGACCGGCCTCGGTGGTGGTGATGCTCATGGGGGGATTCCTCCAACAGGCCCGGGGCCCGGACAGGGGGTCACACGTGCTCGGGCGGGCTGATCTGGGATTCCTTGATCGCCGAATCGACGACTCCCCACTTCTTGACGATCTTGTCGTACGTCCCGTCCTTGATCAGCTGGTTGACCGCCGCCTGGAAGGCCGGGGCGAGCGGGGAGCCCTTCTTGAACGCGAAGCCGACGTCCAGCCGGTGGAACTCGCCGAGGAACTTCGTCCCCGACGCCTCCTGGGACGCCTGGTAGCGCAGGCCGTTGATGGTCGACATCACGACGTCGATCCGCCCCTGCTGGAGGCCGGTCAGCGTGGCGCCGTTGTCGCTGAACGCCTTCACCTCGAAGGGCTTCTTGCCCGCGTCGGTGCAGACGTTCTTCTTGGCGTTCAGCGTGGTCTCGAAGGTGGTGCCGGCCCCGGTGCCGATGACCAGCCCGCAGAGCTGCGCGAGGTCGGTGACCGGCTGGACGCTGGTGTTGTCCTTCTTGACCGCGAAGCCCTGGCCGTCGTCGATGTAGGTGACGAAGTCGATGGTCTTCAACCGGACGGCGGTGACCCCGAAGTTGCCGGTGCCGACGTCGTACTTGCCGCTGCCCAGCGCGGGCAGGATGGTCTCGAAGGCGGCCTCCTCGCGCTCCACGGTCAGGCCGAGCACCTTGGCCACCGCGTCGGTGAAGTCGATGTCCACCCCGGCCGCCTTCTTGGTGGCCTGGTCGGCGTAGAAGGCGGCGGGCGGCGAGGCGATCGCCGAGCCGAACTTCACCGTCCCCGCCTTGCGGACGTCCTCGGGCAGCAGGGCGGCCGCCGCGTCCGACTTCGCGACGCCGGAGACGAGGTCCTGCGCGGCGGCGTCGACCGCCGCCTGGCCGGCGCCCGGCTGGGCGGCGGTCTTCGGGTCCGAACCGCACGCGGCCAGGGCCAGGACCGGCAGCAGGGCGGTGGCCGCGAGCAGGCGGCGGCGGACGGTGGTGGTTCTCACGGGAGTTGGGCGCCTTTCGGGGTCGGTGCGTGATGGGGTCGCGCGGGGGCCTCGGCCCGCTCGCTGTCGGTGCGGGCCGGCAGGGACTTCTCGAACGCCAGCGGGCCGATCTCCAGCGGATCGGCGTCGACGTCGAACAGCGGGGTGTAGCCGGTCGCCAGGTAGAGCCCCCTGGCCTCGGGCTGGCGCGGGCCGGTGGTGAGGAAGATCCGGGTGTAGCCGACCGCCCGCGCGGCCCGCTCCAGCTCGGCCAGCACCCGGCTGGCCAGCCCCCGGCGGCGGTGCGCGGAATGCGTCCACATCCGCTTCACCTCGGCGGTCCGTTCGTCGTACCGCTTGTACGCACCGCCGGCCACCGGCTCGCCGTCCTCCAGCAGGAGCAGCAGTACGCCGGCCGGCTCCGCGAAGGCGTCCTTCGGGTACCGGCTCATCTCCTCCCGGGCATCCGGCCCGTAGCGGGTGACGTACTCGTGGGTGAGCTCCCGCAGCAGCGGCTCGACCAGGGGATCGTCGATCGTCACCCGGCGGACCTCGGTCGCCAGGCTGGTGCCGCTCACGCCTGGACCGCGATCAGCTGGTGGCGGTCGCGCTCGGCCCGGGCCTCCCGCTCGGCCGCCTCGGCCGCCTTCGCGGCGTCCCGCCGGGCGACCTCCTCGCGCACCAGCGGGATGACGTACCGGCCGAAGTCGATCGCGTCGTCGAGCAGCGCGTAGCCGCGCGCGGAGAGGATGTCCACGCCGAGGTCGTAGTAGTCGAGCAGCGCCTGCGCGACCGTCTCCGGCGTGCCGACCAGGGCGTTGGAGTTGCCGGCCCCGCCGGTGGCGGCCGCGGTCGGGGTCCAGAGCGCGCGGTCGTAGCGCTCGCCGGCCGCGGCGATCTCCAGCAGCCGCTGCGACCCGGTGTTCTCCGGGGTCCGGGCCGCGGCCGCACCGCGCCGGACCAGCTCGCCGGACTCCTTGCGGGCCCGGATCGCGTCCACCGTCCGGTACGCCTTCTCCCAGGCCAGTTCCTCGGTCGGCGCGATGATCGGCCGGAAGGCGACCTGGATGCGCGGCACGTCCGTCCGGCCGGCGGCCCGCGCGGCCTCCTTGACCCGCTCGATCTGCTCGGCGGTCCGGGCCAGCGGTTCGCCCCAGAGGCAGTAGATGTCCGCCTCCGCCCCGCCGGCCGCGTAGGCGGCCTCCGAGGAGCCGCCGAAGGAGACGCCCGGGCGCGGGGCCTGGACGGGGAAGACGTCCGAGACGAAGTCGTTGAAGCGGTAGTACTCGCCCTCGTGGTCGAAGGCCTCCGTGCTGGTCCACGCCTTCTTGACGATTCCGATGTACTCACGGGTGCGGGCGTAGCGCTGGTCCTTGGTCAGGAAGTCGCCCTCGCGCTGCTGCTCGTGGTCGTTGCCGCCGGTGATGAAGTGGACGGTGAGCCGCCCGTCGCTGATCCGGTCCAGGGTGGCGAAGGTCTTCGCCGCGTAGGTCGGGTAGGAGACGTTCGGCCGGTGGGCCAGCAGGATCTGGAGCCGGTCGAGCCGGGCCGCGAGGAACGCCGCGGCCGCCGCCGGGTCGGGGGCGCCGGCGCCGTAGGCGAACAGCACGCGGTCCCAGCCGTTGTCCTCGTGGGCCCGGGCCAGCCGCAGGGTGTAGTCGCGGTCGAAGGCCGCCGTGGAGCGGGGGGTGGTCTCCGAACCATCACCGGTGGCGGCGATGCCGAGGAATTCGACGGGCATGGTGACTGACCTTTCGGGTCGTACGGAATCCGGCGGCTGCGGGTGGGCAGACCGGAACAGGCCATGGCAGAGCCAGGCTTGGAGCACGGAGCGGGGAGCGAGAAGGCCGAGCGGGGAGCGCGGAGCGAAGAGGGCCGAGCGGGGAGGGCGGAGCGGAGCGCGCGGATCGACGGGCACGGGCACGTGACGGTGACGACGACGGCGAAGACGTCGACGTCGGCGGAAGGGCGACGGAGAACTGCCGGAGTGCAGTGGGGTACGGAAGGCTGAAGGCGGCAGCGTGCGCCTGAAACGGCCGTCCGTACGGGACTGGACGGCCTACCCGGCCCGCGACGGGGCACCGAGGGAGAGGTCTCCGCGAGGAGGGCCTCCGAGGGAGGAGGCTCCTAGGAGGACAGGGCCGGCTGGACGGCCCGCTGCCGGGTCAGCCGCGACACGCCGCGGACCACACCCGACCGAAGTCGATGTGGTCGCGGGTGACCAGGAGCTGCTCGGCGTACATGAGCACAAGTTGAGCAGTGAAGGATGCACGGCGTCAACCACCGTCCATTACCGCTCTGTTGCGATCACTTGTCGCCGTGTGCCCCGGCGGCACCACCCTTGACAGCCCTCGTTCGCGCATGCGTACGATCAATGCGGAGAGCAGTGCGGAGCCGGTCGCGTTGAGGGACGCGAGCCGGCCCGACGGCCGTACGTGACCACCCCCGTACCTCCCGCCTGCCCGCAGCTTCCGCCTGGAGCCTCCTCATGGCCACCCCGCAGGACGTCCTTCCCGCGCCCTCCCTCACCGAGAACCCCGTGCCGGACCCGGGGCCGCCCGCCGGCGCCGTCGTCGACCCCTCGGCCCGGCTCGTCGCCCGCCGCCGGCCCGGCCAGTGGGTCTCCGCCGCCGTCGCGCTGCTGCTGTTCGCGATGGCCCTCAGTTCGGTGATCCGCAACAAGGCCTTCCAATGGGACGTCGTCGCCGACTGGTTCACCGCCACCTCGGTCCTGAACGGCCTCACCCTGACCCTGTGGCTGACCGCCGTCACGCTCGGCCTCGGCTTCGTCCTCGGCACGGTGCTCGCCACCATGCGGCTCTCCGGCAACCCGGTGCTGCGCACGCTGAGCTGGACGTACATCTGGATCTTCCGCTCCACCCCGGCGCTGGTGCAGCTGCTGCTCTTCTTCAACATCGGCGCGCTCTACCCGACGCTCGGCCTGGGCATCCCGTTCGGCCCGGAGTTCGTCACCGTCCGGACCGTCAACCTGTTCGGCCCCACCCTGACCGCCGTGGTCGGCCTGACCCTGCTGGAGGCCGCGTACGCCGCCGAGGTGGTGCGCGGCGGGATCCTCTCGGTCGACCGCGGCCAGCTGGAGGCCGCCTCGGCGCTCGGGCTGGGCCGGTGGCGGGTGCTGCGCCGGATCATCGTCCCGCAGGCGATGCGCTCGATCGTCCCCACCGCCGGGAACATGCTGATCAGCGCACTCAAGGGCACCAGCATCATCAGCGTGCTGGCCGTCTCCGACCTGCTCTACTCGGTGCAGCTGGTCTACCTGCAGTCCTACCAGGTCATCCCGATGCTGATGGTCGCCACCATCTGGTACATCGTGATCACCACCGTGCTGTCCGTCGGCCAGTACTACGTCGAGCGGCACTACGCCAAGGGCGCCACCCGCGACGGCCTGCCGCCCACCCCGCTGCAGAAGGCCCGCGCGGCCTGGCGCCGGCTGCGCGCCGCCGCCGACACCCCGGCCGGGGCCGACGCCGCGACCGGCGCCAAGACCGCAGCCGGGGGGACGCGTTGACCACCCTGGTGATCGTCGGCGCCGGCCCGCGCGGTACCGGGCTGCTGGAGCGGATCGCCGCCAACGCGGCCGAACTCCTGCCCTCCGAGCGCCCGCTGGAGATCCACCTGGTCGACCCGCACCCGCCCGGCGCGGGCCGGATCTGGCGCTACGACCAGTCCCCGCTGCTCCGGATGAACTCGATGGCCGAGGACGTCACGATGTTCACCGACGAGCGGTCCACCATCGACGGACCGGTCCGCCCCGGGCCCTCGCTGGCCGAATGGGCCGCCCGGCAGACGGAGTTCGCGCCCTACCGGGAGGTCGAGGACCCGGCGGTCCGGGCCGAGCTGGGCACCCTGGCGCCCACCGACTTCCCCACCCGCCGGGCCCAGAGCGCCTACCTGGACTGGGTGTTCCGCCGCGCCGTCGCCGACCTCCCGCCGCACATCACCGTCACCGTGCACCGGGACACCGTCCGCCGGGTCGAGGGCCCGGTGGACGGCCCGCAGCTGGTCCACCTCGGGGACCGGGTGCTCACCGCCGACCACGTCACCCTGACCCTCGGCCACCTCGACTCCGCGCCGCACCCCCGGTACGCCGCGGACGCCGGGTTCGCCGCCCGGCACGGCCGCTTCCACCTGCCGCCCGCCTTCTCCGCCGACGCCGACCTGAGCGGCATCGGCGCCGGCGAGCACGTCGTCCTGCGCGGCTTCGGGCTCGCCTTCGTCGACCTGGTCGCCCTGCTCACCGAAGGCCGGGGCGGCCGCTTCGAGGAGACGCCGGACGGCCCGGTCTACCGGCCCTCCGGCCGCGAGCCGGTGATCCACGTCGGCTCCCGGCGCGGTGTTCCCTACCACTCCAAGACCGGCTACCGGCTCCAGGGGCCGCCCGCCCCGCTCCCCCGCTACTTCGACGCGGCCGCCGTGGACGCCGTTCTCGCGCGCCCCGGGCCGCTCGAACTGCGCCGCGACTTCTGGCCGTTGATGGCGAAGGACATCGGCTTCGGGCACTACCACGAACTGTTCCACGCCCACCCCGAACGCACCGCGCTCCCCTGGGCCGAGTTCCTCGCCGGCTACGACGCCCACGACTGGTACGCGCCCGAGCTCGCCCGGCTGATCGCCCGGGCCGTCCCCGACGAGGCCGACCGGCTGGACTTCGAACGGCTCGACTTCCCGCTGGCCGGTCTCGAACTCGGCTCCGCCGAGGAGCTCCAGCGCCATCTGCGCGGCTACATCACCGAGGACGCCGACCGCCGCGCCGACCCGGCCCACAGCGCCGACCTCGGCGCCTTCCTCGCCCTGCTCTCGCTCTTCGGCCAACTGCCCCGCGTGCTGGCCTCCGGCCGGCTCACCGCCCGCTCGGTCGGCGAGGAGGTCGACGAGTGGTTCTTCGGCTACTTCAGCTACCTCGCCTCCGGCCCGCCCGGCTTCCGGCTGCGCCAGCTGCTCGCGCTCTCCGAGGCGGGCGTGGTCCGCTTCCTGGGCGCGGGCGTCCGGGTCGACCGGGACGAGGCGACCGGCACCTGGCGGGCGTCCGGTAGCACCGTGCCCGGGCACCGCGTCGAGGCCACCGCGCTGATCGAGGCGTACCTGCCCAAGCACGCGCTGGCCCGCACCCGGGACCCGGTCCTGCGGGACCTGCACCGCGCCGGGCGGATCGTGGAGGAGGTGGTCAGCGACGAGGAGCACACCCACCGCTCCGGGCTGCTCACCATCCGGCCCGGGGACAGCCGGGTCCTGGACCCGGCCCTGGACGGCGGGCCGCACCCGCGGCGCACCGCCCTCGGCCCGCACACCAGTCTGCGCGCGGCGGCCGCCTTCGCCCGGCCGCGCACCGACTCCCCGGGCTTTCGCCAGAACGACGCCGCCGCCCGGGCCATCCTGCGGGCCCTGGCGGCCGTCCCGGCGGCGGGTGGGCGGCCCACCGGGCGGCCCACCGCGCCGCTCGCGGCCCGCGTGGTCGGCCCGGGGCCCCGCCCGGCCGGCTCGGGGCCCGAACAGCTCCTCGACCAGGTCCTCGGCGGTGACGTGGTCCGGAGCTGACACGACGATCCAGCTCCCGCTCGGCGTGATGCCGGTCCCGCGCTCCAGCGCGGTCAGGCAGGCACCGGCCTCCTGGCCCGAGGCGACGTCCCGGGGCCGGGAGGGCGCCGGATCGGCACCACGGCCCCGGCCGGGGCGCTCCTGGCCCGGAGGGCCACCCGGGGCCGCGGCGCGCGGGCGGGCCCCGGCGCGCGGACAGCGCCGGCCGCTGCTGGTAGGGACAGGTCGTGCCGGGCCCGCGCGGTGGCCGGTCACCCGCGCCCCCGCCTCTCGAAGCGGCCGCACCCCATCGACGCACCGTGCGGGGTCGGCCGGGACCGGTACCGGGATGGCCCGGACGACTCGAACGGGTGGAAGGATGGACGGCGGGCCACGCGACGGAGCGGCGGCCGGACGAGCACAGCCGAGGAGCGCAGTCATGGCCAAACCGGCCCCGCAGAGCGATCCCGCGCAGGACGCCCCCGTGGTGTCCGCGCCCCAGCACGCCGCGGCCGGACTGCCGGCGGTCGGCCACAGCCTCCGGATGGCCACCGAGCAGATGGGCGCCCGGCGCACCCTCGCCACCCTGCGCAAGGTCAACCAGCCGGACGGCTTCGACTGCCCCGGCTGCGCCTGGCCCGAGCCCGGGAAGACGCACACCGCCGAGTTCTGCGAGAACGGCGCGAAGGCCGTCGCCGAGGAGGCCACCGAGCGCCGGATCCGCGCCGAGTTCTTCGCCGCCCACCCGGTGGCCGAGCTGGCCGAACGCTCCGGCTACTGGCTCGGCCAGCAGGGCCGCCTCACCCAGCCGATGCTGCTGGACGAGGGCGCCACCCACTACACGCCGATCGCCTGGGACGACGCCTTCGCGCTGATCGCCGAGGAGCTGCGCGCCCTGGACACCCCGGACGGCGCGGCCTTCTACACCTCCGGCCGGACCAGCAACGAGGCCGCCTTCGCCTACCAGCTGTTCGCCCGCCGGCTGGGCACCAACAACCTGCCGGACTGCTCCAACATGTGCCACGAGTCCTCCGGCTCGGCGCTCACCGAGACGCTCGGCGTCGGCAAGGGCAGCGTCAGCCTCAAGGACCTCTACCAGGCCGACCTGATCATCGTGGCGGGCCAGAACCCGGGTACCAACCACCCGCGGATGCTCTCCGCCCTGGAGCGGGCCAAGCGCGCGGGTGCCACCGTCGTCAGCGTCAACCCGCTGCCCGAGGCCGGCCTCGAACGGTTCAAGAACCCGCAGAACGCCCGCGGCCTGGCCGGCCACGGCACCAAGCTGACCGACCTCTTCCTGCAGATCCGGCTCGGCGGCGACCTCGCCCTGTTCCGCGCGCTCAACCGGCTCGTCCTCGACGCGGACGGCGGCGTCGACGAGGAGTTCGTCGCGCGGCACTGCCACGGCTTCGAGGAGTTCGCCGCCGAGGCCCGGCAGACCCGGCGCGAGGAGGTGCTCGCCGCCACCGGCCTGCCGTGGGAGCAGATCGAGGAGCTGGGCCGCCTGGTGCTCTCCTCCCGGAAGATCATCGTCTGCTGGGCGATGGGCCTCACCCAGCACAAGCACGCCGTGCCGACCATCCGCGAGGTGGTCAACTTCCTGCTGCTGCGCGGCAACGTCGGCCGCCCGGGCGCCGGGGTCTGCCCGGTGCGCGGACACAGCAACGTCCAGGGCGACCGGACGATGGGCATCTTCGAGCGGCCCTCGGCGGCCTTCCTGGACGCGCTGGGCGGCGAGTTCGGCTTCGAGCCGCCGCGGACGCACGGCTACGACTCGGTGGACACCATCCGCGCGATGCGCGACGGCCGGGTGAAGGTGTTCTTCGCGATGGGCGGCAACTTCGTCGCCGCCACCCCGGACACCGAGGTCACCGAGGCGGCGATGCGCCGCTGCCGGCTCACCGTGCACGTCTCCACCAAGCTCAACCGCTCGCACGTGGTGACCGGGGCCCGGGCGCTGATCCTGCCCACCCTCGGCCGCACCGACCGGGACGTCACCGCCAGTGGCGCGCAGTTCGTCAGCGTCGAGGACTCGATGGGCCAGGTGCACTCCTCGCGCGGCGGCCTGCGCCCGCCGGCGCCGGGGCTGCTCTCCGAGGTGGCGATCGTCTGCCGGCTGGCCCGCGCCGCGCTCGGCCCCGGGGACGACGTCCCGTGGGAGGACTTCGCCGACGACTACGACACCCTGCGGGACCGGATCGCCCGGGTGGTGCCGGGCTTCGACGGCTTCAACGACAAGGTCCGCCGGCCCGGCGGGTTCACCCTGCCGCACGGGCCGCGCGACTCCCGGACCTTCCCGACCGCGACCGGGCTGGCCAACTTCACGGTCAACCCGCTCACCGCGCCCGAGGTCCCGCCGGGCCGGCTGCTGCTGCAGACGCTCCGTTCGCACGACCAGTACAACACCACGATCTACGGCCTGGACGACCGCTACCGCGGCATCACCGGCGGCCGCCGGGTCGTGCTGGTAAACCCCGTCGACGCCGCCGAGCTGGGCCTGACCGAGGGCGGGTACGTCGATCTGGTCGGCGAGTGGAAGGACGGCGTGGAGCGGCGCGCCCCGCACTTCAAGGTGGTGCACTACCCGGTGGCCCGCGGCGGCGCGGCGGCGTACTACCCGGAGACCAACGTGCTGGTGCCGCTGGACTCCACCGCGGACATCAGCAACACCCCGACCTCCAAGGCCGTGCTGATCCGCTTCGAGCCGGACAGCGGCGCGAGCTGAACCGGCCGACGGCCCGGGGCTCCCCGGGCCGTCGGGCCGTCGGGCCGAGCTAGTGCTGGCCCGCCGGCAGCGGGGTGGCCGAGGTGGAGCCCGGGGCCGAGGCGGTGGACGAACCGGTACGGGTGCCGCTGGGCGAGCCCGCGGGAGTCCCGGCCGGCGTCCCGGCCGGCGTCCCGGTGGGGGTGCCCGTCGGGGTACCGGTCGGCGTTCCCGTGGGCGTCCCGGTCGGCGTACCCGTCGGGGTACCGGTCGGCGTGCCCGTCGGGGTCCCGGTGGGCGTGCCCGTCGGCGTTCCCGTGGGCGTCCCGGTCGGCGTACCCGTCGGGGTACCGGTCGGCGTCCCCGGGTCGGTCGGCGTGCCGGTGCCGGGCTGCGGGGTGCCGGGCGTCGGCGTCCCCGGGGTGGGCGTACCGGGCGCGGTCGGCGTGCCGGGCGCGGGGTTCGCCGCGTTCGGGTCGACCGGCACCTGGTTGGCCGGGCTCGGGGCGATCGGGGTGACGCTGTCCCAGCCCGCCGGGAGGTCCGGCACCTTCCAGGCACCGCCCGCCTCGTCCGAGGCGGTCTCCGGGTCGGGGCGGACGGCACCGAGGATCGGCATCGAGCCGATCGGCGACACCTTGATCACGGCGCCCGGGCGGGGCGCCTGGACGACCAGCCCGCCGCCGATGTAGAGCGCGACATGGGTGGCGCCCTCGAAGTAGATGACCAGGTCACCGGGGCGCAGCTGGTTCAGCGCGACGTGCTGGAGCTGGGCCCACTGCTCCTGGCTGGTGCGCGGGATCGGCTTGCCGGCGTGCAGCCACGCCTGCGAGGTGAGGCCGGAGCAGTCGAAGACGTCCGGGCCGGCGCCGCCCCACACGTACGGCTTGTTGAGCTGCGCCAGCGCGTACGCGACGGCGGCGCGGCCGGCCAGCGACGGGGTGCGCTCGCCCTTGCCGAGGGCGCCGGAGGCGAGGAAGGCCAGCTGGGCCTCGTCGGCCTTGGCCTTCTCCAGCTGCTCCAGCTCGGTGCGCTGGGCACCGGTGAGCGAGGAGACCAGCTGCTCGACGGCGGCCAGGTCGGTGGCGAGCTTGGCCTTGGCCGCGTCCTGCTGGGCGACCAGTGCCTGGGAGTTCTTCAGCGCCTCCTCGCTCTGCTTCTGCAGGCCGGTGAGCGCTTCGCGGTCGAGCTTGAGCCGGTCCAGGAACTCGGACTGCGAACGGCTCGCGGCGGAGAGCAGTTCGGCGATGGTGACGGCCTCGTACGGGTCCTGGGAGAGCAGCAGTTCGGCGTAGGCCGAGGTGGCGCCGTTGCGGTACTGGGCCGCGGCGAGCTGGGCGGCCACGTCGGTACCGGCGTCCACGAGCTTCTGCTGACGGTCCAGCCGGTCGCCCAGGTCGGTGACGGTGGCCTGCTGCTCGGCGACCTTGGTGACGGCGGCGTTGAACTGCTCGGTGGCGGCCTCCGCCCCCGTGTACAGCTCGTGCAGCCGGTCGAGCAGCGGCCCGAGGGTGGCCTTGGCCTCCGCGAGCGGGTCCGCGCCGGGCACGGCGGCCGGGGCGGTGATGCCCGGGTTGCCCGGGTCCGGCGCCGCGTAGGCGGCCTGGGCGGCCAGCGGCAGCGCCAGCGCGGCGGCCGCCAGGACGGCTCCGCAGCGCAGGGCGGCCCGCACCCACGGTCGTGTTCCCGCTGTCTCCGTGCACTGTGCGGCCCCGCCCATGGATTCGTTCCTCCCCGCCCCTGCCGATCCCCGGGATGCCCGGATCCTCGCCGATCCTGTCATGGGTCACCCGGCAGAAACAGACCGCACCCGTACGGCCCGATGAATTCTTCGGTCGGTTGTGAGACAGGTCTCAGCAAACCGGAGCGAACCAGGACGTTCTGCGCCAATGCCCAGTTCAGCGGGCCCGGGGACACCTCCTGGCAAGGTCATGGCAACCCCTGGGACACGTCCGGAACCACGCGGCCCGTCTCAGTTCACCTTCCGTTCACCGAGGCTCCCTACCGTCGCGATCGACACCAACGTCAGTGCGACAACTACGACGATTGTTTGGGTATGGAACACATCTCGTTCCTGGTGGCCGTTGTGATCATCACGGCGCTCGCCTTCGACTTCACCAACGGGTTCCACGACACCGCCAACGCGATGGCCACCTCCATCGCCACCGGAGCCCTTCGACCCAAGGTCGCGGTCACCATCGCGGCCGTCCTCAACTTCGCCGGGGCGTTCCTCTCGGTGAAGGTCGCCACCACCATCTCCGGCGGCATCGTCAACGAGAAGGCCGGGATCCATCCGGAGATCATCTTCGCCGCACTGGTCGGCGCGATCCTCTGGAACCTGATCACCTGGCTGAGAGGCCTTCCGTCCAGTTCGTCGCACGCGCTCTACGGCGGCCTGATCGGCGCCACCGTGGTCGGCGTCGGTCTCAACGGCGTCAACTTCGACACCGTGGTCACCAAGATCCTCATCCCGGCGATCGCCTCCCCGCTGGTCGCGGGCCTGGCCTCGTGGGGCGCCACGAAGCTGGCGTACGCGATCACCCGCAAGAGCGACGGCGCCACCGTCACCAAGGGCTTCAAGACCGGCCAGGTGTTCTCCTCCTCGCTGATCTCGCTGGCCCACGGCACCAACGACGCCCAGAAGACGATGGGCATCATCACCCTGACCCTGGTCTCGGTCGGCGCCCTGCCGACCGGCGCGCTCCCCCCCACCTGGGTGATCGTCTCGGCCGGTGCGGCGATCGCGCTCGGCACCTACATGGGCGGCTGGCGGATCATCCGCTCGATGGGCAAGGGCCTGGCGGACATCCAGGCCCCGCAGGGCTTCGCCTCCGAGTCCGCCGCCGCGACCGTCATCCTGACCTCCTCGCACATGGGCTTCGGCCTCTCCACCACCCAGGTCTGCTCCGGCGGCATCATGGGCGCCGGCCTCGGCGGCCCGAAGGGCGAGCTGCGCTGGAGCCTGGTGCGCCGCATGGTCTACACCTGGGGCCTGACCCTGCCCGCCGCCGCCACGGTGGCCGGCCTCGCGGCCCTCGTGGTCGAGCAGGGCACCTGGGGCGTGGTCCTGGTGGGCGCCGTCCTGGTCGCCGGCTCGGGCGCGATGTGGCTGATCTCCCGCCGCCAGCCGGTCCACGCGGACAACGTCAACGAGGCCGGCGACATCACCCCGGTCGAGATCACCCCGACCGCCGCGGCCGGCACCCCCACCACTCCCGCCTCGACCACGGTCGCGGCCTGAGCGCCGACGGCTGAGGAGCACACAGCATGCACATCAAGTGGAACGCCCTGGCCCAGACCGCCGGCTTCAGCTTCGGCATCACCGTCGCGGTGGTCACCGTCTTCGCGTTGGGCATCCTGGCCCTCTCCCGCCGTGAGGCCGCGCTGACCGCGCAGCGCTCGGCGGCCGGCTCCGACGCCCCGGCCGGCGGCGGCCGACTGGCCCTGGCCGGTGCCTACACCTGCTTCGCGGTCTGCGGCGCCGCCGTCCTCTACGGTCTGTCCCTGATCGCCGGCCACTGACGCACGGAGTACGGCGAAGGCCGGGGAGCGGTGGTCCGCTCCCCGGCCTTCGCCGTGCCCTGCCCCGTGCCCCCGCCGGCGGCGGTCAGCCCTGGTGGCCGGTGCGCAGCACGGTCTCGCGGATGAACAGCACCGTCACGAAGGCCAGCAGCGCGAACGGCGCCGCGACCAGGAAGACCACGCCGACCCCGTGCCCGAAGGCGTCCGTCACCAGCGGGACGAGCGGGGCGGGCAGCTTGTGCAGGTCCGGGATGCCGCCGCCGGCCGCGGCGCCGGTGGCCGGGACGTGCGCGGCCGCCAGGTTCTCCGTCAGGTAGTGGCCGACCCGGTTGTTCATCAGGGCCCCGAGGGCGGAGACGCCCATCGCGCCGCCCATGGTGCGGAAGAAGGTGACCACCGAGCTGGCCGCGCCGAGCTCGTGCCGGGGCACCGTGTTCTGCACCGCGAGCACGAGGTTCTGCATGGTCAGGCCGAGGCCGATGCCGGTGATCGCCATGTAGACGGCGAGCAGCACGTAGTCGGTGTCGGCCCGGGCGGTGCCGAGCAGGGCGAAGCCGACGGCCAGCATCAGGGTGCCGGCGACCAGGTAGGCCTTCCAGCGGCCGTACTTGGTGATCAGCTTGCCCGCCACGGTGGAGGCGACGGCCAGACCGAGGATCATCGGCAGCGTCATCAGGCCGGCGATGGTCGGGGACTTCTCCCTGGCCAGCTGGAAGTACTGGCTGAGGAAGGTGGTCGCGCCGTACATCCCGATGCCGACCAGCACGCTGGCGACCGCCGCCAGGGTGACGGTGCGGTGGCGGAAGAGGCTCGGCGGGATGATCGGCTCGGCCGCGCGCTTCTCGATCGCCACGGCGAGCCCGCCCAGCACCAGGCCGCCGCCGACCATGGCCGCGGTCTGCCAGGAGAGCCAGGCGTAGTTCTTGCCGGCCAGCGTGATCCAGATCATCAGCAGGCTGACGGCACCGGTGATGACCAGGGCGCCCAGGTAGTCGATCTTCACCTTGCGCTTGACCACCGGCAGCTTCAGGGTGCGCTGCAGCACCGCGATCGCGGCCAGCGCGAAGGGGATCCCGACGTAGAAGCACCAGCGCCAGCCGAGCCAGGAGGTGTCCACGATGACGCCGCCGATCAGCGGGCCGCCGATGGTGGCGAGGGCGAAGACCGCGCCGAAGTAGCCGCTGTACCGGCCGCGCTCGCGCGGCGGGACCATCGCCGCCAGGCAGATCTGGGCGAGCGCGGTGACACCGCCGGCGCCGATGCCCTGCAGCGCGCGGCAGGCGATCAGCTCGCCGGTGTTCTGGGCGAGGCCGGCCAGCGCGGACGAGGCGATGTAGATCACCAGGGCGATCTGCAGGAGCAGCTTCTTGCTGGCCAGGTCGGACAGCTTGCCCCAGATCGGAGTGGAGGCGGTGAGGGTGAGCAGGGTGGCGGTGATCACCCAGGTGTAGGCGGACTGGCCGCCGTGCAGGTCGGTGAGGATGCGCGGCAGGGCGTTGGAGACGACGGTCGACGACAGCACGGCCACGAAGAGGCCGAGCAGCAGGCCGGACAGGGCCTCCAGCACCTGCCGGTGGGTCATGGGTGTGTCGTCGTCGGCGGTGGCGGCTCCGGTCGCGGCTCGGGTGGTGACGGTCATCTGGGTCCTTCGGCGGGTGCGGGGCGGAAGCGGGAGGCGGCGACGAGGGACGGAAAAGTCGTTGCCTTAAGCAACCATAGGATCAATGGTTGCTTAAGGCAACTTTCTTCAAGCCCAAGTAAAGTCCCGCCCCGCGACCCGCGCCGGACCGCCGGACCTCAGGTCCCGACGGCCTCCCCGACCACGTCGTTGAAGCGGTGCAGCAGCCCGGCGAAGCGGATCACGTCCTCCTCGGACCAGTTGGCCATCAGCTCGCGCACCCGCTCGATCCGGGCGTCCCGCGCGCCCAGGTAGCGCCGCCGGCCGTCGTCGGTGAGCGAGACCAGCGCGGACCGGCGGTCCAGCGGATCCGCCTCCCGGGTCACCAGGCCCAGCTCCTCCAGCGCCCGGATCTGCCGGCTCACCGTGGCCTTGCCCACCGCGAAGTGCACGCCGACGTCGGTCACCCGCACCCGCCCGGCCTGCTCGATGTAGCCGAGCATGCTGTACGCCGCCCCCTCCAGGCTGGGGTGCACCCGGCGGGAGAGTTCCGCCACCCGGGCCCGGCCCCGGCGGAACATCAGCGCGACCTCGCGCTCCACCGCCAGCAGGGGTTCCTCGTCATTCGCCGCACTCACCGCGCAAGTATCCCGCAGCACAGTGCCCCCACATACGGCGCGGGAAATCGGGAAAGCCAACTACTTGATGGTATGAAGTATCCGTTTTTCCCGATACGCAAGGAGATGTGGATGACCACCCCAGGGCAGGGACCGAGGCCAGGACTCGTCGCCGAACTGAAGGGGGCGGTCACCCCGCGCGCGGCGCTGCTGGTGATCGCCGTCCTCCTCCTCCAGCTCGGCTTCATCACCTCGTACGTCGGGGCGCTGCACAGCCCCACCCCGCACGAGCTCTCGATCGCGGTGGTCGCGCCGCCGCAGGTCTCCCCCAAGCTGGTCGAGGCGCTGGAGGGGGTGCCCGACAACGCGGTACGGGCCTCCACCGCGCCCGACGCGGAGACCGCCACCGCCCGGATCAAGGACCAGAAGCTCTACGCCGCGCTGGTGGTGGACCCGGCCGGCACCGAGGACACCCTGCTGGTCGCCAACGCCCGCGGCCCGGCCGCCGCCCGGGCCGCCCAGACCATCGTCACCGCGGTGGACCAGACCCAGGGCCGGACGGTGCGCACCGTCGACACCATCCCGCTGGCCAAGGGCGACACCAACGGCCTGTCCTCCTTCTACCTGGTGATCGGCTGGTGCGTCGGCGGCTACCTGGTCGCCTCGATCCTCGGCGTCAGCGCCGGGGCGAAACCCGCCAACGCCTACCGGGCGGCCATCCGGCTCGCCGCCCTCGCGCTGTACTCGATCGCGGCCGGCATCGGCGGGGCGGTGATCGTCGGACCGGCGCTGAACGCCCTGCCCGGCTCGTCCTGGGGGCTCGCCGCGCTGGGCGCCCTGGTGGTGTTCACGGTCGGCGCGTTCACCATGGCGCTGCAGTGCCTCTTCGACATCATCGGGATCGGCGTCGCGGTACTGATCTTCGTGGTGCTCGGCAACCCCAGCGCGGGAGGGGTCTTCCCGCCACCGATGGTGCCCCCGTTCTGGCGGGCCATCGGCGCCTGGATCCCGAACGGCGCCGGCACCGACGCGGCCCGCTCGATCGCCTACTTCGGCGCGACCAACCTCACCATGCCGCTGCTCGTGCTGCTGGTCTGGGCACTGGTCGGCGTCGCCGTCACCTTCGCCGCCGTGCTGCGCCGGCCGCGCGGGGGCCGCGAGCTGCCCGCCGGGTAGCCCCACCGCACCGCCCGGGCCGGCCCGACACCGCCCCTACCCGTCGAGCCGGCCCGGGTCCGCGACGATCGCCCGGACCACGCCGACCGCCGCCCCCAGCAGCGGCCCGCGCCGGCCCAGCCGGGAAACCGCCAGCCGCTCCTCCGTCCAGGGGCGGACGGTCACCCGGGCCGCCAGCTCGGCCCGCATCCCCGGCAGCAGCCAGGGCGCCAGCCGGGCGTAGCCGCCGCCCAGCACCACCTCGGCCGGGTCGAGCAGGTTGACCGCCCCGGCCGAGGCGATCCCCAGGGCCGACCCGGCCCCGTCCAGCGCCCCGCGGACCTCCTCGTCCCCGGCCCCGGCCCGCTCGGCGAGCAGGGCGACCCAGTCGCCCCGGATCCCCTCCAGCCCCGCCGCCCGCAGCACCGCCGCCTCCCCCGCGTACTGCTCCAGGCAGCCGTGCGCCCCGCAGGCGCAGCGCGGTCCGTCCGGGTGGACCGGCACGTGCCCCAGCTCTCCGGCGTAGCCGTGCGCCCCACGCATCAGCCGGCCGCCGACCACGATCGCCGAGCCGACCCCGGCCTCGGCCGAGACGTGCAGGAAGTGATCCGGGGCGCCGCCCAGCCAGAGCTCGGCGAGCCCGCCCAGGTTGGCCTCGTTCTCGGCCTCGACCGGCAGCTCGGCCAGGCCCTGCGCGCCGGCCGCGCGCAGCGCCGGCCGCAGCTCGGCGGCCAGCGGCACGTCCTGCCAGCCCAGGTTGGCGGCGCGCTGGAGCACCCCGTCGCCGTCGCCGACCAGGCCGGGCACCGCGAGCATCAGCCCGGCCGGGCGCAGCCCCGCGTCGACGACCGCCCGGCGCAGCAGTTCGGCCAGGTCGGCCATCACGGCGGCGGGCCGCCGGTCCCGGTTGCGGATCTCCTGACGGTGCCAGGCGCGGACCTCGCCGCGCAGGTCGACCACGCAGGCGCCGAGGTGCTCGACCCCGATCTCGGCGCCCAGACCCGCCGGTCCCTCGGGGTTGAGCCCCAGGGCCGTCCCGGGCCGGCCGACCTTGCCGCTGGGCGCCGCCGGACCCTCCTCGACCACCAGCCGGGCCGCGATCAGCTCCTCGGCGAGCGAGGACACCGCCGCCCTCGTCAGCCCGCTCTCCGCGGCGACCTCCGCGCGCGAGCGCGGGGCCCGCGCGATCACGCCGAGCACCAGCGCCAGATTGGCCCGCCGCATGCCCTGCTGGCTGGCCGGCCCGGCCCGGAGGCCGTCCGTCTCGCGCATCGCGCTCACCCCGCTCAGCTTCCGCCCGCCCCGCCGGTGGGCGGGTCCCGCAGTTCGGACCGGTGTCTGCAGCGTAACCGCGTTCGGCCGGGCGCTCCCGCCGGGCCCTGGGGCGCCGGATCGGCCGCTCCGGCGCCCCGCCGCGCCGGGCCGCTACGGGATCCGCTGCGGCTGCTCCACGCGGGGGGCGACGGGCTCGGGGAAGCGCGTGAAGACCCAGCGCTGCATCGCCCAGAAGCGGAAGAGCATCGCGACGAAGGTGCCGAGGACCATGCCGCTCAGGAAGTCGGCCACCTCCTGGGTGAAGGGCGTCACCTGCGGCTCGCGCAGGTCCAGGACGTAGCGCGAGACGATCAGCGGGAGGTCGTTGACGCCGATCGCCACCACGCTGACGAGCAGGAACAGCAGCACCTCACGCCGGTGGCCGCGGGCCCGGAAGGACCACCGGCGGTTGAGCACGTAGGAGACGGTGGTGGCCACCACGGTCGCGATGGTGAGCGCCACCACCGGTTTGTGCTCCAAAAGGGTGAACTTCAGTGAGAAGTTGATCACTGTTGTCAGAACGAAGCACGTCCCCCCGACCAGCAGGACCTTCACCAGCCTGCGGTGCCTGACCAGGAACGGGCGCAGCCCCGCCGGCACCTTGGCCAGGGCGCGCTGAGTGGGGGACGGCATCTTCGCAGTTTCGCACGGGGCCCGCCGACGCTCCCTCCGACGGAATCGGCGGGAAGGCGGCCCGGCGGGAGCAGCGCGCTCCGCCGGGCCGCCGCCCGTTCCCGTCCCGCCGTCAGGCGGCGACCAGCACCTCGGCCGGCTCCAGGGCCAGCTCCAGCACCTCCCGCACGTCCGCCACCGGGTGGACGGTGAGCCGCTCCAGCACCTCGGCCGGGACGTCGTCCAGGTCGGCCTCGTTGCGCTTGGGGATGATCACCGTGCCGACCCCGGCCCGGTCGGCGGCGAGCAGCTTCTGCTTCACCCCGCCGATCGGCAGCACCCGCCCGGTCAGCGACACCTCACCCGTCATCGCCACGTCCGTGCGCACCCGGCGGCCGGAGAGCAGCGACGCCAGGGCGGTGGTCATGGTGATGCCGGCGCTCGGCCCGTCCTTGGGGACGGCCCCGGCGGGGACGTGCAGGTGCACGCCGCGGTCGCGCAGCGAGGTGACCGGCAGCTCCAGCTCGGCGCCGCGCGAGCGCAGGTAGGAGAGCGCGATGTGCGCGGACTCCTTCATCACGTCGCCCAGCTGCCCGGTGAGGGTGAGCCCGGTGCCGCCCGTCTCGGCGTCCGCCAGCGAGGCCTCGATGTACAGGACGTCACCGCCGGCGCCCGTCACCGCCAGGCCGGTCGCCACACCCGGTACGGCGGTCCGCCGCTCGGCGGGCTCCTGGGCCGCCTCCGGGACGTGGTGCGGCCGGCCGATCAGCGCGCGCAGCTCGCCCGCGCCGATCGCGGCGGGCAGCTCGCGCTCGCCCAGCTCGGACTGCGCGGCGATCTTGCGCAGCACCCGGGCGATCGAGCGTTCGAGGGTGCGGACGCCGGCCTCGCGGGTGTACTCCCCGGCGAGCTTGCGCAGCGCCTCCTCCTCGACGGAGACCTCCTCGCTCGTCAGCCCGGCCTTCTCCAGCTGGCGCGGGAGCAGGTGGTCCCGGGCGATGACGACCTTCTCGTCCTCGGTGTAGCCGTCCAGCCGGACCAGCTCCATCCGGTCGAGCAGCGCCTCCGGGATGGCCTCCAGCACGTTGGCGGTGGCGAGGAAGACCACGTCCGAGAGGTCCAGCTCGACCTCCAGGTAGTGGTCCCGGAAGGTGTGGTTCTGCGCCGGGTCCAGCACCTCCAGCAGGGCGGCCGCCGGGTCCCCCCGGTAGTCGGAGCCGACCTTGTCGATCTCGTCGAGCAGGACGACCGGGTTCATCGAACCGGCCTCCTTGATGGCGCGCACCAGGCGGCCGGGCAGCGCGCCGACGTAGGTGCGCCGGTGGCCGCGGATCTCCGCCTCGTCCCGGACGCCGCCGAGCGCCACCCGGACGAAGGTGCGGCCCATCGCCCTGGCCACCGACTCGCCCAGCGAGGTCTTGCCGACGCCGGGCGGGCCGACCAGGGCCAGCACCGCACCGCCGCGGCGGCCGCCGACCAGGCCGAGCCCCTGGTCGGCCCGGCGCTTGCGGACGGCCAGGTACTCGACGATCCGGTCCTTGACGTCCCCGAGGCCGGAGTGGTCCGCGTCCAGCACGGCGCGGGCGCCGGCGATGTCGTAGGCGTCCTCGGTGCGCTCGTTCCAGGGCAGCTCCAGGACGGTGTCCAGCCAGGTGCGGATCCAGGAGCCCTCGGGCGACTGGTCGGACGCCCGCTCCAGCTTGTCGACCTCCTTCAGCGCGGCCTCGCGGACCTTCCCGGGCAGGTCGGCGGCCTCGACCCGGGCGCGGTAGTCGCCCTCCTCGTCGGCCGGGTCGCCGTTCAGCTCGGCCAGCTCCTTGCGGACGGCCTCCAGCTGGCGGCGGAGCAGGAACTCCTTCTGCTGCTTGGCCACGCCCTCCTCGACGTCCTTGCGGATGGTGTCGTTGACCTCCTCCTCGGCGAGGTGGTCGCGCAGCAGGGTGAGGGCGTACTCCAGGCGGGCCACCTGGTCGGCCTCCAGCAGCACCTTGAGCTTCTGCTCCGCGGTGACGAAGGACGCGTAGCCGATGTTGTCGGCCAGCTCGCCGACGCCCTCGATCTGGGCCACCCGGTCGACGATCTGCCAGGCGCCGCGCTTGCGCAGCCACTGGGTGGAGAGCGCCTTGTACTCCCGGACCAGCTCGGCGGCGCGGCCGGCCACCGGCGTGCCCTCCGAGGACTCCCGGAACGGCGTGGTCTCCACCCAGAGCGCGGCGCCGGGCCCGGTGGTGCCGACGCCGATCCGGACCCGGCGCACGGCGCGGACCAGCGCGGCCGGCTCCCCGTCGGCCAGCCGCCCGACCTGCTCGACGGTGGCGAGGGTGCCGACCGCCGCGTACGAGCCGTCCACCCGCGGCACCAGCAGCACCTGGGGCTTCCCGGCGCCGGCGGCCGCGGCCCGCGCGGCCTCGACCGCGGCACGCACCTCGGTGTCCTTGAGGTCCAGCGGGACGACCATGCCCGGGAGCACGACCTCGTCGTCGAGCGGCAGTACGGGCAGGGTGAGCGGAGTGGACGTCGATGCCATGATCTCTCCCCAGTCAGCGAAGTTGAGTTGACCTGACTAAGGTTTCGCGGCCATGGAATGTTCCCCCCGCCCTGTTCGCCGGGAGCGAACAAGAAGGGGTCCGGGAAGGGGTGTCAAAAACGCCTCATGGGGGCGCGCACCGCCCCCCGGGAGCACCCGGGAGTCACGCGCGGTCCAGCAGGGCGGTCGCCCCCTGGGCCTGCGCCGGGCCCGTGGCGCCGACGGCCGCCGCCTCCGGGCGCCGCCACCGGGGGCCGGGCCCGTTCCGCAGCCAGCGCCAGAGCACGACCCCGGTCAGCAGCGCCACCGGGTGGCCGACCCCGGTCACCAGGTCCCGGTCGCCGGCGATCTGCTCGGCGACCAGGACGGCGGCGCCGCCGAGCGCGAGCAGCCGCCCGCGCGGCGGCAGCAGCCCGGCCAGCGCACCGAGACTGACCAGCACGCCGTAGCTGACCCCGATGTCCAGGCAGTCCAGCGCGCGGGGCTCCATCCGGCCGGTCGCCACGGCGGTGATCACCACCGACTGGGAGAGCACCGTCGCCGTGACGTGCCCGATCCCGAAGACCGCCGCGGCCCGGACGGCGCCCACCCGGCGCTCCAGCGGCGCGACGGTGAAGGCGAAGGCCCAGAGGTAGGGCATCCAGATCGTCCCGGCCACCCAGAAGCCGCTGAACAGCAGGGCGCGCAGCGGGTGGTGGACCAGGTTGTGCCCGTCCGAGCTGGAGGCCTCCTGCAGCCGGAGCACGAGGCCCGGGTCGGCCAGCCCGGCGAAGGTGGTGGTGGCCACGACCACGGCGAGGTAGCCGAGCGCGAAGGGGTTGCGCCGGGGCGTCGGCACCCGGGCGAGCACCCAGGCGGCCAGGCCGGTCCGCAGGCCGAACCGGAGCATCCCGTACGGCGGCCCCGGACGCGGCCCGCCCACCACAGCGCTCCTCCGCAGCTCCGCCATGCCGCCTCCGCTCCAGACCCGCAGCCTCCGGCCCCCGTCCGGTGCTCAACGTACCGGCGCGCGCCGGAAATCCCGCCTGTGCGACTTGTCGTGACCACGGTACTTCGGGGTCCTGGGAGCCAGCTGGGAATACCCCGTGAACATCATGTGGCGCGCGACTCCACGATTGGTACAGACCTGCACTCCGTCTACGCACGAGTAGCGGCTCTGACCGGCGGCTTGTCGTCAACTGGAGTGCATACGTACCGTTACGCAGTGAAAAATCGGCGGGTAAGGTACTGGCCCGTGCCCACTTCCGAGTGGGTCCGACGGGCGGCCGGACGGCCGGCCCACGGGCCGGAAACATCCGGTCCACCTGCCGGGAAGCACCGGGTGTCCGTACGCTGCGAAGTGTGCGGGAGCGGTGGGCAGTCCACACCTGTCCTCCGACTCCGCAGGCGCTACGGGACGGCGGACCCGGCACAGTCCACGACGGAACAAGACTACGAGCGGAGCCTCGCCATCCCCACAGGTGGCCGGCCCGCAGCCCTGGGGGCGGTGGCGTGACCGTGACAGAAATTCAGCAGGACAACCAGAACAGCGGCGGCACGGTGAGCAGCCAGCGCAGAGTGCTGGTGGTGGAGGACGAGCCCACGATCGCCGAGTCGATCGCGGCCCGGCTGGGCGCGGAGGGCTTCAAGGTCGCCGTGGCCCACGACGGCCCGGGCGCGGTCGACGGGTTCCACACCTGGCAGCCCGACCTGGTCGTGCTCGACATCATGCTGCCCGGCTTCGACGGCCTTGAGGTGTGCCGCCGGATCCAGGCCCAACGCCCGGTACCGGTCCTGATGCTGACCGCGCGTGACGACGAGACGGACCTCCTGGTCGGCCTCGGCGTGGGCGCCGACGACTACATGACCAAGCCGTTCTCCATGCGGGAGCTGGCGGCCCGGGTCAACGTCCTGCTGCGCCGCGTCGAGCGTGCCCAGCAGGCGGCCCGCACACCGGCGCTCGGCTCGCTGCGCTTCGGCGAGTTGGAGATCGACCACGTGCAGCGCCGGGTCCGGCTGGCCTCGGGCGACGTCCACCTGACGCCGACCGAGTTCGACCTGCTCGCCTGCCTGGCCGCACAGCCGCGGGCGGTACTCACCCGCGAGCAACTGCTGGCCGAGGTCTGGGACTGGACGGACGCGTCCGGCACCCGCACCGTGGACAGCCACGTCAAGGCGCTGCGCCGGAAGATCGGCGCCAGCTGGATCCGCACCGTCCACGGGGTCGGCTACGCGCTGGAGGCCCCGCTCTCCTAGCGGCGCCTCGGGCACCGGGCCTCCGGGGGGCCCGTGTCCCGAACCGCCGCGCGGACCCGCGGGGATCACAGGGGACCAATGACCTTTCCACAGCAACGCAACGGCGACGCCGACGGCGCCCGGCCCACGCTGGCCGCCCGCGCCGCCCACCGGGTGTGGGCCGACATCCGGCCGCTCGACCCGGTCCGCTCGATCAAGGGCAAGCTCGCCCTCCTGGTGATCGTCTCGGTCTTCCTCGCCACCGGCATGGTCGTGGTGGCGATCCGCTCCGAGACGCAGATCCGGATCATCATGGTCTTCTCCATGATCGCTTCACTGCTCTTCATGCAGTTCCTCGCGCACGGGCTGACCGCCCCGCTGCGCGACATGACCGCCGCCGCCCGCGCGATGGCCTCCGGCGACTACAGCCGCCGGGTCGAGGTGAGCTCCCGGGACGAGATCGGCGAGCTGGCGGCCACCTTCAACCACATGGCGGCCGACCTGGAGGCCGCCGACCGGCACCGCCGGGAGCTGGTCGCCAACGTCTCGCACGAGCTGCGCACGCCCATCGCCGCGCTGCGCGCCGTGCTGGAGAACGTGGTGGACGGCGTGGTCCAGCCCAATCCCGCGACCCTGGGCGCCGCCCTGGAGCAGACCGAACGGCTCGGCCGGCTGGTCACCCACCTGCTCGACCTGTCCAAGATCGACGACGGCGTGGTGGACCTGGACGCGCGCCCCTTCGAGGTGCGCGAGTTCCTGGACGGCGTGCTGCGCGGGGTCACCGTGGACGGCGCGACGGCCGGCGGGGCCTTCTCCCGGCGCGGGGACGTCCGGCTGGCCCTGGAGGTCAGCCCGGCCGGCCTGACCGGCGTGGCGGACACCGAGCGGCTCCACCAGGTGGTCGCCAACCTGGTCGACAACGCCTGCAAGCACTCGCCGCCCGGCGGCACCGTGACGGTCCGGGCCCGGCCCGGCGGCGAGCCCGGCGCGCTGCTGCTGGAGGTCGAGGACGAGGGGCCGGGCATCCCGGCGGCCGACCGCACCCGGGTCTTCGAGCGGTTCAGCCGCAGCGGCACCGCCACCGCCCAGGGTCCCGGCTCCGACGGCGGCACCGGTCTGGGGCTGGCCATCGCCCGCTGGGCGGTGGACCTGCACGGCGGGCGGATCGAGGTGGCGGAGGCCTCCCCCGGCTGCCGGATCGAGGTCCGGCTGCCCGGCCCGCGGTAGCGCCCGCCCGGGGTCCGCTCGGCGGCCCCGGGCACCCGCCCGCGTCGATCGGACGTCGCCCGCATGTCACAGAAGCGACACAGACGTGGACGGACGATCCAGGTGGCTCCGGGCTATGATTTGTCCGGTTTCATCCATATATAGCGGCTGATCGGAAGCGATCGCTTCCCATCCGAGGCGGCTTTCTAACGCACATTTTCAGCCAACCTGCAGGTCAGGACTGTGATCTGGGCGACGCCTGAGCCCTGGGGACTGCGCGATCACTGGTCAGGGGCGTAGCCTTAATCCCCGCTGTCCAAACATCCCAAAAGGAAGCGGAAGAGGGCGGTTGCCGCCGTGTCGCCACAGTCCCAAGAAACCCCCAACAGCTCGGCAAGCTCCACTGGCTTCGGCCCCAATGAGTGGCTCGTCGACGAGATCTACCAGCAGTACCTCCAGGACCCGAACTCGGTCGACCGAGCCTGGTGGGACTTTTTCGCCGACTACAAGCCCGGTACCGAGGTGACCCCAGTGACCCAGGCCGCGACCCAGGTCGGCCCCACGCCGACCCCCGTTGCCGCCCCCGCGCCCGCCGCTGCTGCTCCGGCCGCGCCCGCCCCCGCCGCACCGGCCGCGCCAGCGCCCGCCGCCGCGGCCCCGGCGCCCGCGCCCCTCGCCGCAGCTCCTGCCGCGCCCCCGGCCCCGAAGGCCGCCGCTCCGGCGCCGGCCGCGCCCGCCGAGACCGGCCCCGAGCTGGTCCAGCTCCGCGGCCCCTCCAAGGCGGTGGCGACCAACATGGACGCCTCGCTGGAGGTGCCGACGGCGACCTCCGTGCGCGCCGTGCCGGCCAAGCTGTTGATCGACAACCGCATCGTCATCAACAACCACCTGCAGCGCGCCCGCGGTGGCAAGGTCTCCTTCACACACCTGATCGGTTACGCCCTGGTCCAGGCCATCAAGGCCTCGCCGGGCATGAACCACAGCTACCAGGTGAAGGACGGCAAGTCGTACCTGGTCAAGCCCGAGCACGTGAACCTGGGCCTGGCCATCGACCTGGTGAAGCCGAACGGCGACCGCCAGCTCGTGGTCGCGGCGATCAAGAAGGCCGAGACCCTCGACTTCTTCGGCTTCTGGCAGGCCTACGAGGACATCGTCCGCCGGGCCCGCGCCAACAAGCTGACCATGGACGACTTCACCGGCGTCACGGTCTCGCTGACCAACCCCGGCGGCATCGGCACCGTGCACTCCGTGCCGCGCCTGATGCAGAACCAGGGCACCATCGTCGGCGTCGGCGCCATGGAGTACCCGGCCGAGTTCCAGGGCTCCGCCCCGGAGACGCTGTCCCGGCTGGGCGTCTCCAAGATCATGACGCTGACCTCGACCTACGACCACCGCGTCATCCAGGGCGCGGCGTCCGGCGAGTTCCTGCGCGAGATCCACCGGCTGCTGCTGGGCGAGAACGGCTTCTACGACGAGATCTTCGAGTCGCTGCGGATCCCGTACGAGCCGGTCCGCTGGGCCACCGACGTGGCCACCACGCACGACGACGAGGTCAACAAGACCGCCCGCGTCATCGAGCTGATCCACTCCTACCGGGTCCGCGGCCACCTCATGGCCGACACCGACCCGCTGGAGTACAAGCAGCGCAAGCACCCCGACCTGGACGTCACCACGCACGGCCTCACCCTGTGGGACCTGGAGCGCGAGTTCGCGGTCGGCGGCTTCGGCGGCCAGCGGATGATGAAGCTGCGCGACATCCTCGGCCTGCTGCGCAACACGTACTGCCGCACGGTCGGCATCGAGTACATGCACATCCAGGACCCGACGCAGCGCAAGTGGCTGCAGGAGCGCCTGGAGAAGCCGTACACCAAGCCGGAGCGCGAGGAGCAGCTGCGCATCCTGCGCCGGCTGAACTCGGCCGAGGCCTTCGAGACCTTCCTGCAGACCAAGTACGTCGGGCAGAAGCGCTTCTCGCTGGAGGGCGGCGAGTCGCTCATCCCGCTGCTGGACGCGACCATCGACTCGGCGGCCGAGCACCGCCTGGACGAGGCCGTCATCGGCATGGCCCACCGCGGCCGCCTCAACGTGCTGGCCAACATCGTCGGCAAGCCGTACGGCAAGATCTTCGGCGAGTTCGAGGGCAACCTCGACCCGAAGTCGATGCACGGCTCCGGCGACGTGAAGTACCACCTCGGCTCCGAGGGCACCTTCACCGGCCTGGACGGCGAGACCATCAAGGTCTCGCTCGCCGCGAACCCCTCCCACCTGGAGGCCGTGGACCCGGTCGTCGAGGGCATCGCCCGCGCCAAGCAGGACATCCTGGACCAGGGCGGCACCACCTTCCCGGTGCTGCCGATCCAGATCCACGGCGACGCGGCCTTCGCCGGCCAGGGCGTCGTCGCGGAGACCCTGAACATGTCGCAGCTGCGCGGCTACCGCACCGGCGGCACCGTGCACGTCGTGGTCAACAACCAGGTCGGCTTCACCGCCGCGCCCGCGAGCAGCCGCTCGTCGATGTACTGCACCGACGTGGCCCGCATGATCGAGGCGCCGATCTTCCACGTGAACGGCGACGACCCGGAGGCCGTGGTCCGCGTCGCGCGGCTCGCCTTCGAGTTCCGTCAGGCGTTCCACAAGGACGTCGTGATCGACCTCATCTGCTACCGCCGCCGCGGTCACAACGAGGCCGACAACCCGTCGTTCACCCAGCCGCTGATGTACGACCTGATCGACAAGAAGCGCTCGGTGCGCAAGCTGTACACCGAGGGCCTGATCGGTCGCGGCGACATCACCATGGAAGAGGCGGAGCAGGCGCTCCAGGACTTCCAGGGCCAGCTGGAGAAGGTCTTCGCCGAGGTCCGCGACGCCGCCCAGACGCCGGCCCCGGCCTCCAACGGCAAGCCGCAGGCGGACTTCCCGGTCAACATCCAGACCGGCATCTCGCAGGAGATGGTCAAGCGGATCGCCGCCTCGCAGGTCAACCTGCCGGACTGGCTGACCGTCCACCCGCGCCTGCTGCCGCAGCTGCAGCGCCGGGCCGCCTCGGTCGAGGACAACACCATCGACTGGGCGATGGGCGAGACCCTCGCCATCGGCTCGCTGCTGATGGAGGGCCACCCCGTCCGCCTCGCCGGCCAGGACAGCCGCCGCGGCACCTTCGGCCAGCGCCACGCGGTGCTCATCGACCGGGTCTCCGGCGAGGACTACACCCCGCTGCTGTACCTGACCGAGGACCAGGCCCGCTACACCGTGTACGACAGCCTGCTGTCCGAGTACGCGGCGATGGGCTTCGAGTACGGCTACTCGCTGACGCGGCCGAACTCGCTGGTCATGTGGGAGGCGCAGTTCGGCGACTTCGTCAACGGCGCGCAGACCGTGGTGGACGAGTACATCGCCTCCGCCGAGCAGAAGTGGGGCCAGCACTCCGGCGTCACCCTGCTGCTGCCGCACGGCTACGAGGGCCAGGGCCCGGACCACTCGTCCGCCCGCCCGGAGCGCTTCCTGCAGCTGTGCGCGCAGAACAACATGACGGTCGCCATGCCGACCCTGCCGTCGAACTACTTCCACCTGCTGCGCTGGCAGGCGCACAACCCGCACCACAAGCCGCTGGTCGTCTTCACCCCGAAGTCGATGCTGCGTCTGAAGGCCGCGGCGAGTGCCACCGAGGAGTTCCTGTCCGGCTCGTTCCGCCCGGTCATCGGTGACACCACCGTCGACCCGGCGAACGTCCGCAAGGTCGTCATCACGGCGGGCAAGTTCTACTACGACGTCGAGGCGGCCCGTACCGAGCGCGGGGTCACCGACACCGCGATCGTCCGGGTCGAGCGGCTCTACCCGCTGCCGGTGGCCGAGCTCCAGGAGGAGCTGGCCCGCTACGGCGACGACGTCCAGTTCGTCTGGGCGCAGGAGGAGCCGGCCAACCAGGGTGCCTGGCCGTTCATCGCGATGAACCTGGTCGACCACCTGCAGGTCGTCATCGGCCGCAGTGCCAACGGTTCGCCGCGGCTGCGCCGCGTCGCCCGCACGGCCTCCTCGGCCCCCGCGGTCGGCTCGGCCAAGCGTCACGCCGCCGAGCAGCAGGCGCTGCTGGAGGAGATCTTCACCATCTGAGCCCGCCCCGGCCCCGGCCGGGCTCGAACGGCCCCGGCCCCCGCGCACACCGCACGGGGGCCGGGGCCGTTCCGGTGTCCCGCGGCCCGTGTGACGGCGCCGTGCCAAGGTTCCAGCTCTGCAACCAAACGGCCACCGACCTGCGAGCACAGCTGACGGGTCGGTAGGTTATGCCTCGCCGGACCGATGCCCGGGCGCCCTCACCGCGCCCGTGACCGACCGGATGACCTCACCGCTCTCCCA
The DNA here is from genome assembly GCF_055561235.1 of Kitasatospora sp. NPDC022856. NCBI lineage: Bacteria > Bacillati > Actinomycetota > Actinomycetes > Kitasatosporales > Streptomycetaceae > Kitasatospora > Kitasatospora sp. NPDC022856. Next base: position 223,836 of record NZ_JBVHHE010000003.1, on the reverse strand, counting down.
GGGGGATCACCACATGACCGCCGACACACCACGGGACGCCACGGCCTCGCCGCTCCCGCCGGTCTTCCAGCCGCTGCACCCGGACGACCCGCGCGAGGTCGGCGGCTACCGGCTCTTCGCCCGCCTCGGCGCCGGCGGCATGGGCCGGGTCTACCTGTCGTACACCCCGGGCGGCCGTCCGGTGGCGCTCAAGGTGGTCCGCCCGGAGTTCGCCGAGGACGGCGAGTTCCGCCGCCGCTTCGCGCAGGAGGTCAGCAACGCCCAGCGGATCCACGGCCTCTACACGGCCCAGGTGATCGACTCCGGCGGCCTGGACTCGGACGCCCCCTGGCTGGTCACCGCGTACGTGCCGGGCCCTTCGCTGCAGCAGGTGGTCCGCGAGAACGGGGCCCTGCCGGTGCGCACCGTGCTGCTGCTGATGGGCGGCATCGCCGAGGCGCTGCAGGCCATCCACAGCGTCGAGGTGGTGCACCGCGACCTCAAGCCGGCCAACGTGCTGGTGGCCGGCGACGGCCCGCGCGTGATCGACTTCGGTATCGCCCGGGCCGCCGACGCCACCGCGCTGACCGGCACCGGCTACCGGATCGGTTCGCCCGCCTTCATGTCGCCGGAGCAGGCCCAGGGCCGCCCGGTCACCCCCGCCACCGACGTCTTCGCGCTCGGCGCGCTGGCCGCGTACGTGGCCGGCGGCACCGCGCCGTTCGGCGACGGCCCGGACACCGCCGTGCTCTACCGGGTGGTGCACGAGCAGGCCGACCTGGACGCCGTGCCGGCCGACCTGCGCGAGCTGATCATGCGCTGCCTGGCGAAGTCCCCCGAGGACCGCCCGAAGCCCGCCGAGATCATCGAGATCGCCCGCAACCACCCGTCGGTCGGCGGGCAGCTGCGGTTCGCCGACGACTGGCTGCCCCGGCAGGTCAACACCGAGATCACCCGCCGCTCGGACCTGCCGAAGACCCCGCCGACCCCGCTGCCGGCCGCGCCCACCGCGCCTCCGAGCGGCCCGCCGACCACCCCGCCGCAGCCCTTCGCGCCGCCGACCCACCCGGCCACCGCGGCCTCCTTCGGCGTGCCGGACTTCGGCACCCCCCGGCCGCAGCCGGTCACCCCGCCGCCGGGCTTCACCCCGCCGCCGCTCGGCGCGTACGGCCCTCCGCAGCCCGGCTACGAGGCCCCCACCGCGCCGGTGCTGCCCTCGCCGCCGACCGTTCAGCTGCGCCAGGAGCCGCCGTCCTACGACACCCCGCCGCCCGGCCCGGTGGTGACGGACACCCCGGCGCCCGAGCCGCGGCGCAAGGGCGTCTCCTGGAAGGTCCTGCTGGTGGTCGCCCTGGTGACGGCCCTCGGCGGCACCGCGGGCGGCGTGGTGCTGGTGAAGAAGCTCGGCGACGACGACAAGAAGAACGACAGCGCGAGCACCGCCCAGCAGAGCCCCGGCAACCAGCCCCAGCCGCTGCCGTCGCAGACCGCGGACGCCGGGGCGGCCGGCTCGCACAGCCCCTCGCCGACCCCGTCGTCCGCCGGGAAGGTGACGGCCGCGCCGTCGGCCACGACCAGCAACGGCGTGACCGCGCCCGCCCGGCCGGTCGGCTACACGCCGCTGCTCGACAAGAAGCCGCTGGCCATCCCCGGCACCGAGGCGTACTACGACTCCTACCGGATCGACCTGGACGGCGGGACGGTCGTGCCGCGCGGCAACGACCTCAAGTGGGGCCTGGGGCTGAACGCCACCGGCAGCAGCAGCAAGGCCAACTCCTTCACCACGGCGGGGGACGACAAGTCCGACTTCGCGGTGATCACCGAGGCCAGCGTGACCCCGGAGCAGTGCGCGATCGCGATCGACTCGCGGCCCGACACCGACCTGTCCTTCAACCGGGTCTCGCCCGGACGCCTGCTCTGCGTCCGCGACCGGCTCACCCGCAACATCGCCATCGCGGTGGTCGAGATCGCCGACGGCACCACCGGCGCCGTCAAGCTCACCGTGAGCACCTGGCGGGCCAGCTGACCGGGCGCCCGCCCGGACTATCCTGACCAGGTCGAATCCCCACCGGACCGGGCGCCCGCCCGGACTATCCTGACCAGGTCGAATCCCCACCGGACCGGAGCGAACCCGTGTACTTCACCGACCGCGGCATCGAGGAGCTGCAGAACCGGCGCGGCGACGAGGAGGTCACCTTCGAGTGGCTGGCCGAGCGCCTGCGCGAGTTCGTCGACCTCAACCCGGACTTCGAGATCCCGGTCGAGCGGCTGGCCACCTGGCTGGCCCGGCTCGACGACGAGGACGACGAGTGACGCGGTAGACCGTGACCGACGGGCCCGGGAGGCACCCGCCTCCCGGGCCCTTCGCGTGCCGCGCCCCGTAGGGGGCGTCTCGGGGTTCGTTCCGGGTCGCTCTCCGGGGCGCCCTCGGGGCCGGATCCCTTGACTTCGCCGTCACGCGATATATCGTCTTTGGAAGAGGACGCGATACATCGCGAGTCGTAACGGGAGGCGGCAGACATGAGCCAGTGGACGGTCGAGGGCCCCGACAGGATCACCATCGACGGGGAGGTCGACGCCCTCCACGTACGGATCGTCGGAGGCGCCGTGAACGTGGTGGCCACCGAGGGCCCGGCCCGGCTGGAGGTCACCGAGCTGGAGGGCGAGCCCCTTCAGGTCACCCTCGCCGAGGGGGTGCTGACGGTCACCTACAAGGACCTCAGCTGGAGCGAGTTCGGCGAGTCGGTCAAGTCGGTGCAGTCCATCAAGTCGTTCTTCGGCGGGCTGCGACGCACCCGCCGGGCCGTGGTCTCGCTGGCCGTACCGGCCGGCGCCAAGGTCAAGGCCGGCACCGTCTCGGCCGGCGCCACCGTCTCCGGCATCACCGCGCCGGTCTCGGTGCACAGCGCCAGCGGCGACGCCACCCTGGTCGGCCTGACCGGCCGGACGGAGGCCCACACCGTCTCCGGGGACGTCGACGCCCAGTCGCTCTCCGGCGACCTCAAGGTCAACACCGCCTCCGGGCAGGTCACCCTGGTCGCCGGCACCTCGGACAACGTGCAGGTCCACTCGGTCAACGGGGACGTCACCCTCGACCTCGACGTGGCCACCCCGTCGGAGATCCGGGTCACCACGGTGAGCGGCTCGGTCGGCGTCCGGCTGCCCTCGCTGGTCGACACCAAGGTCGAGGCGGGTACCAACAGCGGGGACGTCACCAGCACCTTCGAGCAGCTCAAGGTCGGCGGCTCCTGGGGCGCCAAGCGGCTCTCCGGCAAGCTCGGCGACGGCCGGGGCAACCTGGTGGTGACCACCGTCTCCGGCGCCGTCACCGTGCTCCGCCGGCCGGAGGCCGAGGACGACGGCCCCGTGATCGTCAAGGAACTCCCGGCCGGCCCCGACCTCGGCACCGGCCCCGACCTCACCAAGGAGGTCTGAGATGACCCCCGTCTTCGGCCACGGCCGCCTTCGCCTCTACCTGCTGAAGCTGCTGGACGAGGCACCGCGGCACGGCTACGAGGTCATCCGCCTCCTGGAGGAGCGCTTCCAGGGCCTGTACGCGCCCTCGGCCGGCACCGTCTACCCCCGGCTCGCCAAGCTGGAGCAGGAGGGCCTCGTGACGCAGAGCACCGAGGGCGGCCGCAAGGTCTACCGGCTCACCGAGGCCGGCCGGAGCGAGCTGGCGGCCCGCCAGGGCGAGCTGGACGAGCTGGAGCTGGAGATCCGCGACTCGGTGGCCCAGCTCGCCGGGGCGATCCGCGAGGACGTCCGGGACGGCGCCCGGAGCCTGCGCGAGGAGCTGTGGGGGGCGGCGAAGCAGGCACCCCGCCCGGAGGGCGCCGAGAGCGGGGACCCGTGGGCCGGCCCCTGGGGGGACAAGGACGCCTGGCAGCGCGCCAAGGACGAGTTCGCCCAGTTCAAGAAGCAGGCCAAGGAGCAGGCCAAGCGCGCCAAGGAGCAGGAGAAGGCGGCCAAGGCCAAGGCGAAGGCCGCCGAGGAGGAGGCCCGCAGGCTCCGCGAGCAGTCCCGGGCGGCGCGGACGGCCGCCCAGCAGGAGGCGCTGCGGATCAAGCGCCGGGTCGAGCAGCAGGTCCGCGACCACGCGGCCCGCGGCGACTGGCCGACCGGACTGGCCGAGGGGCTCTCCGAACTCACCAAGGGTCTGGCCGGGCTGGCCGACGCCGCCCGCTGGGGCCACCCGGCGCAGGACGCCGAGGCACCCGCCGAGAAGGTCAGGGTCACCCGGATCGACCTCGACAAGGACGAGCCGGCCGGCACCGCCCCGGCCGACCTTCCGGCCTGGACCGCGACCGACCCGGCCGGTGATCCGGCCCGCGAGCTGGAACGGCTGCTCGACCGCTTCCGGGACCAGGTCCGCGACGCGGCCCGGGACGGCGGGGTGACGCCCGAGCGGCTGGCCGAGGCCCGCTCGGTGCTGGGCACGGCCGGCGAGCGGCTGCGCCGCCTCCTGGGCTGACCGGGCCGACGGGTCCGTGCGGGCCGGCGCTCCCCCGGGAGTGCCGGCCCGCCGGCGTTCAGGGGGTGAGCACGATCTTCCCGAAGACGTCGCCCCCGGCGAGCCGGGCGAAGCCCTCCCGGGCCTCGGCGAGCGGCAGCACCGAGTCGATCTGCGGCCGGACGCCGGTGGTGGCGCAGAGCGAGAGCAGCCCGGCCAGCTCCTCCTTGGTGCCCATGGTCGAGCCGACCACCCTGAGCTCCAGGAAGAAGATCCGGTTCAGCTCGGCGGTCTTCGGGTTGGGGCCGGAGGTGGCCCCGGAGATGACCACGGTGCCGCCCGGGCGCAGCGACTTCACCGAGTGCGCCCAGGTCGCGGCGCCGACCGTCTCCATCACCGCGTCGACCCGCTCGGGCAGCCGGGCGCCGCTCTCGAAGGCGGCGTCGGCGCCGAGCTCCACGGCCCGGGCCCGCTTGGCCTCGTCCCGGCCGGTGACCCAGACCCGCAGTCCGGCGGCCTTGCCGAGGACGATCAGGGCGGTCGCCACACCGCCGCCGGCGCCCTGCACCAGCACGGTGTCGCCGGGCTTCACGCCGGCGTTGGTGAACAGCATCCGGTAGGCCGTCAGCCAGGCGGTGGGCAGGCAGGCGGCCTGCTCGAAGCTGAGCCCGGCCGGCTTGGGCAGCAGGTTCCAGGTCGGCACCGCCACCCGCTGGGCGAAGGTGCCCTGGTAGTGCTCGGTGAGGATGGAGCGCCGCTCGTCCGGGCCCACGCCGTGGCCGCTCTGGCCGATCACCGAGTGGACGACCACTTCGTTGCCGTTCTCGTCGACACCGGCGGCGTCGCAGCCGAGGATCATCGGCAGCTTCCCGGCGGGCAGGCCGACCCCGCGCAGCGACCAGAGGTCGTGGTGGTTGAGGCTGGCGGCCCTGACCGTGACCACGCTCCACCCGGGACGCGCCTGCGGTTCGGGGAGTTCGCCCAGCTCCAGCCCGCTCAGCGGGTCGTCGGCGTCGATTCGTGCGGCGTAGGCAGCAAACATGGTCCGGACGATAGCGGCGACGGCCCGGGCCCGGAACAGGGTGTGACTGTGACGCGCGTCCCGGGTTCGGCCGGGAGCGCGGAGCCGGCCGGGAGCGCCCCCCGCCGCAGGGGGCGCTCCCGGCCCGGGCGTCAGCGCCGGGCGACGCCCTCGGCCCGGGCGGCCTCGGCGACGGCCTTGGTGACGGCCGGGGCGACCCGCTCGTCGAACGGCGAGGGGATCACCTTCTGCGGCGTCAGCTCGTCGGCGACCACACCGGCCAGCGCCTTGGCGGCGGCCAGCTTCATGCCCTCGGTGATCCGGGTCGCCCGGACCTGGAGGGCGCCGGCGAAGATGCCGGGGAAGGCCAGCACGTTGTTGATCTGGTTCGGGAAGTCGCTGCGACCGGTGGCGACGACCGCCGCGTACTTGTGCGCGACCTCCGGGTGGATCTCCGGGTTCGGGTTGGCCATCGCGAAGATGAAGGCGCCCTCGGCCATGGTGGCCACGACCTCCTCCGGCACGGTCCCGCCGGAGACGCCGATGAAGACGTCGGCACCGGCCAGCGCGTCGGCCAGCGAGCCCTTGACGCCGGTCCGGTTGGTCTGCGCGGCGATCTCGGCCTTGACGTCGGTCAGGTCGCCGCGGCCCTCGTACACGACGCCCCGGCGGTCGCAGACCGCCACGTCGCCGATGCCGGCGGCGACCAGCATCTTGGCGATCGCGATCCCGGCCGCGCCGGCGCCGGAGATGACGGCCCGCAGGGTGCCGATCTCCCGGCCGGTCACCCGGGCCGCGTTCCAGAGCGCCGCGGTGGTGACGATCGCGGTGCCGTGCTGGTCGTCGTGGAAGATCGGGATGTCCAGCGCCTCCTGGAGGCGGCGCTCGATCTCGAAGCAACGGGGCGCGGAGATGTCCTCCAGGTTGACGCCGCCGAAGGAGGGCGCCAGCCGGACGACGGTCTCGACGATCTCGTCCACCCCGGTGCAGGCGAGCGCGATCGGCACCGCGTCCACGCCGCCGAACTGCTTGAACAGGATGGCCTTGCCCTCCATGACGGGCAGCGAGGCCTCCGGGCCGATGTCGCCGAGGCCCAGCACCGCGGTGCCGTCGGTGACGACGGCGACCGTGTTGGCCTTCCAGGTGTAGTCGTTCACCAGCTCCGGCTGCTCGGCGATGGCCGTGCAGACCCGTGCGACACCGGGGGTGTAGGCGAGGGACAGGTCGTCCGCGTCGCGCACCGGAACGGTCGCCCGGACCTCCATCTTGCCGCCGCGGTGGAGCGCGAAAACGGCATCGACCGGATCGACGGTGTCCTGGGTGCTGCTGTGGATGATCTCCGCTGCCACGATGACCTCTTCGTCATTGATCAGCGAGGACGCGTGGCCGACGGGCGGACGACCCGGCCGGAAACTTGAAACCGGGTACGCCGAGGCGGACCCGGGGAGGGCTGGATCGGGGCGCCGCCGTCGGGGCCGCGCCCTCGGAATGAGGGTTGTGTAACTGTTGAGCCTGCGCTGTGCTGCTGCTTCTTCCCGGGCCGAGCGTAGGTCGGACGACGGCATCGCACCTATGCCTTTTCGTCCTCGTCGCGCGTGCTTCCTCCGCATCGCGGCCAAAAGACGGGGTGCCTGGTGTCTGGAACACCGGGCACCGGTGGCGGCAACAGCGGACGAGCACGCGCACTCGCAGGAGTGAACCAGGACACGACGGGGAGGCGGTGCCTCGGATACGGAGTCGGCGTCGTCGTGGACTTCCGTTCCTGCGCACCCCGAGCCTGTCGCGACTCGGTGGTCCGGTTCGAGCATCGGGGGTCACCCGGTACTGGATTCTGACACACCCGCCGCCGGGACCGGCAGGTCGGGATGGGAGGATCCCTTCTTCCGCCGTCTCGCGTACATCTCCGCGACGGCGTGGCGACACCACCTCCCTCCCACAGGAGCACCCTCATGCACCACCGCGCCCACCCCCGCCGACCGGCCGCCGCGGCCCTCTGCCTGGCCACCGCCGGCGCCCTGCTGCTGACCGGTTGCGGCGGCGACGAGCAGGCCGCCGCGAAGGACCCGGTCCAGGAGCTCCGGGGCCGCATCCCCCAGGCCCAGCGCACCGCGGGCGTGCTCCGGATCGCCTCGGACCTCAACTACGCGCCGGTGGACTTCCGGGGTGCGGACGGCAAGCCGGACGGCATCGACCCCGACATCGCCAACGCCGTCGGCAAGATCCTCGGCCTGCGGATCGAGGTCGTCGACACCCCGTTCGAGAAGCTGATACCGAACCTGCACGCCAAGCAGGTCGACGTGGCGATGTCCGGTCTGAGCGACATCCGCCAGCGCCGTGACGGCGTCGACGACGCGGGCAAGCAGGTCGACCCGGGCGTGGACTTCGTGGACTACTTCATCGCCGGTACCTCGATCATCGTCCAGAAGGGCAACCCCAAGGGCGTCCGCACCCTGGACGACCTGTGCGGCCGGGTCGTCGCGGTGCAGCAGAACACCACCCAGGACGAGATCGTCGCCCGCCAGGTGCTGGCCTGCGGCCGGAGCGGCAAGCCGCTGACCGTCCACAAGTTCGACAGCGACGCCAAGGCACTGGCCGAGGTCGCCGCGGGCACGGCGGCCGCCGGCCTGGACGACTTCCCGGTGGCCGCCTACGCGGCGAAGACCACCGACGGCGGCAACCGCTTCGAGGTGACCGGCGCGCAGTCCCGGTCGAACCCGTACGGGATCGCGGTGCGCAAGGGGGACACCGACCTGCGCGACGTGCTGACCAAGGCGGTGGACCAGCTGATCCGCAGCGGCGAGTACGACAAGATCCTCGCCAAGTGGAACGTCGCCGCGGGGGCGGCCCAGAACGCGGTGGTCAACGGCGGCATCTGAGCGGCCGCGCGGGGGCAGGCACCGGGCGCCGTCACCGGCCACCGTCTCGGGCGCCGTCACCGGGCGTCATCACCGGGCGTGGCGGCCGGGGGACCCGTCCGGCGGGCACACGGGCGGGCCTCCGGGCAGAGCGCGGGGAGATCTGCATACTTATACGCAAGGTGACAGGGACACGGTATTGGTCCGAATAGCGGACAGTGTGACCCCCCGTTATCCGATTTTGATCTGAATGAGGGCCATCCGACCGTCATCAGATGGCAGGATTCCCCCCATCTCCGATCGAGCCGGCCACTGGTCGAGGCGGTTCGATCAACGTCCACCTCGGCGGAGGGTGGCGGAAGCAGTACCACGCACCACCCTGCGCGAAGCCTGCTCAGGCCCAGCACGACCGGCTCTGCCCGTTCGACGACGTACAGCGACATACACCCCGTACAGCGCCGTACGGCCTGCTGCCCCGGTGTGCCGCTCCCCGCGGCGCGCTCCGCCCGACCTCTCCCTCAGGAGGAGATCCCCCATGACCGCCCGTACCCCGCGCACCCGTCTCCTCGCCGCCGGCGCGGTACTCGCGTCCGTCTCCCTGGCCCTCACCGCCTGTAGCAGCAGCAAGGACGAGAGCACCGGCGCCCCCAACGCCGGCGCGACCGTCAACGAGGTGAAGGCCGACGACAAGCTGGTCGCCCTCGTCCCCGCCGACATCAAGTCCGCCGGGAAGCTCACGGTCGGCTCGGACGCCTCGTACGCGCCCAACGAGTTCAAGGCCGACAACGGCAAGATCGAGGGCATGGACGTCGACCTGATCACCGCGGTCGCCGCCAGGCTCGGTCTCAAGGTCGACGTCCAGGACTCCGGTTTCACCGCGATCATCCCCGGTATCCAGTCGAACAAGTTCCAGATCGGCATGTCGTCCCTGACGGACAACAAGGAGCGCGAGCAGACCGTCGACATGGTCACCTACTTCAACGCGGGCAGCGCCATCGCGGTGAAGAAGGGCAACCCGGACAAGATCGACCCCGCCGACCTGTGCGGCAAGAAGGTCGCCGTCCAGACCGGCACCACGCAGGCGCAGGAGATCACCGACACCCGCAACCCCGCCTGCGCCCAGGCCGGCAAGCCGGGCATCGTCAACGACGGTGACAAGTTCGACCTCCAGACCGACGTCACCAACGCCGTGGTCTCCGGCCGCGACCAGCTCATGATGGCCGACTCCCCGGTCGTCGACTACGCGGTCAAGCAGTCCGGCGGGCAGCTGGAGAAGGTCGGCGCCACCTACGACGCCGCCCCCTACGGCATCGCGCTGGCCAAGGGCTCGGCCCTCACCCCCGCCGTCCAGAGCGCCGTGCAGTCGCTGATCGACGACGGCACCTACAAGCAGATCCTCTCCAAGTGGGGCGTCGAGGCCGGTGCGATCGACAAGTCGACCGTCAACGGCGCCGTCAGCTGACCCTCCGCCTGACTCTCTCTCCCCCGAGGCCACACCGTGAACTCTCTGGACAAGGGGAAGGCGACGAAGGGACGGCCTGAGACCATCAAGGCCGTCCCCGTGCGCCACCCCGGACGCTGGGCGGGCGCCGTCGTCATCGCCCTGCTCGCGGCGATGCTGCTGAGCGCCCTCTTCACCAATCCCGCCTTCAAGTGGGACATCGTCGGGAAGTACCTCTTCCACGACAGCATCGTGCACGGCATGCTCGTCACGCTGGAGCTGACCGCGCTCGCCATGATCATGGGTGTGGTCGGCGGCATCATCCTCGCGGTGATGCGGCTCTCCCCCAACCCGCTGCTCTCCGGCACCGCGTGGATGTACATCTGGATCTTCCGCGGCACGCCCGTCCTGGTGCAGCTGGTCTTCTGGAACTTCCTCGGCCTGATCTGGGCCAAGCTCTCGATCGGCGTACCGTGGGGACCGGAGTTCTGGTCCGAGTCCACCAACGTGCTGATCCCGACCTTCGTCGCCGCCCTGCTGGGCCTGGGCCTCAACGAGGCCGCCTACATGGCGGAGATCGTCCGCGGCGGCATCCAGTCGGTCGACGAGGGCCAGAGCGAGGCCTCGCACGCGCTCGGCATGAGCCGCTTCCAGACCATGCGGCGGATCGTGCTCCCGCAGGCCATGCGGGTGATCATCCCGCCCACCGGCAACGAGACCATCTCGATGCTGAAGACCACCTCGCTGGTCAGCGTGATCTCCCTGGAGGAGATCTTCCGGGCCGGCCAGGTGATCTACTCGCGCAACTACCAGAACATCCCGCTGCTGATCGTGGTCAGCCTCTGGTACCTGTTCTTCACGTCGCTGCTGACCATCGGCCAGTACTACATCGAGCGGCACTACGCCCGTGGCTCCAACCGGACGCTCCCGCCCACGCCGATCCAGCGGCTGCGGAGGCTGTTCGCCGGGAAGCCCACCCCGAAGGCCACCGCCGACGTGGTCCCGGGGCTTGAGGGAGGTGGTCACGTATGACCGATCTGACCAAGACCCCCGCCGACGCCGGCAACGGCGGCCCGATGGTCCGCGCCGAGGACGTCCACAAGTCCTACGGCACGGTCCAGGTGCTCAAGGGCATCGACCTGGAGGTCAAGCAGGGCGAGGTGTTCTGCCTGATCGGCCCCTCCGGCTCCGGCAAGTCGACCTTCCTGCGGTGCATCAACCACCTGGAGAAGATCAACGCCGGCCGGCTCTGGGTCGACGGCGAGCTGGTCGGCTACCGGCAGAAGGGCGACCGGCTCTACGAACTCCGGGAGAACGAGGTCGCGCTCAAGCGGCGCGACATCGGCATGGTGTTCCAGCGCTTCAACCTGTTCCCGCACATGACCGCCCTGGAGAACGTCATCGAGGCGCCGGTGCAGGTCAAGGGCGAGTCCAAGGCGGACGCCCGGACCCGCGGGATGGCCCTGCTGGAGCGGGTCGGCCTGGCCGACAAGGCGAAGAACTACCCCTCGCAGCTCTCCGGTGGCCAGCAGCAGCGGGTCGCGATCGCCCGGGCCCTGGCCATGAAGCCCAAGCTGATGCTCTTCGACGAGCCCACGTCGGCGCTCGACCCGGAGCTGGTCGGCGACGTCCTGGACGTCATGCGCGGCCTCGCCGAGGAGGGCATGACCATGGTCGTGGTGACCCACGAGATGGGCTTCGCCCGCGAGGTCGGCGACGCCCTGGTCTTCATGGACGGCGGGGTGGTGGTCGAGTCCGGCAACCCCCGCGACGTCCTCACCGACCCCCAGCACGAGCGCACCCGCGCGTTCCTCTCCAAGGTGCTCTGAGCGCACCGGCACGGCGCCCGGCAGGCCGGTCCTGCCGGGCGCCGACGTTTTCCCCGCCCGGGTAATAGGCTGGAGCTAGTCAGCCCGTTACCGACTCTGGAAGGACCACCGTGGAGCTCGCCTCGTACGCCGAACGGGCCGTTCGGCTGGTGAACACCGAGGAGCCCGAGCGCGGCACCGACACCCTGACCTCCGTGGACGCCGTGCGGTCGCTGTTCTCCGAATCCTCCCGGGCCGCCGCGCTCGCCGACGAGTCGGACCTGCCGCGGCTGCGCGCCGTCCGGACCAGGCTGCGCGGAGTGTTCGAGGCCGCCGCCGAGGGGGACGAGATCCGCGGCGTCGACCTGCTGAACAGCCTGCTGATGGAGTACCCCGTCAGCCCGCTGGTCTCCGGGCACGACTACCTGGACGACGCCGGTCGGCCGCGCTGGCACCTGCACCTCGCCGACAACTCGCCCACCGCCACCGCGCACTTCAGCGCCGTCGCCTGCATGGGACTGGCCGTCCACCTGACCGAGCTGGGCGCCGACCGGCTCGGCATCTGCCAGGCCTCGCCCTGCCGCAACGCCTACCTGGACACCTCCACCAACCGCTCCCGGCGGTACTGCTCCGACCGGTGCGCCACCCGCGCCAACGTCGCCGCGTACCGGGCCCGCAAGCGGCAGGAGGCCCAGGACGCCTCGGCCCGGGCCGGGGGCTGACCGGTACCCCGGCTACCAGGCGCCGGGGTCGACCCAGACGCCCAGCCGGCGGGCGAGGCCCGGGATCCGGGCCGGCGGGCCGGCCAGCAGCAGTCGCTCCAGCCGGTGCCCCGGGGCCAGCCAGGCCGGGCGCGGGCGCAGCCGCAGCAGCACCCGGCCGAGCACCAGCTCGTCCGGGACGGCGCCGTAACTGCGGCTGTCACTGTCGACCGGCCGGTTGTCGGAGAGCAGCCACCAGCCCTTGGCCCGCCGCTCGACGGCCCGCTTCACCACCAGCAGGTCCTGCTGGAAGGGGTGACGGAACACCACCACCGCCCCCGGTCTGATCCGCGCGCCGTACCTGACCAGGAGCCGGTCGCCCTCGCGCAGGGTCGGCACCATCGAGGGCCCCGCCACGTCGATCAGCCCGAACGGCGCGCCACCCCCCGGGGTGCCGCCCTCCGGTTCCGTCATCCGCGCCACGCCTGCTCCTCCCGGCTCGCCGCGTCCAGTCTGCCGTACGGGCCGTCCGCGGCCGATGCCCGAATTGGCCCGGTTCCGGCTCCGCCTTTTGCCCTAGGCCCGCCGCCCGGCCGCGAAACCCGGTGCCCGGAAGGGTAATCTCGCTCGCGGGAAGACGATCTAAGGAAGGACTCCCATGTTCTCTCGTCTGTTTGCACCGCGCGCCACCGCCCACGCCCACTGCGACCTCCCCTGCGGCGTGTACGACCCCGCGCAGGCCCGGATCGAGGCCGAGTCGGTCAAGGGCACCCAGGAGAAGTACCAGGCCAACGAGGACCCGGCGTTCCGCACCCGCGCCCTGATCATCAAGGAGCAGCGCGCCGAGGCCGTCAAGCACCACATCTCGGTGCTGTGGAGCGACTACTTCAAGGCCCCGCACTTCGAGAAGTACCCGCAGCTGCACCAGCTGATCAACGACACCCTGAAGGCCGCCTCGGCCGCCAAGGCGTCGACGGACCCGGCCACCGGCCAGGCCCTGCTCGACCTGATCGCCGAGGTCGACAAGATCTTCTGGGAGACCAAGCAGGCCTGATCACCGATCAGGCACCGCCGACCGCCCCCGTCCGCAGCGCGGACGGGGGCGGTCGCGCGTTTTCGCGCGCGAACCCGGTAAGGGTCGCTCTGGCCCGGCGCTTGTTATGCTGCCAGGGCGTCCGAGGGAGAAGTCCGGTGTGAGTCCGGCGCTGACCCGCAACGGTGGGCGGAGCCCTGTGCCCGCGAGCCCGATCGCCCTGGGACGCCGATCTCCCGACAACTCGCCGTGGACTGCGAGGGGATGGCGCCCCGGCAGCTCCGTGCCCGGGCGCGCCGCCTCGCTGCCGTCCGCGGCCCGAGACGAAGGCGCGCCGCCCGTGAGCACCGCAGTGACCGCACCGGCCCCCGTACCGGCGGCCCGTCGAATACCCGTCGCGGCGCTGGCCGCCGGCCTGCTCGCGGCGCTGCTGCTCTCGCTGGTCTGCGGGGTGGCCCTCGGCGCCTCCGGACTCGGCTGGGCCCGCGTCCTGCGGCTGCTGGGCGCCGGACTGACGGGCGGTCGGCTCGACGCCGGGGAGGCCGCCGGGTACGCGATCGTCTGGGAGATCCGGCTGCCGCGCACGGTGCTGGCCGCCGTGGTCGGCGCCGGGCTCGCGGCCACCGGGGTCGCGGTGCAGGCGATGGTCCGCAACGCGCTGGCCGACCCGTTCGTGCTGGGCATCTCCTCCGGCGCCTCGGTCGGCGCCAACGCCGTGCTGCTGCTGGGCGCGTTCGCCTCGCTCGGGGTCTGGGCGATCTCGGTCTCCGCGTTCGCCGCCGCCCTGCTGGCGATGGTCCTGGTGTACGCCGCCGCCCGGACGGCGTACGGGCTCACCCCGCTGCGGCTGGTGCTGACCGGTACCGCGATGTCCTACGGGTTCTCGGCGGTGACGGCGCTGATGGTGTTCGGCGCCGCGCGCGGTGAGGCCGCCCGCAGCGCCATGATGTGGCTGCTCGGCAGCCTCGGCGGGGCGACCTGGGGGTCCGTCCCGATCGCCGCCGCCACCGTGCTGGCCGGTCTCGCCTACCTGGCCGGCGCGGCCGGGCGGCTGGACGCCCTCGCCATGGGCGACGAGACGGCGGCCTCGCTCGGGGTGGACGGCGACCGGCTGCGCCGCGAGCTGTTCGTGGTGACGGCCGCCGTCACCGGCACCGTGGTCGCGGTCAGCGGCGCGATCGGCTTCGTCGGCCTGATGGTGCCGCACCTGACCCGGATGCTGGTCGGCGCCGCGCACCGCCGGGTGCTGCTGGTCGCGCCGCTCGCCGGGGCGCTGCTGCTGGTCTGGGTGGACATCGTCTCGCGCACCCTGCTGGCACCGGCCGAACTGCCGGTCGGGGTGGTCACCGCCGTCCTCGGGGTGCCCTGCTTCCTGCTGCTGATGCGCCGTCGCGGCTACACCTTCGGAGGCCGCTGATGGATCTCGCCCTCGACGGCGTCTCGGTGGACCTGGCCGGCACCCGGCTGGTCCACGACGTCACCCTCGGCGCCGCCGCCGGGCAGGTGGTCGGCCTGGTCGGGCCCAACGGCAGCGGCAAGTCGACCCTGCTGCGCTGCGTCTACCGGGCGCTGCGCCCGGCCGCCGGCGCCGTCCGGCTGGACGGCGAGGACCTGCACGCGCTCGCCGCCCGCGAGGCCGCCCGGCGGGTGGCCGCGCTGCCGCAGGAGCACTCCGCCGAGTTCGACTTCACGGTGGCCGAGGTGGTCGGCATGGGCCGGCTGCCGCACCGCGGCGGCTTCGCCCGGCCGACCGCCGAGGACACCGGGCGGTGCGCCCGCGCCCTGCGGCGGGTGGGCGCGGACCACCTGGCCGGGCGCGGCTTCCTGAGCCTGTCCGGGGGCGAGAAGCAGCGGGTGCTGATCGCCCGCGCGCTGGTCCAGGAGCCCCGGGTGCTGGTGCTCGACGAGCCCACCAACCACCTGGACATCGCCCACCAGTTGGAGGTGCTGGCGCTGGTCCGGGAGGCCGGTACGACCGTGCTCACGGCCCTGCACGACCTCAATCTGGCGGCCGGCCACTGCGACCTGCTGTACGTCATCGCGGCCGGCCGGATCGTCGCCTCCGGACCGCCGGCCGAGGTCCTGGAGCCGGCCCTGCTGGCCGAGGTGTTCGGCGTCCGCGCGACGCCCGTGAAGCACCCTGGGACCGGCGCCGTCCAGTTGCTCTTCGACCGGCTCGGCCGGACCTCCCCCGGCCCCGCCGACTCCGCCGACCCCGCCGACTCCGCTGACTCCCCCTGCTGAGGAAACCCCATGCGTACCAAGGCCGTTGCCACCGCCGCCCTGCTCACCCTCGCACTGACCGCCTGCGGCGCCGAGATCGCCCCCGCCGGGGACGCCGCCGCCGGCTCCGCCCACTACCCGGTGACCGTCGACAACTGCGGTACGAAGGTCACCTTCGAGCGGAAGCCGGCCCGGACGGTGACCAACGACGTGGGCATCACCGAGCTGATGTTCGCGCTCGGCCTGGCCGACCGGATGGCCGGCTACGTGATGCCCGACGACAAGGGCCAGGTCGACAAGGTGGCCTGGAAGGACGGCTACCAGCAGGCCAGGTGGCTCTCCAAGCAGCAGATCACCAAGGAGATCGCGCTGGAGGCGAGGGCCGACCTGGTCTTCGCCGGGTGGCACTACGGCTTCGACGAGGCCGGCGGCTTCACCCCGCAGGCGCTGGCCGGTCTCGGCATCGGCTCGTACGTGCTCAGCGAGTCCTGCCGCAGCGGCAAGGGCCCCGAGCGCGGGGTGATGTCCCCGCTGGACGCGCTCTACACCGACCTGGCCAACCTGGGCGAGATCTTCGACGTCCGGGACCGGGCCGACGCGCTGATCGCCGATTTCCGGGCGCAGGTCGCCGCCGTCCCGCAGCCCGAGCGCCGGCCGCGCGTCTTCCTGTACGACAGCGGCGAGGACAAGCCGTACACCTCGGGGAAGTTCGCCGCGCCCCAGGAGATCATCGCCAGGGCCGGCGGGGAGAACGTGATGGGCGACCTCGCCGACTCCTGGACCACCGTGGGCTGGGAGAGCGTGGTCCAGCGCGACCCCGAGGTGATCGTGATCAACAACTACGGCTCCCCGGACGCCGAGGCCAAGCGGAAGTTCCTCACGTCCTTCCCCCCGCTGGCCGGCGTCTCCGCCGTCCGCAACGGGCGGATCTTCGTCCTGGACTACGTCGACCTGGTGGAGAGCCCGCGCAACCCGGCCGCGATCACCGCGCTCGCGGCCCACCTGCGCGGTGTGACGGCCGGCTGAGCCGCGGCGGGGCGGGCGTACGCTCGGAGGTACGAGCCGACGGAACCGACCGGAGGAGCGAGAACATGAGCACCATGGCCGCGCCGTCCGCCTTCGACACCGGCGTGCTGCGCGAGGGCATCGAGCGCGGCGACGCCGACGCGCTGCTGGCGCTGTACGCGGACGACGCCGAACTGCGCGTGGTCGACCGCGAGACCCAGCCCAGCCACCCGCTGGTGGTGCACGGCCGGGACGAGATCGGCGCCCTGCTGAACGACGTCTACGGCCGGGAGACGCGCCACACGCTGGAGCGTGTGGTCCTGGACGGCGACCGCCTCGCCTTCATGGAGTCCTGCCGCTATCCCGACGGGGTCCGGGTGCTGGTCACCTCGGTCGCCGACCTGCGGGAGGGCCGGATCGTCGACCAGACCTCGATCCAGGCCTGGGACGAGGACGGGCGGGCCAAGTAGGCTCGTGGCATGATCCGCACCGCCGTAGTCACCGATGTCCCGGTCATTCACGCCATGATCCGCGAACTCGCGGAGTACGAGAAGGCACCGCACGAGGCGGTCGCCACCGAGGAACAGCTGCGCGAGTCGCTGTTCGGCGCCGCCCCGGCGGTGTTCGGGCTGGTCGCCGAGGACGACGCCACCGGCGAGCCGGTCGGGTTCGCGGTCTGGTTCCTCAACTTCTCGACCTGGCGCGGGACGCACGGGATCTACCTGGAGGACCTCTACGTCCGCCCGCAGGCCCGCGGCGGCGGCCACGGCAAGGCGCTGCTGCTGGAGCTGGCCCGGATCGCCGTCGAGCGCGGCTACTCGCGGGTGGAGTGGTCGGTGCTGGACTGGAACGAGCCCTCGATCAACTTCTACAAGTCGCTGGGCGCGGTGCAGATGGACGAGTGGACCGTGCACCGGCTCACCGGCCCGGCGCTCACCGCGGCCGGCACCCGCTGACCGACCGGGTGCCACGAGTCCCTCCCGGGGGCTGCCACCCTGCGTCGCGAGGGCCTACCATGAGTGACCCTCGCACCCGGTGTCGCTCGTTCCCGTGAAGGCGGGACCGGATCGCGACATCCGCCCACCGATAGCGGTAACGTCTCGGGCGGATGCGCGGCGTCCGACCACCCCTCCCGGGGTATGACCGGTACGTACCGCACCACCCCTCTGGACAGTTGGGGCGAAGCAGTTGAGCCAAGCAACAGACAGTGCCGCGGCCACCGGCCCGGAAGCACAGCGCGTCACCCAGGAGGTGAGGGTGTCCCAGATCGACGGCGAGCCCGGAGTACAGGACTTCGTGGAGGTCCGGCTGCCCGCGGCGGGGGCCTACCTCTCGGTGCTGCGAACAGCGACGGCGGGGCTGGCGGCCCGGCTGGACTTCACGCTGGACGAGATCGAGGACCTCCGGATCGCGGTGGACGAGGCCTGCGCCATCCTGCTCCAGCAGGCGGTGCCCGGCTCCGTCCTCTCCTGCGAGTTCCGGCTGGTGGGCGACTCGCTGAAGGTCATCGTCTCCGCCCCGACCACGGACGGCCGTGCCCCGGAACGGGACACCTTCGCCTGGACGGTGCTCTCCGCGCTGGCCGGCGAGGTGGAGTCCTCGGTCGCCGAGGACAACACCGTCTCGATCAGCCTGCACAAGAAGCGCGGCGGGTCCGCCGCCCATTAGGGCCGCCACAGCAGCACCGAACAAGAGCCGTCCGTCCGGCGCCACCCGGGCCGGCGGACGGCTCCCGGTACCGCCCACCACGCGGTACGACCAACGAGACGAATCCGGGACCGCCCCAGGTCCCGGTGCTCCCGGAACGGAACGGGGGAATGGCCGTGAGTGATCTGGACCGTACCGGCCTCGCGACGGCGGGCCCTGCCGTACCGACCCAGGCGAGCGTTCCCGGCCTCGCCGCCAACGACGAAGCGCACCCGAAGGACGCCCACCGGATGAGCCAGCCGACCGAGCCGACGTCTGATCCGTCGCCCACGCCCTCGCCGCCGTCCGCGGCCCCGGAGTCCCCGGTGCCCGACGCGGCCGAGGCGCTGCGCGGTGCGGTGCCCTCGCAGGCGCCGCACCGTTCGGGGGCGCCGGACCGGGAGGCGGCCCGGGCCCTGTTCGTCCGGCTGTCCGCGCTGCCCGAGGGCTCCGCGGAGCGCGTCGAGCTGCGCAACCAGCTGGTGCGGATGCACATCCCCCTGGTGGAGCACCTGGCCCGGCGGTTCCGCAACCGGGGCGAGCCGCTGGACGACCTCACCCAGGTCGCCACCATCGGACTGATCAAGTCGGTGGACCGCTTCGACCACGAACGCGGGGTCGAGTTCTCCACCTACGCGACGCCGACCATCGTCGGCGAGATCAAGCGCCACTTCCGGGACAAGGGCTGGGCGGTCCGGGTACCGCGCCGGCTCCAGGAGCTGCGGCTGTCGCTGACCACGGCGACCAGTGAGCTCTCCCAGCGGCACGGCCGCTCCCCCACCGTGCACGAGCTGGCCGAGCACCTGGGGATCTCCGAGGAGGACGTGCTGGAGGGCCTGGAGTCCGCCAACGCGTACTCCACGCTGTCGCTGGACGTCCCCGACAGCGACGACGAGTCGCCGGCCGTGGCGGACACCCTGGGCGCCACCGACGAGGCACTGGAGGGCGTCGAGTACCGCGAGTCCCTCAAGCCGCTGCTGGCCCAACTGCCGCCCCGGGAGCAGAAGATCCTGGTGCTGCGGTTCTTCCGCAACATGACCCAGTCGCAGATCGCCGCCGAGGTGGGCATCTCGCAGATGCACGTCTCCCGGCTGCTGGCCCGTACCCTGGCCCAGCTCCGGGAGAAGCTCCTGGTGGAGGAGTAGGACTGACGGCCGCTCAGCGGCCGCCGTCGCCGGCCCTCCGCGCTCAGCCCTCGTGCGGAGCGTAGAGGGCCGTCGTCGCCTTCGGGCTGAGCAGGGCGCCGATGCCGGCCAGCCCGAGCAGGCCGATCGCCGCCCCGACGGCCACCATGGCGCCGCCGGTCTGCCACATGTAGTAGGCCACCGGCAGGCAGATCGAGTTGGTCAGCACCGCCGGGCTGCGGCCCCAGCGGCGGCCCTTGAGCAGCGCCCGGGCGGCCAGCAGCGGCAGCACGCCGAGCAGGACGATCACGAGGCCGCCGAACTCGTTCAGCGCGAGCTGCCTGGAGTCGCCGGACACGGCGGACACCATGTCCCAGACGCCGACGACGGCGAGTGCGGCGCCCTCCAGGGCGGTGATGGCGGCGCCCGCGGTCAGGGCCGCCGGCCGGTCGGCGCCGGGCGCGGGTACGGGTGCGGAGGATTCTGCGGTCACTCCAGCAGGGTAGCCGCCGGTTGGTCCGTACCGCCCCGTAGGCTGAGCACATGCGCGCTCTCCTGGTCGTCAACCCGAAAGCGACCACCACCAGTGGCCGCACCAGGGATGTCCTGATCCATGCCCTGCGCAGCGACCTCAAGCTGGAAGTGGCCCAGACGGAGTACCGCGGCCACGCGCGCGACCTGGCCCGCGAGGCGGTCGAGGACGGCGCCGTCGACCTGGTGGTGGCCCTGGGCGGCGACGGCACGGTCAACGAGGTGGTCAACGGACTGCTGACGCACGGCCCGGGCGAGAAGGTCCCCCGGCTGGCCGTGGTGCCCGGCGGGTCGACCAATGTGTTCGCCCGCGCGCTGGGTCTGCCCAACGACCCCGTGGAGGCCACCGGGGCCCTGCTGAACGCCCTGGACCAGCGCCGGGAGCGGCCGATCGGCCTGGGCAAGGCGATGACGGAGGGGCTGCCGGACCGCTGGTTCACCTTCACCGCCGGCCTCGGCTTCGACGCGGGCGTGGTGGGCCGGGTGGAGGAGCAGCGCAGAGCGGGGCGCAGGTCGACCCACGCGCTCTACGTCGGGCAGGCGCTCCGGCACTACGTCACCCAGCGTGAGCAGCGCCGATCGGGCCCCGTCACCCTGCAACTGCCCGGCCGGGCGCCGGTGCCGGGCCTGGTGCTGGCCATAGTCAGCAACACCTCGCCGTGGACGTTCCTGGGCAACCGCCCGGTCTATCCCTCCCCGCTCGCCTCCTTCGACACGGACCTCGATGTCTTCGGCATCACCCGGATGACCGCGTTCGGCACCGCTCGAACGGTCCGTCAGATCCTGCGGTCGCACACGCCTTCGGCCGATGGCGCCGCCCCTGCCGGCCCGTCCGGAAAGCACGTCGTCTCCTACCACGACGCTCGGCACTTCACCTTGGTTTCGCAGGAACCGGCCCCATTCCAGGTGGACGGGGACCACCTTGGAGACAGGAGTCGCGTCAGTTTCACAGGCGTACGGCGGGCACTGCGTGTGATTGTGTGACTGGAAGGAGGATTCTCCCTTCTTCTCGAACGCACAAGCCCCCTTCACTCCATAGAAGTACTGGCTGTGAGCTAGGCGACACCGAAGAATCAAAAATTCCTCCCTGAAGGGGGTTGTATCCGGGCCCGAGGTTTGCGAACCTCTACATGGCGATCGGGACACATCGCAGCGACGGCAACCACAGACCCTGGCGGGTGCCGACCGCGGAGTGTCCCTCGAATCGCCGAATCCCTCCCCAGCACAGACCACCCGGGCCCGATGGGCCTTTGGTCTCTTTTGCTGTTGCGGGATTCGTGAAAGCGTTCACATTCACAAGCCATCGATTATGCCGATCGGGTCACCCCCGCCGGCAGGAGGAGTTGGACGACCATGGACTGGCGCCACCGCGCTGTCTGCCGCGAAGAGGACCCGGAGCTTTTCTTCCCGATCGGGAACACCGGTCCTGCTCTGCTGCAGATCGAGGAAGCCAAGGCCGTGTGCCGCCGCTGTCCGGTCATGGAGCAGTGCCTGCAGTGGGCGCTCGAGACCGGCCAGGATGCCGGCGTCTGGGGCGGTATGAGCGAGGACGAGCGTCGCGCGATGAAGCGCCGCGCTGCCCGCAACCGCGCCCGCACCGCCTGATCACACGCCGTAACACCAGTAGTGACCGCAGTGCCGATCAACACATGATCAAGGGCTTCCCTGCACTTCCTGGCGAAGCCTTCCGTACAAAGGACCTTGCTCGACACGGTCCGACGACACCGGGCCGCCCAGGCACTTGATACTGTTCACTTAGAGCAATATTGTGGAGCTGAGGCGCTCACCGTGTGCAACGCACCGGTGAGGTGTCGTATCACCCAGAGCCCCCGTTCCGGCCGACTCCCCCCGACGGCCGGAACGGGTTGAGAGGCCCTGTCGACCCACCCCCCCCGGTCGACAGGGCCTCGTTTCTGTTTCCGCGCCCGGTCACGCGCGGCGGCCACCCGCCGTTCGGGGCGCCTCCCGATGGCCACCTGCGGTGGTGCGGAGGTGCGCACCCGGCGCCCGTTCCGGGTACACGCCCCCGGCACACTCCACTGCGCCTCGGGGGCCGCGCCGTGTCCGTCGAGCCGGGACGGCTCAGGGCACCGGGATCTCCAGGATCACCTTGGTGCCGCCGTTCGGTCCCGCCACCATGTCGAAGGTGCCGCCCAGCTCCCCGGTGGCCAGGGTCCGGACGATCTGCAGCCCGAGGTTGCCCGCCTGCTGCGGGTCGAATCCCTCCGGCATGCCCCGGCCGTCGTCCTGCACGGTGATCAGCAGGTACTCCTCCGGCCGGGCGCCGCCGTTCCAGCTGTCCGACCAGCCCATGCCGGTGGCCGGGGCCCGCCCGCGCAACGCGCTGACCTCCAGGTTCCCGGAGGCGGACGGCCCGAAGGCGTGCTCCAGCGCGTTCTGCAGCAGCTCGGTGAGCACCATCGCCAGCGGGGTGGCCACCTCGGCGGAGAGGATGCCGAAGCTGCCGCTGCGCCGGGTCGCCACCCGGCCGTCCTGGGACAGCTCCATCACCATGGCCAGCACCCGGTCGGCGATCTCGTCGAAGGCGACCTGCTCGTCCAGCGCCTGGGAGAGCGTCTCGTGCACGATCGCGATCGACCCGACCCGGCGGACCGCCTCGTCCAGCGCGGCCCGGCCGGCGTCCGAGTCCATCCGGCGGGACTGCAGCCGCAGCAGGGCCGCCACCGTCTGGAGGTTGTTCTTCACCCGGTGGTGGATCTCCCGGATGGTGGCGTCCTTGGTCATCAGCTCGCGGTCGCGCCGCCGCAGCTCGGTGACGTCGCGGCAGAGCACCAGGGAGCCGGTCAGGGTGCCCTTGGGCTTCAGCGGGATCGCCCGCAGGGTCACCACCCCGCCCTGCACCTCGACCTCGGTCTGGCGCGGCGCCCAGCCGCTCGCCAGCTTCACCAGTGCCTCGTGCACCGCCGACCGCGAGGGCGGGACCAGCTCGGCGGTGGCCCGGCCGAGGTGGCTGCCGACCAGGTCGGTGGTGAGCCCGAGGCGGTGGTAGGCGGAGAGCGCGTTGGGGCTGGCGTAGGTGACGATGCCGTCGGCGTCGAGCCGGATCAGGCCGTCGCCGACCCGGGGGGCGGCGTCCATGTCGGTCTGCTCGACACCGTGGTACGGGAACGTCCCGGCGGCGATCATCTGGGCCAGGTCGGAGGCGCTCTGCAGGTACGTGAGTTCGAGCCGGCTGGGGGTGCGGACGGTCAGCAGGTTGGTGTTGCGGGCGATCACGCCGAGCACCTTGCCCTCGCGCCGCACCGGGATCGACTCGACCCGGACGGGCACCTCCTCGCGCCACTCCGGATCGCCCTCGCGCACGATCCGCCCCTCGTCGAAGGCGGCGTCCAGCAGGGGCCGGCGGCCGCGCGGGACGAGGTGGCCGACCATGTCGTCCTGGTAGGAGGTGGGCCCGGTGTTGGGCCGCATCTGGGCCACCGAGACGTACCGGATGCCGTCCCAGGTGGGGATCCACAGGACCAGGTCGGCGAAGGAGAGGTCGGAGAGCAGCTGCCACTCCGAGACCAGCATGTGGAGCCAGTCCACGTCGGCACCGGTCAGGGTGGTGTGGCGGCGGACGAGTTCGTTCAGCGAGGGCACATGGCGAGCGTAGCTCCAGGTCCCGGGCGCGGACGTGGCGCACCCGTCCGCGCGCGGGTGACCGTAGGTTGTCCAGACCAATTTTCGGGGTCCCCTGGACAACCCAGATTGGTCTAGTCCACAATGAAAGAGCACCAAGGAGAGGCCGCCGCGCAACTGCCCTGACCGCGCGACGCCGCTCCTCGGTCGGATACCGCCGAGCGAGGACCCCGCACAGTTCTCGGTCGTCCCGGTGCCCGACGACAGCTCCGGGCTGCGGTGCCGCATGGGTTGAGGGTCCCGTGTCGGCGCCGTGGCCCGTAGTGCTTCCCGCCCCCGGCCGGGGGCGCTCCCCGCCCCGGCGGGACACCCGCGGACCGCTCCGGCCGCTCAGACGCCGCACCCCCGTCCACGGCCCGTGGACGGGGGTGCGGCGTCGTGGCGCCCGCGCTCAGTGCGTCTCGGTGACCTTGGCGAGGGCGCGCGGGGCGTCCGGGTCCTGGCCGCGGGCGATGGTGACCTCGTAGGCCAGCAGCTGCAGCGGCAGGATCTCCAGGATCGTCTGGACCTCCTCGGGTACGCCGGCCGGCAGCACGAAGCCCGCCGAGGCGGCGTCCACCTGCTGCCGCTGGCCGATGACCACCAGGTCCGCGCCGCGGCCGCGCAGGCGGTCCAGGACCGGCTGCAGGGCCTCCCCGCCCTTGCCCTCCGGGACGATCGCGATGACCGGGGAGACGTTGTCGACCATGGCCAGCGGGCCGTGCAGCAGATCGGCGCCGGAGAACGGGGAGGCCGGGATGTAGGTGGTCTCCATGAGCTTCAGCGCCGCCTCGCGGGCGGTCGGGTAGCCGTAGCCGCGCGAGGTGATGACCAGGCGCTGGGCGAAGCGGTAGCGCTCGGCCAGGGCCTTCACCTCGGGCTGCCGGGCCAGGATGCCGGCGGCCAGCTCCGGCAGCTCGCGGGCGGCCGTGCCGTCGCCGCCGCGCAGGCCCTCGACCAGCAGGTAGAGCGAGAGCAGCTCGGCGGTGTAGGTCTTGGTGGCGGGCAGCGCCTTCTCCGGGCCGGCCAGCACGTCGATGTGGAACTCGGAGACCTCGGCGAGCGGCGAGGAGGCGTTGTTGGTGACCGCCAGGGTGATCGCACCGGCCTCGCGGGCCGCCTTGGTGGAGGCGACGAGGTCCGGCGAGCCGCCGGACTGGCTGACGGTGACGACCAGCACGTCCGTGAGGTCCGGCTTGGCGCCGTACGCGGTGGTGGTGGACATCGAGGTCAGACCGGCCGGCTTGCCGAGCAGGATCTCGACCAGGTACTTGGCGTAGAGCGCCGCGTTGTCGGACGTGCCGCGCGCGGTGAGCAGGACGAAGCGAGGGTTGCGGGCGGCGATCCGGGCCGCGATGTCGAAGATCTTCGGGGCGCCCTCGTCGAGGATGCGCCGCAGGACGGCCGGCTGCTCGGCCATCTCCGCCGCCATGATCCGGCCGGGGACGGGAGCAGTCTGCGGGTCGGACATCAGGATGTGCCTCCGATGAGATGGTTCGACCCCGCCCGGACGGGGATGCCCGGCGAGGACCTCTACGGCGGCGAGTCCGCACACTCGCTGCGGTGGTTCCGTGATTCCTGCGGCAATCGTACGGGGACTCCCCCGCGCGGCACATCCGAGAGCCCCTCCCGGTGGTCCGGAAGGGGCTCTCCCCCGGGGCGCCGGCCCCGCCGGCGCGGCTCAGCCCTGCTTGTTGATCAGCTGGTCGATCGCGGCGTCCGCCTCCTTGGCGGCCTGGTCCACCGGCTTGTTGCCCTTGAGGATCGCGGTGAGCATGTCGGGCAGGATCTTCTGCTTCTCGATCGCGCCCCAGCCCGGCGCCAGCGGGGTGAACCAGGCGTCCGGCACCGCGTTGGCCGCGGCGGCGGTCGCCGGCTTGCTCTTCAGCGGGTTCAGCTGGGTGAGGTTGTTCGGCAGGATGTCCTTGTCCGCCAGCGCCTGCTGGGACTTGGTGCTGGTGAACATCCGGACCCAGTCGGTGGCCAGCGCGGCCGACGGCGACTTGGCGGTGACGGCGAGGTCCGAGCCGCCGATGAAGGTCGGCAGCGGCTTACCGCCCGGGCCGGGCATGGTGGCCAGCTTGACGGCGTCCTTGAGGGTCGGGTCGCCGGTGACCGGCGCGGTCACGCTGGAGGCCTCGTAGCCGTTGCCGTAGAAGGCCCCGGCGTGGCCGCGGGCCATCGCCTCGAACTGGTTCTGCTCGTTGACCGCCAGGTCGCCCTTGTTGTACTTGCGCACCAGGTCGACGAAGTGGTTCAGCCCCTGCTGGGACTTCGGGTCGCTGAGCGTGCCGTGCCAGTTCCCGGCGCTGTCGAAGCGGGCGATGGCGCCGCCGTACGCGGAGACGTAGCTCATCGCGGCGTACCAGTACGGGCCGGGCAGGTAGAGCGCGGAGTAGCCCTTGTCGGCCTTGTTCTTGTCCGCGACCTTGTCCAGGGCCGCCTTGAGGTCGTCCTCGGTCTTGGGGAACTCCGCGCTGCCGGTGGCCGCCTGGAAGGCCGTCGCGTTGTAGATGGCGACCCGGGCGCCCGCGTAGTACGGCACGCACCAGAGCTTGTCCTGGTAGGTGCAGGTATTGGCGAGCGCCTTGATCCAGGCGTCCGAGTTGTCGAAGCTGGAACGCTCCACCGGGGCCAGAGCGCCGGCGAGCACGTACTTCATGGTCTCGGTGTTGCCGAGCTCCACCACGTCGGGGGCGTTGCCCTCGGCGAGCGCCTTGTCCAGCTTGCCGACCTTGTCGGCCCACCCCTGGTAGGCGAGCCGCAGGGTGACGTTGGGGTACTTCGCCGCGAACTCGTCGTTCACCCGCTGCACGAGGTCCGGCCAGTTCTTCTGGGCGTCGTCCATCAGCCAGACGGTGACCGTGCCGGTGGCGGACTTCGGGTCCGCCGTGGCGGCCTTGCCGTCCCCCGAGGGCGAGCCGCCCGAGGAACAGGCCGTCAATCCGGCGGCGAGCGCCAGGATCCCGAACGTCGCCATGAGCTGACGCTTCTTCACGCCATCCTCCGAGGGTGCTAGAGCCTGTGCCCGCCGGCAGCGTGATGACGCGTCCGCCGGGAGGGATCCGGGCGGGGACGGCGAAGTGCTTCAGGAAGGGCCTATACCACATCCGGTGAGGTTGAAGTTCGAACCGGATGGACTGGAGCCTGGCCTAGACCACTGGCGGTGTCAACGCCAAATGGCCTGGCCGACAAGGACGTTGCAGACCTGTTGTAGCCCGTGGCGATCAGTTGCGACGCCATCACCCTAAGTAGAACTTAAGGCTGTCTTAAGGCTGATTTGAGGGAACACCGTCATCCGGGGACGCCGCGGGGCCAACGGCGGGAAACGGAACGGGCCCGTCATGCGCCATGCGCATGACGGGCCCGCTCGCGGAGGCCTTCCCGGCCCCCGGGGTCACGGTCCGACGGGACCTCAGCCGATCGCTCCCGACTGGCCGGTGAGCACCTCGACGGCCGCCAGCCCGCAGACCCGGGCGGCGCCGTGGGTGGCGATGTGGAGCGCGCCGACCGGCTCGGACTGCGGCAGGCCCATCTCGACCACCGCGGCGTCCGGGCGGGCCGCCACCAGCCGGGACAGCGCGGCGGACATCCAGGCGTAGCGGTGCGCGTCGCGGACCACCAGCACCAGGCGGCGGCCCTCGGCGCCGGCCACCACCTCGGCGACCAGCGCGTCCAGCTGCTCCGGGGCGGCGTCCTTCGGACCGACCTCCCGGGTGCGGGTGCCGGGGAAGCGGTCGGCCAGCATGTCGGCCACGCCCCACGGGGTCACCGCGCCGACGGCGATGTTGGGCTCGTCGGAGAACGAGGCCACGTACGGGCGCTCGGTCACCGGTAGGGCCTCCCGGCCCGGTGCCCGGACCACCCGCAGCGCGCGGCGGGCGGCCCGCAGGCCGACCGCCAGATCGGGCTCCAGTCGCTCGCCCTGGGCCGCGATCCGGCCCCAGCTGCCGAGCGCGCGCACCCGGTCGGCGGCTTCGGCCAGCCGCTCCTCCGGGAGCTTGCCGGCCCGCACACCCGCCACGATGGCGTCGCGCAGCAGCAGCACGGTGTCCTCGTCGGCCAGCCCGCCGCCGACGCAGATCGCGTCCGCACCGGCCGCCAGGGCCAGGACGGTGCCCTCGCCCATGCCGAAGGTGTCGGCGATGGCGCCCATCTCGATCGCGTCGCTGACGATCAGGCCCTGGTAGCCGAGGCCGCCGTCGGCCGGGGCCGCGCGCAGCAGGTCGCGCAGCACGCGGGGGCTGAGCGTGGCCGGCAGCTTCGGGTCGAGCGCCGGGATCATGATGTGGGCCGTCATCACGGCCTTGGTCCCGGCCGCGATGGCGGCCTGGAACGGGATCAGGTCGCGGGCGCGCAGGGTCGCCAGGTCGACGTCGATCACCGGCAGGCCGTGGTGCGAGTCGACCGCGGTGTCGCCGTGCCCGGGGAAGTGCTTCGAGCAGGCGGCCACGCCGGCCGACTGCAGGCCCTCGACCCAGGCCGCGGTGTGCCGGGCGCACAGCTCCGGGTCGGCGCCGAAGGAGCGGACGCCGATCACCGGGTTGCGCGGGTTGGAGTTGACGTCCGCGGTGGGCGCCCAGTTGTAGTTGACGCCGGCGGCCGCCAGCGCGCGGCCCAGCTCGCGGGCGACGTCGCGGGTCAGCGCCGGGTCGTCGATCGCGCCGAGGGCGAAGTTGCCCGGCCAGGAGGAGCCGGAGCCGGCCTCCAGGCGGGTGACGTCGCCGCTCTCCTCGTCGATCGCGATCAGGAGGTCGGGGTTCTCCTCGCGCAGCGCCCTGGTGAGCGCCGACAGCTGGTCGAGACCGGTGACGTTGCGGTCGAAGAGCGCGACCGAACCGAGGCCGGCCGCGAGGTGGCGGCGGACCCACTCCGGGGGCTCGGTGCCGACGAAGCCGGGCTGCAGGACGGTCAGCGCGTCACGGTGCAGCTGGTCGCTGGCCGGGAGGGTGGGGACAAGGATGCTCACGTCGCGTCAGCCCTTCACTGCACCGTCGGTCAAGCCGCCGACGGCCTTGCGCTGGAGGAATACGAAGAGGATCAGCACCGGGAGGGCGAACAGCGTCGAGGCGGCCATGGTGGCACCCCAGTCGGTGCCGAAGTTGGTCTGGAACGAGGACAGCCAGAGCGGCAGGGTCTGCCCCTCGGTCTTGTTCAGGATCAGGACCAGGGGGAACTCGTTCCACGCGGTGATGAAGCCGAACAGCGAGGTCGACATCAGGCCCGGGGCGAGCAGCGGGAAGATCACCTTCACGAAGGCCTGGGTGCGGGTGCAGCCGTCCACCATCGCCGACTCCTCCAGCTCCTTCGGGACGGCGGCGATGAAGCTGCGCAGCGTCCAGATGGTGAAGGGCAGGACCATCATCATGTAGAAGGCGGTCAGCGGGACCAGGCTGTTCAGCATCTCGCTGTCGCGGGCGATCAGGTAGACCGCGATGGTCATGACCTCCCAGGGCGCCATCTGCGCCGCCATCACGACCAGGACGAAGGCCTTGCGGCCGCGGAACCGCATCCGGGCGATGGCGAAGGACGCCAGGGTCGCGATCACCAGCGAGATCAGCACCGCGACGACCGTCACCGTGAAGCTGTTGGTGACGTACGTCCAGAACTTGGGCGCGTTGACCGCCGTGGTGAAGTGGTCGAACGTCGCGTGGATCGGCAGGAAGACCGGCGTCCGGCTGACGATGTCCTTGTCGTCCTTGAAGGCCGTGATGACCATCCAGTAGACCGGGAAGATGAAGAAGACGAAGAGGACGAGCGCGATCACGTTCGGCCAGGTACGTCCGATGAGCGAGCGCCTCACAGCTCGTCCTCCTGCTTCAGAATGATCCGGAAGTAGTACGCCATCAGCACGCCGAGCATCAGGATGGTGAGCACCGCGATCGCGGCGCCGGTCCCGTAGTGCTGGGCGCCGGAACCCTCCAGGAAGGCGTGGACGGGCAGCGTCCGGGTGAGCGAGTCGGGGCCGCCCGCCTTGATCGCGTAGACCTGGGTGAAGGCCTTGAAGACCCAGATGACCTCAAGGAAGGTCGTGGCCAGGAAGAACGGCCGCAGGCTGGGGAAGATCACCGAGGTGAAGATCTTGGCGGGGCCGGCGCCGTCCATCCGGGCCGCCTCGTAGAGCTCCTTCGGGATGGTCGTCAGACCGGCGTACATGTTGAACGCCACGAAGGGGATCGAGCCCCAGACGATCAGCAGGATGATCACGAAGAAGGTGGAGTACTGGCTGCCGGTCCAGTTGTAGGCGGCCATCGAGTGCCAGCCCAGCTGGTCCAGGAACCAGTTCACGACACCGAAGCGGGTGTCGAACAGCCAGGTGTAGACGGTGGTCGCGGCGACCACCGGCATGGCCCAGGCGAGGAGCAGGCCGACCGAGAGCACCAGCCGCATCTTCTTGCCGAGCCGGTTGAGCAGCAGGCCGACCAGCGAACCGCCGACCATGATCAGGACCACGTTGACCAGGGTGAACGCCACCGTCCGGCCGGTGACCGCCCAGAAGTCGGCGTTGGTCAGCTGCTCGGTGTAGTTCTCGAAGCCGTTCCACTCGGTCAGGTGCTGGACGAGCTGGCGCGCGTTCAGGTTCTGGAACGAGACCAGCACGGTCTTCAGCAGGGGCCAGCCCAGCAGGCCCAGGGTCACCACGGTGGCCGGCAGCAGCAGCAGGTACGGGGCGAACCGCGTGCCGAAGCCCGGTCCGCCCGCTGTTCTGGTGCTCTTCTTCGGAGTGCCCTCGGCGCCGCCGGCGACGCTCGTCTCAATAGTGGCCACAGCAGCCTTCCCTGTGTCCGGGGACTGTGTCTGCACCCGCTCCGAATGCACAGCCATCGTTCTCTCTTCCTGGAACCTGACCACGACGGACAGGCGCCGCCCACCGGCCCCCCGCCGGGGGCCGGTGAGCGACGCCGCTCGACTACTACTGCTTGGCGTTCAGACGCTTGGCGATCTCGTCGTCGGCCTTCTTGGCGGCGGCGGCGTAGTCACCGGTCAGGGCGCCGGTCAGGAACTCCTTGATGGGGTTCGGGTTGTTCTCGACGCTCGCCCAGTTCGGCGTGGTCGGGGTGATCCCGCCGGAGGAGGCGGCGACCTTGGCGGCGGCGGCGAAGTCGCCGACCACCTTGTCGTCCAGCGACTTCTTGTTCGGGATGCTGCCGGCACCCGCGACGAGACCCTCGTTCTTGTCGTTGAGGGCGATCTTCAGGAAGTCCTTGGCCATGTCGGTGTTCTTGCTCGCCTGGGCGATGGCCAGGTTCGAGCCGCCGAGGAACACGCCGGAGGCCTTGTCGGCGGTCTTGCCCGGGAGCGGGAAGTAGCCGATCTTCTCCTTCGGCATCTCCTTCTCGGTCGGGATCTCCCAGCCGAGGCCGATGATCGAGCCGATGTCGCCCTTGGCGAAGACGTCCTTCTGCTGCGGCTTGGCCTCGTCACCGTCCTTGGCGGCGGTGGCCGAGTAGCTCTGCAGCTTCTTGTAGGTGTCGAAGGCCTTCTGCGCCTCGGGGGTCGACAGACCGCCGGCCCACTTGTCGCCGTCCTTCTTCGCCAGCTTGCCGCCCTCGCTGGTGAGCAGACCGAAGTAGGTGTACCACTCCTGGCCCGGCATGTAGATCGGGTCGGTGACGCCGGGGACGGCCTTGACCTTCTCCAGGTCGGCGTAGAACTCGTCCAGGGTCTTCGGCGGCGTGGTGATGTTCGCCTTGCCCCAGATCTCCTTGTTGTAGGCGACCACGCGGTTGGTCACGAACCACGGGGCGGCGTACTGCTTGCCGTCCAGGATCGCGGACTCGCTCTGGTTGTCGTTCCAGTCGGCACCGCCCAGGGCGGCCTTGTCCTTGGTGATGTCGAGGAGACCACCGGTGGCCGCGTAGCCCGCGGTCTGGGTGTTGCCGACCTCGAGGACGTCGACCGAGCCCTCGGACAGCGCGGCGGTGACCTTGGGGCCGATGCCGGTCCACTCCTGGATCTGGTACTCGACCTTGGAGCCCGGGTAGGTGGACTCGAACTCGGTCTTGACCGCGTCGTCCCAGCCCTTGGGGGCCGAGCCGGACATCAGCCACACCTTGAGCGTCTTGCCGCTGTAGTTCTTGGCGGCGGACGAGGACGAGCCGGCCTTGTCGCCGTCGCTCTTGGCGTCCGAACCACAAGCCGCCAGGCCGACGACCATTGCTGCGACGCCGACCGCCGCGATGAGCTGACGCTTCACGCCATCCTCCTGAGGGATGCCTGAGTGACCCCCGTCGGGTGGCAGCGGCAGACCCACATAAAGCGGGAGGAAAGGTGCCGCGGACCCCATCGAACGGGTGGGGGGATTCATAGTTACCGATCTAGTGGTGTAGACCAGATGCCTGGAGCTTGGCCTAGACCAATGGGCCTGTCAACGGCTCTTAGACCGATCCGGACCACCCGTTATCAAGCCGACACCGCACATCGTTCATCGCGTGATGAGGTATTCGTTCCGTAGCCATACATGCAACGATGTGAGTTGTTAACGATGCGGCGGGGCGCCCAAAGACCCCGCGAGAAGCGGGAGACAGGTCCGATGAGCAGCGACGGGGGCAGCACGGCCCAGGTCAACGACCCCCAGGTGAAGAACCTCCCCGCGCAGACCGGCGCGGACGCCACCGCGCGGGTGCCCAAGTACTACGGCCTCAAGCGGCATCTGCTGCAGCTCACCGAGACCCAGCCGGCCGGTACCCCGGTACCGCCCGAACGGGCACTCGCCGCCCAGTTCGACACCTCGCGCACCACCGTCCGCCAGGCCCTCCAGGAGCTGGTGGTCGAGGGGCGGCTGGAGCGCATCCAGGGCAAGGGCACCTTCGTCGCCAAGCCCAAGGTCGCCCAGGCGCTCCAGCTCACCTCCTACACCGAGGACATGCGCGCCCAGGGCCTGGAGCCCACCTCCCGGCTGATCGAGATCGGCTACATCACCGCCGACGACCGGCTGGCCCCGCTGCTGGACATCAAGCCCGGCGGGCGGGTGCTGCGGATCGAGCGCCTGCGGCTGGCCAACGGCGACCCGATGGCCATCGAGGTCGCCCACCTCTCCGCGAAGCGCTTCCCGGCCCTGCGCCGCAACCTGGCCAAGCACAACTCGCTGTACACGGCCCTGCGCGAGGTGTACGGCGTGACGGTGGCCGAGGCCGAGGAGACCATCGAGACCACCCTGGCCACCCCGCGCGAGGCCGGGTTGCTCGGCTCCGACCTCGGACTGCCGATGCTCCAGCTCGCCCGGCACTCCTTCGACGCGGACGGCGACCCGGTCGAGTGGGTGCGGTCCATCTACCGCGGCGACCGGTACAAGTTCATCACCCGGCTCAAGCGCCCCGAGTAGGCTTCCGGCCGCTCCCCCACCGCTCTCCCGGCACCGGCGTACGCACGGCGTACGCCGGTGCCTTCGTGCACGGGCCCGGCGCGCGGCGGCCCGCCCCGGCGCGCGGAGCGTCCGGAATGCGGGAAGTTCTGTCGTTCCCGGTGACACAGATCACGCCATGCTCTAGATTTCGCAGCCGTATTGACTGTCGATCACCAGTGGTGCTGCTCGGCGGGTTCCGGGGGGCTGTGCGGTGCTCCGGGGCTGCGGCGCCGTCGGGGTGAGCCCTCTGGAGCGGAGCCGAACCATGTCGTCAGATCCTGCTGCCACCGAACCTGTCATGCCCGAGCCACCGGGCCCGGCGGCCGTGCCGGCGGTGACCCCGGAACGGGTCCTGGCCGGGCTCGCCCTGCTGGTGCCGATCGTCGCGATGCTCTGGGTGTCCTCGTACGACAAGACCGACCCCGAGGCGGGCGGGGTGCCCTTCTTCTACTGGTACCAGCTGCTCTGGGTGCCGGTCTCGGCCGTCTTCACGGTGGCCGCGTACCTGCTGATCAACCGGGACGAGAAGGCCCGCAGGGCGGGTGGCGCACGATGAGCGGCGTCAACGTACCGGCCCTGACCGTCTTCGTCCTCTTCTTCGTGCTGGTCACCGTGATGGGCTTCATGGCCTCGCGCTGGCGCCGGGCCGACGACGCCCTGCACCTGGACGAGTGGGGCCTGGGCGGCCGCAGCTTCGGGACCTGGGTGACGTGGTTCCTGCTCGGCGGCGACCTCTACACCGCCTACACCTTCGTCGCCGTCCCGGCGGCGGTCTACGCGACCGGCGCGGCCGGCTTCTTCGCGGTGCCGTACACGATCATCGCGTACCCGCTGGTCTTCCTCTTCCTGCCCCGGCTCTGGTCGGTCTCCCGGGTGCACGGCTACGTCACCCCGGCCGACTTCGTGCGCGGGCGGTACGGGTCCAAGCCGCTCGCCCTGGTCGTGGCGCTGACCGGCATCCTGGCCACGATGCCCTACATCGCGCTCCAGCTGGTCGGCATCCAGGCGGTGCTGGACGTGCTGGGCGTCGGCGGCGGGGAGAACGCCAACTGGTTCGTCAAGGACCTGCCGCTCTTCATCGCCTTCGGCGTGCTGGCCGCCTACACCTACTCCTCCGGGCTGCGGGCGCCGGCGCTGATCGCCTTCGTCAAGGACGCCCTGATCTACATCGTGATCATCGTCGCGGTGATCTACATCCCGCTGCGGCTCGGCGGCTACGGGCACATCTTCGACGCCGTCGGCGAGAAGTTCAGCGCTCCCAAGTCGGCCGGCTCGCTCACCGTGCCCGAGAACAAGCAGTGGACGTACGCCACGCTGGCGATCGGCTCGGCGATGGCGCTCTTCATGTACCCGCACTCGGTGACCGGCGTGCTGGCCTCGAAGTCCCGCAACACCGTCCGCCGCAACATGGCGATCATGCCCGCCTACTCGCTGATGCTGGGCCTGCTGGCGCTGCTCGGCTTCATGGCGATCGCGGCCGGCATCGGCAAGGGCGACAAGAAGTTCAACGCCCAGCTCTCGGTGCCGCAGCTGTTCGAGAACATGTTCCCGGACTGGTTCACCGGCGTGGCCTTCGCGGCGATCGGGATCGGCGCGCTGGTGCCGGCCGCCATCATGTCGATCGCGGCGGCCAACCTCTTCACCCGCAACGTCTACAAGGAGTTCCTGAAGCCGGCCGCCACCCCCGCCGACGAGACCAGGGTC
The DNA here is from genome assembly GCF_055561235.1 of Kitasatospora sp. NPDC022856. NCBI lineage: Bacteria > Bacillati > Actinomycetota > Actinomycetes > Kitasatosporales > Streptomycetaceae > Kitasatospora > Kitasatospora sp. NPDC022856. Next base: position 189,305 of record NZ_JBVHHE010000003.1, on the reverse strand, counting down.
GCCAAGCTGGCCTCGCTGCTGGTCAAGGTCGGCGCGCTGGTCTTCGTGCTCAGCATGGACAAGCAGGCGGCCATCAACCTGCAGCTGCTCGGCGGGCTGTGGATCCTGCAGACCTTCGTCTCGATCGTCGGCGGCCTGTTCACCCGGTGGTTCCACCACTGGGCGCTGTTCGCCGGCTGGGCGGTCGGCATGATCTACGGCACCTGGGAGGCGTACGACATCGCCAGCCCCGCCACCAAGCACTTCGGCGGGAACGCCGCCGAGATCCCCGGCATCGGCGAGCTCGGCTACATCGGCCTCACCGCCTTCGTGCTCAACCTGGTCGTCTCGGTGGTGCTCACCCTGGTGCTCCGGGCGGTCAAGGCGCCGGACGGGCCGGACGAGACCCGGCCGGGCGACTACAGCGCCGAATCCGGCGACGAAGAGCTGAAGAACGCGCCGGAGCCCGTGGCGGCGCACTGATTCGCTCCGCGCGCGCCCTGTGACCGCGCCGCCTCCTCCGTGAACACTGGAGGAGGCGGCGCGATCATATGTATGAACGGCCGCACACGCAGGGCACCACCAGACCGGACCGGCATCCGGCCGGCACCCGATCGACCCACGGGGAGCAGCGGCGATGGCAGAGCTCGGCACCACACTCAACGGTCAGCACCAGTCCACCCACCGGCCCGGCCCGCAGGTCACCGCGGCGCCCTACCCGGCGGCGCCCGCCCCGCACACCGCGCCGGTGACGGCCCCCGGCCCGCTGCCGTCCGTGCTGATCGCCACCCGGCACGGCGAGTCCACCGCCAACGTCGAGTTCCAGCTCGCCGAGGCGGCCGGCGCGCTGAGCGTGCCGATCAGCTGCCGCGACGCCGACATCCCGCTCTCGCTCCAGGGCCGGCAGCAGGCCCAGGCGCTCGGCCGCTGGTGGGCCGGCCTGCCCAGCGCCGACCGCCCGCGCAGCGTCTGGTGCTCCCCCTACGAGCGCACCACCGAGACCGCCCGGATCGCGCTGGCCCAGGCCGCCGGGCTGGGCGCGGTACCGGTCTCGCTCGCCGTCCGCTACGACGAGCGGCTGCGCGACCGGGAGCTGGGCATCCTGGAGATGCTGCCCAAGGCCGCGATCGAGGCCAGGCACCCGGACGAGGCCGCGAGACGCCGCAAGATGGGCGAGCTCTACTACCGCCCGCCCGGCGGGGAGTCCTGGGCGGACGTGGCCCTGCGGGTGCGCAGCGTGCTGCGCGACATCTGCGCGGAGGAGGCCGGGCGACCGGTCCTGCTGGTCGCGCACGACTGTACGGTGCTGATGCTCCGCTACGCGCTGGACCGGCTCACCGAGGCGCAGTTGACGGCCCTGGACACGGTCCGCAACTGCTCCACCAGCCTGTGGCGGGCCGAGGCCGGGCGGCTGCGCCCGGCGCACTGGAACGACACCGGGCACCTGACGCTCGGCTGAGGCCGCGGGCCGTCGGCCGACGGCGGCGGGCCCGGGCGGGCCGCCGTCAGCCGGCCGCCGGTTCGGCGAAGCAGCGGCGGTACGCCAGCGGGGTCGTGCCGAGCCGGCGGCCGAAGTGGTGCCGCAGGGTGGCGGCGTTGCCGAAGCCGCAGCGCGCGGCGATCGCGTCGACCGGCTCGGCGGTGCTCTCCAGCAGCCGCTGGGCGAGCAGCAGCCGCTGCCCGGTGAGCCAGCGGTGCGGGGTGGTGCCGGTCTCCTGCTGGAAGCGGCGGGCGAAGGTGCGCGGCGACAGGTGCACCCGGGCCGCCAACTGCTCGACGGTGGACTCCTCGTCCAGGTGGTGGCGCATCCAGTCGAGCAGCGGCGCGAGGGACTCGCCGTCCCCCTCGGGCAGCGGCCGGGCGACGAACTGGGCCTGGCCGCCCTCCCGGTGCGGGGCCACCACCATCCGTCGGGCGATCCCCCGGGCCACCTCGGCGCCCTGGAACCGGCGGACCAGGTGCAGGCAGGCGTCGATGCCCGCCGCCGTGCCGGCCGAGGTGATCACCGGGTCGTCGTCCACGTAGAGCACGTCCGGCTCGACGGTGGTCCGCGGGAACCGGGCGGCCAGCTCCGCGGTGTGCCGCCAGTGCGTGGTCGAGCGGCGGCCGTCCAGCAGCCCCGCGGCGCCGAGCACGAAGGCGCCGCTGCAGATCGAGAGCACCCTGGCACCGCCCTCCACCGCCGCGCGCACGGCGTCCACCAGCGGCTCCGGGTAGTGCGGGCGCACCCCGGTGGCGGTCACCACGACGAGGTCGGCCCCGGCGAGCCGCTCCGGGCCGTACGGCACGTCCACCGAGAAGCCGGCGTGGGTGCGGTGCGGCCCGGGGCGGGCACCGGCGACGGCGAAGTCGTACCGGGGCAGGCCGTCCGCGCTGCGGTCCAGGCCGAAGACCTCGCAGGCCACCCCGAGTTCGAAGGGGTGGAGCTCCTCCAGCACCACCGCGACCACGTTCTTCAGCATGCCGCCCAGGATGCCTCCCCGGGGAGCCCGCGGGGAAGGGCCCGGTGGCAGGATTTCGATGGGATCGGGCATTCCTGCCACTCGTGGCCGGCCTGCCGCGCCGCGAGAGTGGAGCCATGGACTCCGACACGCTCGCAAGTGCACTCGCCCTGGTCGGGACCGTCGGCGGTTTCGGACTGCTCGGCACCCTGATCGGGCGCGACGTGGCCCGCGGCGCCGCCACCGGCCGCGACAACTGGCACCGGCCCGGCGGGTACCCCGTCGACCCGGCGCTGCCCGACCGGCTCTACGGCACCATGCCGGCCGCCTCGCTGCGCCCCGACGCCGACCCGGCCGCCACCACCACCCCCGCCGTCGCCGGCCCCGCGGCGGCCGCTGCCACCGGTCCGCGGGCGGCCGCCCCGGCGCCCGCCGCCGGACGCGGCTCCGGCACACTGACCGGATGGACATCGTCATCCGCCCGGCCCGCGAAGCGGACCTCGAAGCAGCCGGCCACGTCACCGTCGAGGCCTTCGTCGGCGACGGTTACACCTCGCCCGAGAGCCAGTACGTCGACCTCCTGCGGGACACCGCCCGCCGGGCCCGGGAGGCCGAGCTCCTCGTCGCGGTCGACGCGGCCGAAGGACGGGTGCTCGGCTGCGTGACCTTCGCCGTGGGCGGCACCGAGTGGGCCGACATCGCCACCCCGGACGAGGGCGAGATCCGGATGCTCGCCACCGCGTCGGCCGCCCGCGGCCGGGGCGTCGGCGAGAGCCTGGTGCGCGCCGCCCTGACCCGCAGCCGCGAACTCGGCCTGGCCGGGATGGCCTTCTCCACCCGCCCCGACATGACGGCCGCCCACCGCATCTACGAGCGGATCGGCTTCCGCCGGACCCCGGAACGCGACTGGGCGCCGTACCCGGGGATGGACCTGATGGTCTACAGCATGGCCTTCTGACGGCCCACCGGGGGCGGTCCGGCCGCGGGCCGGCCCGCCGGTCAGGGGGCGGCGGAGCGGCGGGCCGGGGACCGGATCGGCCGGCTGCCCCGGCGGCCGACGAACGATCAGGCCGCTCTTTTGATATAAACCTCTGATCGAGACACGTCGTGGTAGCCCATCGATCAGAGGAGCAGCACCTCATGTACGACGGGCCCGGCATCGGCGCGCCCTCCGCGGCGAGCGGACCCACCCTGCAGGACATGCGCGAGGCGCGCGGGATCCCCGCGCCGCGCGGCAGCCGGTACGCGATCCCCGCGGAGCCGCCCGCCCCCCGGCGGCCGGTTCCGCCGTCGGTGCGCTTCAAGGCGGTGGACGGCCTGCGCGGCCTCGCCATCGCCTCCGTGCTGCTCTACCACACCAACTGGTTCCAGAACGGCCTGTTCGGTGTGGACGCCTTCTTCGTCCTCTCCGGCTTCCTGGTCACCCTGGTCCTGATCCGGGAGCTGGACCGCACCGACGGCATCGCCCTCGGCGTCTTCTACCGCCGTCGGGCCAAGCGGCTGCTGCCCGGCCTGCTGGTCACCGTGCTCCTGGTGGTCCTCGTCTCGGCCCTGCTCAGCCCGCTCAAGGACGTGAAGGAGCTGCGCCCGCAGGCGCTGGCCGCGCTGGCCCAGGTCGCCAACTGGGCGCAGTTGGAGCGCGGTGACGCCTACTGGCAGCACTTCGCCGGCATCGACCCGCTGGCCGCGATGTGGTCGCTCAGCATCACCGAGCAGTTCTACGTGGTCTGGCCGCTGCTGCTGCTGCTGATCTACGCCGTCTGCCGCCGCTCGCTCAAGGCCGCGGGCATCGTGACCGGTGTGCTGTTCGCCGGCGCCGCCGCCGTCGCCCCGCTGATGTGGAACGGCTCCAACAGCGACCGGCTCTACCTGGGCACCGAGTCCCGCGCGGTCGGTTTCGCGGCCGGCGCCGCCGCCGCCTTCGTGGTCTACCTGCGGCTGCGCCGCACGGTCCAGGAGGGTCCGGAGTCGGGCTCGCGGGCCCAGCGGCGTTCGCCCGGCCGTCCGGGGGCCGGGAGCACGGTGCTGCCCACCGTGGTCGGCACCCTCGCGCTGGGCGGCCTGGTCTGGGCCAGCCTCAGCGTGGACAACTACCACGAGCCCTGGCTCTACCGGGGCGGGCTGGCCGGCGTCGCGGTGCTCTCGGCCGTCCTCGCCGCCTCGCTCTGCCACGACCGCGGTCCGCTGGTCCGGCTCCTCGCACTGCCGCCGCTGCGGCTCACCGGCACCATCTCCTACAGCCTCTACCTGCTGCACCTGCCGGTCTACTGGCTGCTCCAGCGGTTCGTCGACGACATCTCGCCGGCGCTGCTGCTGGCCATCGGCGCGCCCGTCTCGTGGGTGCTGGCCTGGCTGCTGCACACCGGCACCGAGCGGCTGCGGGTGCTGCGCTGGCGGCCGCTGCCGACCGTCCCGCTGCTGGCCGCCGCCGCGCTGACGGCCACCGCCGGCGCCTGGTACCTGCCCGCCTGGGTCGAGCACGACATGCGCGGCGGCCCCGCCGACAAGCCGCTGGTACTCGCCCTCGGCGACTCCTTCTCCGAGGACCTGGCCACCGGCCTGTACCGGCACGGCGACCGCTTCCGGGTGGTCGACGGCGGCATCAGCGGCTGCGGCGTGTTCGGCTCCGAGAAGGTCCGCGGCACCTCCCGGGTGGAGTTCGACACCACGGACGACTGCCGCGACCGCACCGCGCTCTGGGCGAAGAGCCTGGACGGCGTCCAGGCGCAGGCGGTCGTCCTGCACCTCGGCTGGGACGCCGCCGAGCAGTACCTGGACGGCAGCTGGCTCAACCCCTGCGACGAGGACTACCGCACCCGGTACACCGCCCAGCTCACCCAGGCGACGGACCTGGTCCGTGAGCGCGCGCACGGTGCCCGGGTGCTGCTGATGAACGAGCGGGTGCAGAACGGCGCGATCAGCAAGACCTGGGGCACCTGCTACAACCAGCAGGTCGGCGACTTCGTGAAGGCCTCCGGCGGCGCCGTCCAGCTGCTCGACCTGAACGCCTTCTACTGCCCCGGCGGCAGCTGCCTCTGGAAGGACCGGAACGGCCACCTGGTCTCCCCCGCCACCGACGGCGTGCACCTCACGCCGGCCGGCATGCGGCTGGTGACGCCGTGGCTGGAGCAGCAGATCGCGGACGCGCTGGCCGGGGTCCGGCCGCCGGATGCGCCGGCTCCCCAGCCGACGCCGACCGCCCCGGCGACGCCGACCGCCCCGCCGGCCACCGAACAGGCCACCCCGACCGAGCAGCCGTCCCCGAGCCACTCGACGACCCCGTCCCGCAAGCCCACCACCACGCCGTCCCGCAAGCCCACCACCGGCCCGAGCCGGGCGGCGACCCCGCCGGCCGGTCAGCCGGCCGCGGCCTCCGGGACGGCGTAGGTCTGCGCGAAGCAGTCGCGGATCGCCTGCTCGGAGGCGGGGCGCCCGGCGAAGTCCATCCGCGGGGTGTCCTGGTTGGTGGGCAGGGTCGGGTCGATGCCGAAGTAGAGCGACCAGAAGTACAGTCCGGCCAGCTTCCGCTCCTGCGCCACCTGGCAGACCGCGGTGAACCAGGTGGCCTGCACGGGCTCGTTGAGCTCGCGCTTGGTGTAGAAGTCACCGGGCGTCTTGTAGGCGCCCTTCTGGGCCGGGATACCCACCTCGGTCAGCTTGGTGGTCGGCTGCGGGCCCTTGCCTCGCTTGTCCAGCCAGCTGTTCCAGCTGGCCGCCAGGTCGGCCGGGGTGGCGTCGTCCCCGGCCGACCTGGCCGGGAAGTAGGCGTCGACGCCGGTGCGCCCGGTCGGCACCGCGACGGCGCCCTTGGACCAGTTGTCCCAGTTGGCGTCGTAGGCCACCTCGCCGTGGAAGGTCTTCCCGGCCTGCTCGACCAGCGGGGCCCAGTGCGGGTCGGCCTCCAGCGAGTTGAACTCGGTACCGATGGTGAACTCGGTCGCGTCGTGCTCCTCGGCCGCCTTCAGGTAGGGCGCCAGGAAGGCCGCGTAGCTGGCGAACCAGGCGTCCCGGTCGGTGGGGGCGATGTTGCCGCGCCAGCCGTTGTTGGCCGGCTTCAGCGACTCCTCGTCCAGGAGGGGCCGGACGGTGGTGCGCAGGCCCGCCCGGTGCGCGGTGTCCAGCAGGATCGCCAGCCGGTCCGGGCTCGGGGTGGTCGGCCGGGCGGCGACCGCGTTGGACTTGCTGCCCACCGTGTAGAACGGGAAGGACACCGAGAGCGCGTTGGCGTTCAGGCCGACCACGTACTTGACGATGCGGTCCGCCTTGCCCTGGACGAAGCTCTCCGGGTCGGCCGGGTCGTCCAGCCAGTACACCTGGACGCCCCACTCCGGGCTGCCCTTCGCCCACGGCCGGGCCACCTTGGGCCCGGTGTCCTCCGGCGGCGCGTCCTTGCCGAAGCCCCAGACCCGGCCCTGCTCGGCCGGGGCACCGGCCCAGTGCACCTCGGTCGGGCGCTTGTGGTCGAACTTGATCGGGTGGTCGCCCCAGACGATCGGCACGCCCACGGTGAGGCCGAGCACGACGGTCGGCAGGATGAAGATGACGAAGCGTTTCATATCTGGCAGCAGTCCCTGGTCGCCGGTCAGGCCGGCTTGGCGATGACGACGAACTTGTTCTCCTCGCGGCGCAGGAACTTGATCAGTCCCCGCATCCCGCCCCAGCCCTCCAGCAGGGAGAACAGCGGGATGGCCGCCACCACCGCCATCGGCTCCCACCACTTGCGCCGGTGGTCGGCCGAGCCCACCACGTTCAGGCGCAGGCCCTCCCAGTACGTCCAGATCACGTAGGCGAAGTTGATCGACCAGATCAGCACCACCGACTGGGTCACCGGCGAGGTGTTCATCGTCCCGGTGAACCAGGCGATCAGCAGCACCAGGCCGACGTGCTGGAGAGGTCCGAGCACCCAGCTGACCATGCCCATCCCGATGAACAGCCGGAACCGCAGCGGGATGCTCTTGTTGAAGCAGAGCGCCACCAGGCCCCAGGCCCAGCGCTCGCGCTGCTTGAGGAAGTCCTTGAGGCCGGCCGGCGAGGCGCCGTAGCAGCGGCCGTTGAACCAGTCGCTGCGGCCGGGGTAGCGCACGCAGAAGTTGAGCGCCATCTGGGCGTCCTCGACGATGGTGTCGGGGCCGAAGTCCCAGCCGATGGTGGCCTCCACCGAGGAGCGCACCAGCAGCAGTTCGCCGTGCACGCCGGCGATCGGCGTCCCGGTCCCGGTCATCGCGCGGAAGCGGGCGATGTCGTCGGCCGGGCGGATCGCGTCGGCGAGCCAGGTGAAGGTGGAGACGGCGTTCTCCCGGGGGTACGTCAGGATCCCCTGGGCCATGTGCTTGGCGTCGTCCCCGGCCCGGCGCTGCCGGTTGATGAACTGGGCCACCGCGGCGGCGGTGTCCGGCCCGACCCCGGTGTCGTCGTCCATGTGCAGCACCCAGACGTCGTCCTCGGCCTCGCCCTCCTCGATCCGCAGCTCGTGCGAGTAGTGGTTGGCGCGGGCCTTGAACTTGGTTCCGTTGGGCGTCTGGTAGGCCTTCGGGACGGTCACCACCCGGATCAGCGGGTTGCGGGCGGCGAGCTCGTCGATCTTCTCGCCGGCCGCGCAGCCCTCCTCGGTGAGGATGTCCACCCGCATCCACGGGAAGTAGGCGGGCAGGTGGTCGACGTACGACAGCACCGAGCGCTCCAGCGCCGGGTAGGTGTCGTGCCGGCCGATGGTCGGCACCAGGACGATCAGGTAGTCGTCGTCGACCGGCACCGCCGGGGTCATCCGGTTCGCCTTGCGCAGCCGGCGGCGGACCATCAGCACACCCTGGAAGCCGATCAGCACGCCGAAGACCGGCATGCCCCAGAGGATCGTGATCGCCCAGCCGAGCGGGGTCGGGTTGGGCACGTACGCCCAGAGCGAGAAGCCGAAGATGATCACGAACGAGAGGTAGAACGGGACGATGCGCGGCTTCCACGACATCTGCCGGTCGGCGAGCCGAGCGGCCTCGCGGGACGTGGTGAGTACCGTCCGCGCGGGTGCTGGTGCTGTCATGGCGAAAGTCGTTCCTCGTCTGTTGCGTCTGTCCGTTCACCCCGCCGGTCCGGGCCGGCGGGTCCTGCTCGCTACCCCGGGTAGGGCGGCGTCCCCGGGGCCGGCGGAACCGGCCCGGGCGTCACCGGCGGGGCCGGCCACGAGTGCTGGGGCTGCGGGGGCTGCGGCGGGACGGCGGCCGGCGGCGGGGTCCAGCCGGGCTGCGTCAGGTCGTGCGGGGGGTGCGGAGGCTGCTGGGGCTGCGGAGCCTGCTGGGGCTGCGGGGGCTGCGGAGCCTGCTGGGGCTGCGGCCAGGCCTGCGCGGGCTGCTGGGGCTGGGTCGGCGGGTGGCCGGGAGCCTGGTCCTGCGGCAGCGTCTGCAGCAGCGACCAGTGCAGTTGGCCGGGCTGCTGCCCCGGCTGCTGGGCGGGCAGCGGCTGGAACGGCGAGGGCTGCCCGGCGGCCGCCCACGGGCCCGGCGCCGGTGCCCAGCGGGATCCGGTCCGGCGCAGCGAGACGACCAGCAGCACCGCCAGCGTCGCGGTGACGGCCACCCCGAGCCCGAAGGTCGCCAGCTTCAGCCAGCCCTCGGTGGTGCCGGTGAACCACCGGCGCTGCGGGGCGTCCAGCAGCGCGCCGGTCAGGCTGCGCACCCGGTTGTAGCCCTCGACCAGCGCCACGCCGACCACCACGCCGCGCGCCCAGTCCCGCCCGCGCAGCAGCAGGATGCCGGAGGTCAGGTACAGCACCGCGAAGTTGAGGCTGCCGGTCTCGGCGCCCACCGAGGAGCCGCCGTAGTAGAAGACGCCCTTGGCGTAGGTGGCGAAGCCGACCTGCCAGAAGCAGTTGTAGGCCGCCCAGCCGAGCATCACCGCCCCCCAGGCCACCGCGAGGCCACCGGCCGGACGGTCAGGACGCGCCTGTGTCATCTCCCGTACCCCCGCCCCTGCCGGGCGCACCCGGCTTCAACCCGTTCGATTCCGGGCCACAGGATGCCACACGCGCGAACGGACCAGGAATTCCCCCGGTTCAGGAGGGTGCGGACGTGTTGTCGATCTCACGGACGAGGCCGGCCGGTTCACCGGACGTGCAGACCGCTCCAGTCGACGTCCGCGCCGAACGGGCCGGAGCCGCCGGTGAGCGCCAGGCCGTTGCCGTAGGTGGCCTTGACGTCGGCGTTGGAGTTGCGGGGCTGGTCCGGGGTCAGGTTGTCCGCCGTCAGCGACTGCCCCCAGACCGTCCAGATCGTCCACGGGGTCCGCCGCAGGGTGTCCGGCTGGCGGGAGTTGACCGGCACGGCGAAGGACTCGGCCAGGATCCGCGGCTTGCCGTAGCCGGCCAGGCCGTCGTAGTAGCGCTTGGTCCACACCTCGCCGGTGCCGATCGGGTGCGCCGGGCTGCCGCTGTAGTCGTCCACCCCGACCACGTCGACGTACCGCGCGCCCGGGTAGTAGTCCCACGGATCGACGCCCGGGGCGCCGTCCCAGGAGACCGGCGTCCAGGCGAACAGCAGGTTGTGCAGGCCCCTGGTCTCCACCAGGTAGTGGTAGGTGATCCGCCAGAGCGCCTGGTAGTCGGCGGGTTTGCGGCCCGACCACCAGAAGCCGCGGGCGCAGTCGGCCGCGTTCATCTCGTGGTACGGCCGCAGCAGCACCGGCACGTCGTGGGCCGCCAGGTACTCCAGGTGGTCCGCCAGGAAGGAGAGGTCCGTCAGCAGCGCGCGGTACTCGGGGGTGTCGCCGGCGCTGTCGACGACCCGGCCGAACCAGCCCGGGTCCTTCGCGCCGGGCGAGGCCGAGCAGAGCACCCGGTCGAAGGACTTCACGTCCGAGCCCGGGTACGGCTCGTGGAAGGACATCCCGACCAGTCCGGCCGGGCCGCCGCCGTTGTCGGGCAGCTCGGTGCTGGTGCCGTCGCAGTTCTTCCGGGTGCCCGACGCCCCGTAGCTGCCGTCGTCCGGGCGCGGGTGGCCGGACCAGACGGCGGTCATCAGGTCGACGGCGTCGTCGGTGTACTGCCAGCCGACCGCGCAGGCCGGCCAGCGGCCCGCCGAGTAGGAGCGCGGGTTGCCGACGCCCCAGCCGTTCTGGCCGTAGCCGGGGCCGAGGTCGGTCTCGACGAAGCCGGGCAGCCGGCCGGTGATGTCGGCGGCCTTCTTGTAGTAGTAGCCGACCGGCTTGGTCCCCCGGTAGTCCCCGTAGTCGGGGTTGTAGAGCTCGTTGTGCGCCTCGACGTGCTGGCCGATCACCGTCCCGCCGGAGCGGCCGGCGCGGGCCGCGCTCTCCAGGTCGGCGAGGAGTTGCTGGACGGCCCGCGCGTTGGGCGAGGCCTGCGGGTCGCGGGCCAGCAGCTCGCGGCCGACCTCCGGCGCCAGGGTGCGCCCGGCGCCGCCCAGGGTGAGCGTGCTGCGGGCGGGCGCGTCCCGGCGGTCGCCGTCGGCCCGGCCGTCCTGGCCGACCAGCACCACCGCGCCGGCGGCGAGCAGCGCGCCGGCCGCGGCCAGCACGGCCGGTTTGGCACGCAGCGCGCGGGGCAGGGCCACGGACACTCCTCCGGATGCTCACCGGCACCGGCCTGCGCCGTCACAACCGGAACACGTGTACGACTGACAGGCGGTGAGCCTGCCACATCCCCCGGGGCCGGGGCGAGCGGACCCGCCGGGCGCGAACCGGGGCGGGCCCGGCCGGAACCGGGCCGAACCGGGCGGACCGTCAGCCCGCCGGGGTGGCGGCCGGTGCGCCGCCCGCCGCCTTGGTGCGCTGGAGGAGCTGGTTCTTCACGTGCTCGTCGAAGCCCGCGGCGGCCGCGGTCGCGGCGGCGTCCGCGGTGTTGCCGCCCTTGGCGGAGCCCTCGACGGTGAAGAAGCCGTACCGGCCCAGGGTGCCCTTGGTGTTGGTGCAGCCGGGGGTGGTGCAGAACGCCGGCGAGCCGGGGGCCGCGGCGCCCTTGAGGTGGCCGACGTAGTTCTTCACCGCGGTCTCGGCCTGCTGCTTGTGGTCGAAGACCGCGACGCCGACCGTCACCGCGCTGTCGCCGGAGACGTAGGTGGCCCGGAGCACCTGGCGGCAGCCCTGGTCACCGAGGACCTTGCCGAGGCCGCCGACCGTGGAGTTGCCGTCCCAGCAGGGCGAGTCGAGCGAGACCACGGTGCGGTTCCAGGTGGCGCCGTTGACCGTCACGGTGAGCGCCGAGAAGAGCGCCGCCGCGTCCTGCGGAGCCGGGTCGGTGGTCGCCTCCCAGAGCGGCTTCGACGGGTCCTCGGGCGTGGCGCTCGGGGTGGCCGTCGGGGACGCCTTGCCGGACGCCGTGGGCGCCGGCGGCTGGGTGGCCGCCGTGGCGGCGCCGGTGGGATCCGCGACCGGCTTCTTGTCGTCGCCCTTGTTCAGGAACAGCAGGCCGCCGGCGACCAGGCCGCCGACCACCAGGAGGGCGACCACGCCGCCGATGATCCGCGTCCGGCCCTTGCGCTTGGCCTCCGCCTCGTTCCGGTCCGCGAGGGCGGCCCAGTCCGGCTCGGCGTGCTGCGGCACGGGCTGGGGGTGCTGGGGCTGCGGCTGCCACTGGTGCTGCGGCGGCTGCGGCTGGACATGCTGCTGGTGCACCGGGGGCTGGGGCTGCGGCTGCACCGGCGCCGGCTGCTGCGGGACCGGCTGCGGCACGGGCGGCTGGACCTGCTGCGGCGGCTGCGGCTGCGGCACGGACGGCACCGGCGGCTGGACCGGCTGCGGCGCGGGCACCGGCGGCCCGTACGAGGCGGGCGGCGGACCGAACCCGCCCGGGGCCGGCGGCACCGGCTGCGGCGCGCCGGGGTACGGCGCGGGCGGCGGGCCCTGCGGCGGCTGTCCGGGCGTGCCCGGCTGCTGGTTCTGCGCGCCACCCGGCCCGGCGGGAGGGGGCGGCTGCTGCCCCGGCGAGCCGGGTCGGCCGCTCCACTCCCCGGGCGTGCCCGTTCCGTCGCTCATGCGCCCCCCTCACTGCCTTCGGCGGCCGCTCCGCGAATCACGTCGGTGTCGACGACCCGCTGGCTCCGCTCCCTCATGAGCCGAGATCGTAGGGCATGCCCCTGACGGCGGGCCTGCCCGGTGGCCGATCCGTTTCCGAATCCGAACACCGGCCGGGCCCCGGGCAGTCCCGGTGACGCCCTGCGCCGTGGTCCGCGAAGGCCCTGGAACGACCCTGCGGCGGCTCCCGGCGCCGGCCCCCGCGGCGGGCGGCCGGGGGCCGGCCGCAGCCCCGGAACGGCCCCGGAACAGCCCGGGAAAGGCCTCTCACCGGTACCACCTGCGATCACGTCGACACGCGACGCCGCACAACATGTGGGGTCGCATCGAGCGGACACCACTAGATGTATGCTCATCCCTGCTGTCGACGCAGGGGAACCCGGTGCGAGTCCGGGACTGCCCCGCAGCGGTGTGCGGGCGGCTCCGACAGAGCCCGCGAGTCCGAATACCTGCCGACGGCGTGCCGCCTGGCCTCCCCGCAGAGGCCTTTCGCACCAGCACCACTTCCGGGCCTCGCGGGCGGGCCGGGGATGCCACCGTCGCGCGCCGCCTCCGGGCCGGCGCGCCGTGCTCCCCTGCCCCGAACGGTCCGGCCCGAGCCACCGCCGACGCCGATCGCCGCCAGGAGAGAGCGCCTTGACCACCGCTGCCTCAGTCACCCTGCCCGCCCAGGGTTCCAGCTCCGCCCCCGTCGACCCGACGGTGTCCGACCCCGGTGGCGCACTGCTCCGGCTGCTGACCGACCGCAGCGCCGACCTCCCCCAGGTGGACCCCGGCCATGTCGCCGCCGCCGCGCTGCGCGGCCGCCACGCCGGCTCGGACTTCGCCGAGCTGCGCGGGCTGGCCGTGGACGCCGCAGCGTCGATGATCGCCGAGGACCCGCAGTACTCGAAGCTCGCCGCGCGACTGCTCGCGCTGGAGATCGTCGACGAGGCGGTGAGCCAGGGTTCGGTCACCTTCTCGGACTCGATCGCGGTCGGCCACGCCGAGGGCCTGATCGGCGACTCCACCGCCGACTTCGTCGCCAAGCACGCCACCGCCCTGAACGCGCTGATCGACCCCGAGGGCGACGGCCGCTTCGAGTACTTCGGCCTGCGCACCGTCCAGTCCCGGTACCTGCTGCGCCACCCGATCACCCGCAAGGTCGTCGAGACCCCGCAGCAGTTCCTGCTCCGCGTCGCCTGTGGTCTGGCGGTCGGCGACAACGAGCAGTCGGTGCGCGAGGTCTCCGAGCTGTACGGCCTGATGAGCCGGCTGGAGTACCTGACCTCCTCGCCGACGCTCTTCAACTCCGGCACCAAGCACCCGCAGATGTCGAGCTGCTACCTGCTGGACTCGCCGCTGGACAACCTGGACTCGATCTACTCCCGGTACGCCCAGATCGCCCGTCTCTCCAAGCACGCCGGCGGCATCGGCCTGTCCTACTCGCGGATCCGCTCGCGCGGCAGCCTGATCCGGGGCACAAACGGCAAGTCCAACGGCATCGTCCCGTTCCTGCGCACCCTCGACTCCTCGGTCGCCGCGGTCAACCAGGGCGGCCGCCGCAAGGGCGCGGCCTGCGTCTACCTGGAGACCTGGCACGCGGACATCGAGGAGTTCCTGGAGCTGCGCGACAACACCGGTGAGGAGGCGCGCCGCACCCACAACCTCAACCTGGCGCACTGGATCCCGGACGAGTTCATGCGCCGCGTCAACGCGAACGCCGACTGGTCGCTGTTCTCCCCCGCCGACGTGCCCGAGCTGGTCGACCTCTGGGGCGCCGAGTTCGACGAGGCGTACCTGAAGGCCGAGCAGGCCGGCAAGGCCGTCCGCACCATCCCGGCGCAGACCCTCTACTCCCGGATGATGCGCACCCTGGCGCAGACCGGCAACGGCTGGATGACCTTCAAGGACGCCTCCAACCGCGCCGCCAACCAGACCGCGCTGCCCGGCCGCACGGTGCACAGCTCCAACCTCTGCACCGAGATCCTGGAGGTCACGGACGACTCCGAGACCGCCGTCTGCAACCTCGGCTCGGTCAACCTCGGCGCCCACGTCGCCCCCGGTGCCACCGCCGCCGACCTGCTGAACGCGATGGACTGGGACCGCCTGGACGCCACCGTCCGCACCGCCGTCACCTTCCTCGACCGCGTGGTGGACATCAACTTCTACCCGACCCCCGAGGCCGGCGCGTCCAACTCGCGCTGGCGCCCGGTCGGCCTCGGCGTGATGGGCCTCCAGGACGTCTTCTTCCAGCTCCGCCTGGACTTCGACTCCGCCGAGGCGAAGGCCCTCTCCACCCTCATCGCCGAGCGCATCATGCTCACCGCGTACGAGCGTTCCGCCGACCTGGCCGAGCGGCTGGGCCGCCACGAGGCCTACGGCGAGACCCGCGCCGCCCGCGGCGAGCTGCACATCGACCACTTCGGTTCGGCCGCGCCGCAGTGGGCCGGCCGCTGGGAGGCGCTGCGCGCCCGGATCGCCGAGACCGGTCTGCGCAACTCGCTGCTGCTCGCCATCGCCCCCACCGCCACGATCGCCTCGATCGCCGGTGTGTACGAGTGCATCGAGCCGCAGGTCTCCAACCTGTTCAAGCGCGAGACCCTCTCCGGCGAGTTCCTCCAGGTCAACCCGTACCTGGTGCGCGAGCTGAAGGAGCTCGGCGTCTGGGACCAGCAGACCCGGGACGCGCTGCGCGACGCCAACGGCTCCGTCCAGGACCTCAACTGGCTGCCCGCCGAGGTCCGTTCGCTGTACCGCACGGCCTGGGAGCTGCCCCAGCGCGCGCTGATCGACCTGGCCGCCGCCCGGATGCCGTACATCGACCAGAGCCAGTCGCTGAACCTCTTCATGGCGGCGCCCACCATCGGCAAGCTGAGCTCGATGTACGCGTACGCGTGGAAGGTCGGTCTGAAGACCACCTACTACCTGCGGTCGCGGCCCGCCACCCGGATCGCCCAGGCCGCCTCGGGCACCGCCCGCGCCGCCGCGCCGGTGCCGGTGGCGTCCCCGACCCTCAGCCCGGAGGAGGAGGCCGCGCTGGCCTGCTCCCTGGAGAACCCCGAGTCCTGCGAGGCCTGCCAGTGAGCACCACCCCCGAAGCCCGTCCCGACCGCGAGAAGATGCTGCTCGACCCCGGCTTCGAGCTGACCCTGCGGCCGATGCGGTACCCGTCGTTCTACGACCGCTACCGGGACGCGATCAAGAACACCTGGACCGTCGAGGAGGTGGACCTGCACTCCGACGTCGCCGACCTCGCCAAGCTGAGCGACGGCGAGCGGCACATGATCGGCCGGCTGGTCGCCTTCTTCGCCACCGGTGACTCGATCGTCTCCAACAACGTGGTGCTGAGCCTCTACAAGCACATCAACTCCCCCGAGGCCCGGCTCTACCTGTCCCGGCAGCTGTTCGAGGAGGCCGTGCACGTCCAGTTCTACCTGACGCTGCTCGACACCTACCTGCCCGATCCCGAGGACCGCAACGCGGCCTTCGCCGCGGTGGAGAACATCCCCTCCATCCACCAGAAGGCCCAGTTCTGCTTCAAGTACATGAACGCGGTCGACCACATCGACTCGCTGCGGAGCAAGGACGACCGCCGCGCGTTCCTCCTCAACCTGATCTGCTTCGCGGCCTGCGTCGAGGGCCTGTTCTTCTACGGCGCCTTCGCGTACGTGTACTGGTTCCGCAGCCGCGGCCTGCTGCACGGCCTCGCCACCGGCACCAACTGGGTGTTCCGGGACGAGTCCATGCACATGGACTTCGCGATGTCGGTGGTGGACACCGTCCGCGAGGAGGAGCCCGACCTCTTCGACGAGAAGATGGCCCAGCAGGTCACCGAGATGCTGGAGGAGGCCGTCGAGGCCGAGCTCCAGTTCGCCCGTGACCTCTGCGGCGAGGGCCTGCCGGGCATGAACACCGAGTCCATGCGCGAGTACCTGCAGGCGGTGGCCGACCAGCGGCTCGCCCGCCTCGGCCTGCCGATCCGCTACGGCTCCACCAACCCCTTCGGGTTCATGGAGCTGCAGAACGTCCAGGAGCTGACCAACTTCTTCGAGCGCCGGGTCTCCGCGTACCAGGTCGCCGTCGAGGGCTCGGTCTCCTTCGACGACGACTTCTAGGCCCGCCCGGCCCGCCCGGTCCCGCTCCTCCGGGTGCCCGGCCAACAGCCGCCGCCCCGCCCGGTGTTCGCACCGGGCGGGGCGGCGTCGTTCGCTCGTCCGAATGAAACCGCCGGGCCCCACCGGAACGGCACGCATACGGACGGTGCCGTCCCCCGCTACGGTCCGGCCACAGCCGAACGAAAGGGGCCCACCGTGCCGACCGGAATCCTCGACTACCGGAGCGACGCCATCGTCCAGCTCATGAGCATGGCGGAGGAGGACTGGACGGAGCAGGAACTCAAGGACGCGCTCCAGCGGGCGATCATGCTGGAGCTGTCCACCATCCCGCCCTACGCCACCGCGCTCTGGTCGATCACCGACCCCGACAACTCCAAGCCGGTGCGCCACACCATCCGCGAGATCGTCTTCGACGAGATGTCGCACTTCGGCCTGGTCTGCAACATGCTCACCAGCATCGGCGGCACGGTCGTCCTCACCGACCCGCTCACCGTCCCCAAGTACCCCGGTGAGCTCCCCGGCGGCGTCAACCCCGGCCTGGAGGTCTACCTGAGCGGGCTGACCCGCGAGTCGGCGGGCCTGTTCGCCGACATCGAGAAGCCCGAGCACCCGCTCGCCTTCGCCGCCGACGGCAACACCATCGGCGCCTTCTACCAGCGGATCGCGAACGTCTTCCCCACCTTCGCCCACCTGCTCACCGGGCAGCGGCAGGTGAGCTTCCCGCTCGGGTCGAGCCACGGCGCCGGCAACGACATCGTCCCGATGAACACCATCGACGACGTGCTGGCCGCCATCCACGTCATCCAGTCGCAGGGGGAGGGCACGGACGCCTCGCCGGAGAACCCCTTCCCCGGTGCCCCGGGCGAACTCGCCCACTACTACGCCTTCAAGGAGATCGCCGAGGGCCGCAAGCTCGTCCTCGACGAGGGGACGAAGAAGTACGGGTTCACCGGCCCGGAGGTCCCGCTGCCGGACACCTCCCCGGTCGCCCGGGTCCCCCTGGGCGGCTGGGCCAACAGCCCCGGCAACGAGCCCGACCAGCCCACCGCCACCCTCCTGGCGACCTTCAACCAGCACTACAGCGACATGCTGTACGCCCTCGAAGGCGCCTGGGGCGACGCCGGCCCCGACTCGATCGGCCCGGCGATCGGGCAGATGGGCCAGATGCGCCGGACCGCCCAGCAGATCAACGGCGTCAAGCTGCCCGCCGCCCCCCGCTTCACCTACGGCCCGGAGTGGCTGTTCGTGCCGCGGTAGGCACCCGCGCGGAAGGGCCGGTGCGCGCGCACCGGCCCTTCCGTGACACGTCAGCCGTTCGACACCGTCGCGTACCGCGGCGTGCCCTCGGCCATCTGCCGCAGCGCGTCCTTGCGGTCCCGCTTCGACAGCTTGTCGATGTAGAGGAACCCGTACAGGTGGTCGGTCTCGTGCTGCAGGCAGCGGGCGAAGAAGCCGGTGCCCTCGACCCGGATCGGGTTGCCGTCCTTGTCCTGGCCGGTCACCGCGGCGTAGTCCGGCCGGGGCAGCTCGGCGTACGCGGTCGGCACCGACAGGCAGCCCTCGTTGCCGTCGTCCAGCACCCGCTTGCTGCCGGCCGGCAGCTCCTCCAGGACGGGGTTGATGACGTGGCCGATGTGGCGCACACCCTCGTCGTCCGGGCAGTCGTAGACGAACACCTTGAGGTCCACGCCGATCTGGTTGGCCGCCAGGCCCACGCCCTCGGCCGCGTACATCGACTGGAACATGTCGTCGATCAGCCCCGACAGCTCGCCGTCGAAGGCCGTCACGGTCTTGACCTCCCGGTGCAGCACCGGGTTGCCGTAGACGGTGATCGGACGCGCGGTGCCCTTCGAGAGGTCCGGCTCCTCGCCGACCACCTTCACCGGCTGGGCCTCACCCTGCGCGGGCTCGTGGTCGTGGTCGTGCTGGTGGTCGTGCTGGTCCGCCATCGCTGTGTGTCTTCCGCTTCCCTGGATCGTCTGGCCGTACCGACCAAGGGTAAGCGGACCGCTCAGCAGACCTCTTCGAGATCCCGGTACGCGCGGGTACCGGGGGCCGCCGCCACCCAGCGGTCCAGCAGCGTACGCACCAGCAGCGCCGGAGCCGCGATCCCGCACTCCCGCTCCACCAGCCAGGACATCCCGCCGGCGCCCTGGCTCAGATGGCTCAGGTGCCCCGGGTGGGCCGCGTCCCCGTCGTCGTGCGGGTCGTGGTGCGCGGTGTGCCCGTCGTCGGAGGCCATCCGGCTCTCCGAACACGCCCGGCAGAGCAGCCGCACCGACGACGTCCAGTCCTCCGCCGCGTACCCCGCGTCCGCGACCAGCCGCTCCAGGGCGTCCCGGTCCGCCGCGGTGGCGGCCTGCAGCAGCACCACGTAGGTCGGCACCGGGGAGGGCGCCCACAGCTCGATCTCGTCGAACACCGGGTACGCCACCCCGTCGGTCACCCGCTCACCGTGCGGGGCGCCGTCGTGCAGCACCACCTCGCCCCAGCGGCGGCCCGACGAGGGCAGCGGGATGGACAGCACCTCGATGCGCGCCGGATCCAACCGGCGCCCCCAGACCACCTCGGACTCGCCGTCCGGCGACAGCCGCACCGGCGTCGTCCCCAGGTCCAGGCTGACCGGGCCGTCCGGGTGGGCCCCGGCCCCGCCCGGCAGCCGCAGCCCGTACGCCTGCCAGGCCCGCCGCGCCAGCGGCCAGTCCTGCAGCGCCGTCGCCGTGATCCCCAGGTTCCACCAGTCGGGGGCGCCCTGCTCGCGGTCCAACAGCGCCACCGCCCGCAGCCCGGCCGCCCGCGCCTGCTCCCAGTCCCGCCGGAACTTGTGCAGCAGCGCGAGGTTGAACCAGGAGTCCGACAGCCACGGCTCCAGATCGGCCGCCATCACCAGCAGGGCGCCCGCGTCCTCGTAGCGGCCGTCGCCGATCAGCGTGAAAGCCCGATCGGTCGTCTGCCGCCAGGTGGCGGACGGCCGGTGCCGTGCCCGGTGGAAGATCCTCACGTTCGTCCCTGCCGTCGTCGTCCGCTCAAGTCCCGTGTCCGCTCCCGCTGCCACGGGCCCGGTGCCCCGGGTCGGTGTTCCACGCTACGACCGCATCCAACCACGCCCGCCGTCGCCCGCGCTCCCCGCAGCCGGGGTTCCGGCCGCTCCCGGCCCCACCCCTACCCAGCCTGCCCGCCCCGACGCCCCGCCTCAACCCCAACCCCTGAACAGCGCCCGCCGCCCCCACCAGCCGCGCGCCCCTCCCCTACCCCCGCACCCTCACCAGCGCGTCCACGACCCGTCCGTCGTAGATCCGGCCCCGCCCCAGCCGCAGCACCTCCAGCACCTCCAGCCGCCCCACCACCTCCTCCACCCCGCGCCCGCGCGCCGCCGTCAGCAGGTCGTCGTGCGCGTTCGCCACCCGGATGATCCGGGCCGCCAGCGGCACCGCCCGCTCGTCCGGGTCGGCCCGCCCGGGCCAGGGATCGGCCAGCCGGGCGACCTGCTCGGCGACCTGCCGCGGCACCCCCGTCCGCCGGATCACCTCGCTGCCCAGCCGGGCGATCCGCTGCTGCTCCTCCTCCGGGAGCAGCGCCGTCGCCCCGTCCGGCACCGGCTCGACCAGCGACAGCTGCCCGATGTCGTGCATCAGCGCCGCGTACTCCAGCAGGGCGAGCTCGCGGGTGCTCAGCCCCAGCTCGCGGCCGACCGCGCACGCCGTGTCGGCGACCCGGCGGGCGTGGCCGTACGGGGTGTAGCCGGCCACCTCGGTGGCCTTGGCCAGGCTGGCGATGGTCTGCCCGGTGGTGGCCCGGACGGCGGCGGCCCGCCGGAACGACACCTGCGCCAGCAGCAGGGGCGCGCAGAACAGCGGAAGCGCCCAGAGCCCGACCTCGCCCGCCGCCAGGCTGACCAGCATTCCGGTGGCGGCGATCGCCGAGCCGATCCCGAACAGCGACCGCAGCTCGTCCTCCAGCGCCGCCGGGAACCGCAGCCCGCTCCGGGCCCGCCGCAGCACCGCCGCCAGGGTGGCGTCGCAGAGCGCGGCCAGCGCAGCCACCACCGTGAGGAACACCCCGTAGGCGGGGCCGTCCGCCGAGAACCGGTCGACCACTCCGCTGTTGTAGAGGGGCTGGAAGATCGCGGCCGCGAACCCGGCCCCGAGCAGCCGCAGGGCGGCGCCGTCGAGCCGGGCCCGGTCCCGCCACGGCGCCCGCCGCGGCCGCCGGGCCCCGCGGGGCAGCGCCACCGCCGGGAGCAGCGCCAGCAGCAGCCCCGCGCCGGTCACCGCGACCGCCTGGAGCACGCCGTGCGCGGTGGGCAGCCCGCGCAGCGGCCCCAGCAGGGCGTACGCCAGCGCACCGGCGGCGCCGATCGGTGCCTGCTCGCGATCGCCCGGAAGAGTGATCCGGACGCACTCGCCGAGCGCGATCAGCACGGTGAACGCCAGCGCCACCCCGGGCTCGGCCATCCCGCGCACCGCCACCGCGCCGAACGAGAACGCCAGCAGCACGACGGCCGCGGCGTGCACCGCGGCCACCCCGCCGGCCGGCGGGCGGGCGCTCACGACGGTCCGGCCGTCGGCACGGTGCCGCCCTGGGCGGGCACCCGGCCCGGGCCCGGCCGCACCGGTTCGGGCACGCCCAGCGGGATGTCGGGCACCGCCCGGATGCAGTCGTCGTCGGGGGGCAGCACCGGCTGCCAGTCGTGCACGGCGAGCGCGTCGACCAGCGCCCGCACCATCACCGGGTCGAACTGGCTGCCCGAGCAGCGCTCCAGCTCGGCCACCGCCTCGGTGACCGGCCGGCCGCGCCGGTAGGACCGGGTGGAGGTCATCGAGTCGAAGGCGTCGGCGACCGAGATGATCCGGGCGAATTCGGGGATCTGCTCGCCCGCCAGCCCGCTCGGGTAGCCCCGGCCGTCCATCCGCTCGTGGTGGTGCAGGATCCCGGCGTGCGCCTCGCCGAGGAAGACGATGCCGCGCACCAGCTCGTAGCCGTGCACCGGGTGCACCTCGACGGCCCGCCGCTCGGCCTCGTCGAGGGGACCGTTCCTGCGCAGCAGCTCGGTGGCCACGCCGAGCTTGCCGACGTCGTGCAGGATGCCCGCGAACCGCAGGGTACGCAGCCGCTCGGCCTCCATGCCCAGCTGACCGGCGATCAGCACCGCGGCCTTGCCGACGCGTTCGCTGTGCCCCCGGGTGTAGGAGTCCTTGATCTCCACGGCCTGCACCAGCGCCTGGACGGTGGCCTGGTGGGCGTCCCGCTCGCGGTGGCCCTGGGCGAACACCCAGGCCGAGATGGAGAGCGGCAGCAGGGCCAGCAGCGCCGCGAAGGCCCCGTACGGGCCCTGCCAGAGCACCGCGACCATCAGCCCGCCGGCCGCGTGCACCAGCACCGGCAGCCCGAACGCGGCGACCGGACCGAGCAGCAGGACACTCGCCCGCCGGCCCTCGGCCAGCACCAGCATGCCGCCCACCAGCACCCCGTTGGCCAGGCAGAACGCGGCCAGCGCGGCGGCCCCGGGGAGCAGCGCGGCCGGGAAGCGGGAGCCGAGCAGCAGCTGCGGTCCGGCGAGCAGGTGGAAGACCGCCGAGGCGGCGAAGGCGGAGAGGGCGAGCTGGGCGCCGTTCCACACCTGGCGCCGGCGGCAGTCCGGCTCGGTGTCGCCGAACAGCGCGATCGGCACCGCGACCAGGGCGGCGGCGGCCGGGGCGAGCATCAGCACCCCGGCGAACAGCACCGGGAAGAAGGCGTTGGCCAGGGGCCGGGCCGGTGGCCGGGAAGGCAGCGGCGGCCGGCCCAGCAGGGCCCGGAGCAGCCGTCGGCAGGGGGTGGGCTGGCCCTGCGCCAGCGATTCCCAGCAGCCGTGCAGAAAGGCCAGCAGGCCGACCTTGGGCCAGTCCACCGGAGCGCCGAGCCAGCGTGGCACGGCGGCCGGGACGGGCCCCGGCAGCAGGGGCAGCAGGCAGCAGAGCGCCGCCACCGGGACGGCCACGAGGTAGCACACCGCGCCCGTCGGCAGGTCCGTTCCTCCACTGTCGGTAGCGATCTCGACCTCCCCGCCGTCCTGGCCCGCTCCGCACTCAGCGCACCGGGCTAACGGCGGTGAGCGTCCGTCAGGAGGATAGGCCGCCGTTCCGGCGTCGGGGCGCATGATCGCGGAATGCCGCAGTTGGCGCACCACCAACTCACTCGAACGAGTGAGGGCGCCCGCAAGCAGAGACGGAGCGACCCCCGGAGCGCACGCTCCGGGGGTCGCCTGGTCCTCGGGTGGACGGCCCGCCGTGGGACGGCGGCGCGCTCACTCCGCCGGAGCGCCCGCCTCGACCGGCGTACCGGGCCTGGCCGCCGCCTCGGCGGAGGCCTTGGCGGGCGGCCGGCCCTGCTCGCTGTCGCCGTGCGCCTCGGCCGCGGCGTCCACGGCGACCACCACCGCCTCGCCGGAGCGCTGCCCGGCCCGGATCGAGTCGATCCTGGCCAGCACCTTGCCCCGCAGGTCGGCCGGGGTGTCGTCGCAGCCGCAGCACCGCTTGATCAGCGCCTTGATGGCCTGCTCCAGGCCGTACTTCTCCAGGCAGGGCGAGCACTCCTCGAAGTGCACCCGCAACTTGTCGTAGTCGCCCTCGGCCATCTCGTTGTCGAGGAATTCGTAGAGGTGGTCGAGGACCTCGCCACACTCGGTGTCGTGCGGATCGCCGCAGCTCATGAGCCCGAGCCCTTCGCTTCCTGCCCTGCCCCGCTGCCGGCCGGGACCAGCCCGCGCTCACGGGCGTAGTCCTCCAGCATGCCGCGCAGTTGACGGCGGCCGCGGTGCAGCCGGGACATCACCGTACCGATGGGAGTACCCATGATGTCCGCGATCTCCTTGTACGCAAAGCCCTCGACGTCCGCGAGATAGACGGCGATGCGGAACTCCTCCGGGATGGCCTGGAGGGCGTCCTTCACATCGCTGTCCGGGAGGTGGTCGAGCGCCTGGGTCTCGGCCGAGCGCAGACCCGTCGACATGTGCGACTCGGCCCGGGCCAGCTGCCAGTCCTCGATCTCCTCGGCGGCGGTCCGCTGGGGCTCCCGCTGCTTCTTGCGGTACGAGTTGATGAACGTGTTGGTGAGGATGCGGTACAGCCAGGCCTTGAGGTTGGTGCCCTCGCGGAACTGGTGGAACGACGCGTACGCCTTAGCGAACGCCTCCTGGAGGAGGTCCTCCGCATCGGCCGGATTGCGGGTCATCCGCAGCGCGGCGGAGTACATCGGATCCAGGTAGCCCAGGGCGTCGCGCTCGAAGCGCTCCCGCCGGGCCGCCTCGCTCTCCGCCGCGGACACCCGGAAGGTGTCCTCACCGATCGCCTCGGCCAGCTCCTCACCGGTGAGCGCCTCGCCCGCGGGCAGGCTCTCCTCCGGGCCCCGGCCCGGCTCGGCCTCGTGCTCGGTCCCGACGACCGGACCCACCTCCTCGGCATGGCCGCCCACAGCGGGCCGCCCCGAAATGGAGGATATCGGGCTGACGGGCTTCTCGCCCGCGGCAATCCACTCCGACCAGGAGGGGGTGAAGGCCGCGGAGGCCTCGCGCTCCTCCGGCCGCTCGGGGCACGCGATCGAACCCATCTGTGCTGCCTTCCGTCCGGGACTCAAGCTGACGAGGGTGTCAACCATGCCGAGGGCGCCCGCATTCCCGGCCCCCGGCAGGTTTTCACCAGCACGGGTGAGCGGTTCGCGACCGTGCGTTCCCGGGCGGCTCAGAGCAGCCCGAGCACCCAGTCGCCGACCGCCCCGGTGATCAGCTCCAGCACCTCGTCCTGCCCGGTGGGCGCCCGCTTCGGCACCTCGAAGCCGTGGCTGCCGTAGGGCACCGGCACCATCCGGTGCCCGGCCGGCAGCGCCGGGAACTCGGCCGGCCCGCCGAACGGATCCGCCACGCTCTGCACCACCAGCGTCGGCAGCCCCGACTCCAGCAGTTCCCCGGCCCGGCTCTTCTCCGGCTTGCCCGGCGGGTGCAGCGGGAACGCCAGCGCCACCACCCCGGCCGCGCCGGTGGCGGCGCCCGTCCGGCAGGCCACCCGGGCCCCGGCGCTGCGCCCGCCGACGACCAGCGGCACCCCCTGCCCGGCGAGGCGCTCGGCGACCGGCGTCCACCCGGTGTCGAGCGTCCTGGGCGCCGGCCCCAGCCGCTTCCCGGCCACCCGCCAGGGCTGCTCGACCAGTGCCACCGTGATCCCGCGCGGCGGCAGCGCCGCGGCCAGCGCCACCAGGTCGCGCGCGCCGATCCCGCCGCCGGCGCCGTGGCCGAGCGCGAGCAGCGCCTTCGGCGCGGCCGCCGGGTGGTAACTGATCCGGGCGTCCCCGGCGGGGGTGGGGACGAGTTCCTGCGTCACGGCGTGGACTCCAGTGCTCGGAGAGCGGTGCCGACGAGGCGCGCCGGCGGGAAGCGGTGCTCAGAAGAAGTCAGAAGAGGGTGGTCTCGTGCTCGGCCTCGACCCACGGCCGGGTCAGCTCGGGACCGTTGTTGCGGATGCTGCCGACCGCCGGCGAGACCGGCGTGGCCAGCAGCGCGCCGGGCGGCGGCGGGACCAGCAGCGGGCGTATCGCGTCCGGGTCCACCAGGCCCGGGTCCAGCCAGTCGTCGTAGGACTCCCGGTCCAGGAAGAGCGGCATCCGCTCGTGGATCGGGGCCAGCAGCTCCTCCGCCTCGGTGGTGACGACGGTGAAGGTCACCAGCCAGGCCTCCGGGTGGTCCGCGGGCACCGCCCGGTTGCGCCAGAACTCGTACAGCCCGGCCAGCGCCAGCGGGCCGCCGTCGGCCCGGGAGACGAAGAACGGCTTCTTCCGGGGCTTGCCGCGCTCGCCCGGCAGGGTCTGCCACTCGTAGTAGCCGTCGACCGGCAGGATGCACCGCCGGGAGGCGAGGGCCTGCCGGTACGAGGGCTTCTCGTGCACCGTGTCCGAGCGGGCGTTGATCATCTTCACCGCGGTCTCGGGCGACTTCGCCCACTGCGGCACCAGGCCCCAGCGCAGCACCCGCAACTGCCGGACCGGGGCCGGCTCACCCCTGCGCTGCCGTTCCAGCACCACGAAGGCGCGCTCGGTCGGCGCGACGTTCCAACTGGGTGCCAGCGTCTCGACCGGGTCCCACTGCTGGACGTCGAAGAGCTCGACGAGGTCCTCGGGCCGGAGGCTGGAGGCGAAGCGACCGCACATGCCGTCAGCTTGCCACGACCGCCGCTCTCAGCACTTCCTCATCCCGAAGTGCGAACCGCGGCCTCCCGCCCGGCCGTCCCCGCATGGGAGGCTGCCACCCGGGCCGGCCGACCGCGGCCGCCCCGGACCGGGCCGGACGAGAACGGGAGCGGGAGCGGGCATGGACGCACAGAGCATCGGCGAGGTGTGGGACCGCGTCACCGGCACCCAGCCCGCCCCGCCGGGCTGGCTCACCCTGGCCACCGGCGCCGCCGCCCTGCTCCTGGTGGCGGCCCGCCCGCTCTGGCGGTTCGCCCGCAACGCGATCACCATCGCCCACGAGGGCGGACACGGCCTGGCCGCCCTGGCCACCCGCCGCAAGCTCGCGGGCATCCGGCTGCACTCGGACACCTCCGGCCTCACCCTCTCCTACGGTCGCCCCACCGGGCCGGGCATGGTGCTCACCGCCGCCGCCGGCTACTGCGCCCCCGCCCTGCTCGGCCTCGGCTGCGCCGCACTGCTCGCGGCCGACCGGATCTCCCTGCTGCTCTGGCTCGCGATAGCCCTGCTGCTGGCCCTGCTGGTCCGGATCCGCAACGCCTTCGGCTTCCTCACCGTGCTGCTCGCCGGTGCGGCCTTCTTCCTGGTCTCCTGGTTCGGCAGTACCGACGTCCAGGCCGGCTTCGCCTGCCTCGGCAGCTGGTTCCTGCTGCTCGGCGCCGTCCGCCCGGTCCTGGAGCTGCAGCACCAGCGCCGGCGCGGCCAGGGCGGGGACTCCGACGCCGACCAGCTCGCCCGGCTCACCGGCGTTCCCGGGCTCGCCTGGGTGTTCCTCTTCCTGGTCACCGCGCTGGCCTGCCTGGGTCTCGGCGCGAGCTGGCTGCTGTCCCCGCTGTGAGCCGCGGGGCCGACGGTGCCCCGCCGACCGGCCCGTCCCGCCATCCGGCCGCGGAGCGGACAGTTCCCGTACGGCCCCTAAACTTGCCCCATGACCGAGACCCTGTGGCCCGCCCCCGTCGCGACCACCCCCGTTGACGCCACCGTCACCATCCCCGGCTCCAAGTCGGTCACCAACCGGGCTCTGGTGCTGGCCGCCCTCTCCACCGAACCCGGCTGGGTGCGGCGCCCGCTGCGCAGCCGCGACTCCCAGCTGATGGCCGACGGCCTGCGGGCGCTCGGGGTCGGCATCGAGGAGCAGGTCAACAACGACTCCGGCGGCCTCGGCGGCGGAGAGGCCTGGCGGGTCATCCCGGCCCCCGCACTGCGCGGCCCGGCCTCCGTGGACGTCGGCAACGCCGGCACGGTCATGCGCTTCCTCCCCCCGCTCGCCGTCCTCGCCGACGGCCCGGTGCACTTCGACGGCGACCCGCGCAGCTACGAGCGCCCCCAGCACGGCGTGATCAACGCCCTGCGCGCGCTCGGCGCCCGGATCGACGACGGCGGCCGCGGCGCCTTCCCGCTCACGGTGCACGGCACCGGCGCGCTGGACGGCGGCGTGGTGGAGCTGGACGCCTCCTCCTCCTCGCAGTTCGTCTCCGCCCTGCTGCTCTCCGGCGCCCGGTACAACCAGGGCGTCGAGGTCCGCCACGTCGGCGGGCCGGTCCCCTCGCTGCCGCACATCCGGATGACGGTCGAGATGCTGCGGCTGGCCGGCGCCCAGGTGGACGCCCCGGAGGACGGCGGCGAGAAGGACGTCTGGCGGGTCACCCCCGGCGCCCTGCTCGGCCGCGACATGGTGGTCGAGCCGGACCTCTCCAACGCGGCGCCGTTCTTCGCCGCCGCCCTGGTCACCGGCGGTCGGGTGACCGTCCGCGACTGGCCGAAGCACACCACCCAGCCCGGGGACCAGCTGCGCGACATCTACACCCGGATGGGCGGCGTCTGCGAGTTCACCGACGAGGGCCTGCAGTTCACCGGCACCGGCCGGATCCACGGCATCGAGGCGGACCTGCACGACGTCGGCGAGCTCACCCCGGTGATCGCCGCCGTCGCCGCGCTCGCCGACTCCGAGTCCCACCTGTACGGCATCGCGCACCTGCGGATGCACGAGACGGACCGGCTGGCCGCGCTGGCCAAGGAGATCAACGACCTCGGCGGCGACGTCACCGAGACCGAGGACGGCCTGCGGATCCGCCCGCGCGCGCTGCGCGGCGGCGTGTTCCACACCTACGAGGACCACCGCCTGGCCACCGCGGCCGCGGTGATCGGGCTGGCCGTCGAGGGGGTCCAGGTGGAGAACGTGGCCACCACCGCCAAGACCTTGCCGGACTTCCCGAAGATGTGGGACGAGTTGCTCGGCGGAGCAGTGGTGGGCGGCTGAGCGGGAGACTGGGCACATGCGCCGCTACGGCAAGGACGCCGACGAGGACGACATCCGCAACCGCCCCGCCCGCCGGGGCTCCCGGCCGCGGACCCGGATCCGGCCCAAGCACGACGACGCGGCCGAAGCGATGGTGCTCACCGTCGACCGCGGCCGGCTGACCTGCCTGCTGGACGTCGGAACGAAGCAGGAGCGCGAGATCGTCGCCATGAAGGCCCGTGAGCTGGGCCGCAAGGGCGTCGTCGTCGGCGACATCGTCAACATCGTCGGCGACCTCTCGGGGGACGCCGACACCCTGGCCCGGATCGTCCGGGTCGAGGAGCGCACCTCGGTGCTGCGCCGGACCGCGGACGACGACGACCCGTTCGAGCGGATCGTCGTCGCCAACGCCCAGCAGTTGGCCATCGTCACCGCGCTGGCCGACCCGGAGCCCCGGCCCCGGCTGATCGACCGCTGCCTGGTGGCCGCGTACGACGCCGGCATGGAGCCGCTGCTGGTGCTCACCAAGTCCGACCTGGCCCCGGCCGAGCCGCTGCTGGAGTCCTACGCCCCGCTCGGCATCAACTACGTGGTGACCCGGCGGGACGAGCTGGCCACCGAGGGCGCCGAGGCCGTCCGGGCGCACCTGCGCGGCCGCTCGACGGTGTTCATCGGCCACTCCGGCGTCGGCAAGACCACCCTGGTCAACGCCCTGGTACCGCTCCACCAGCGGACCACCGGGGTGGTCAACGCGGTGACCGGCCGCGGCCGGCACACCACCGTGTCGGCGCTGGCGCTGCGGCTGCCGCCGCCCCCGGGCGCCAAGCCGGGCTCGAAGAAGGCGCTCGACCCGGGCTGGGTGATCGACACCCCGGGGTTCCGCTCCTTCGGCCTCTCGCACATCGACCCGTCCCGGGTCATCCACGCCTTCCCCGACCTGGAGCCCGGCACCGTCGACTGCCCGCGCGCGTGCAGCCACGACGAACCGGACTGCGCGCTGGACGCCTGGGTCGCGGACGGCCACGCGGAGCAGGCCCGGCTGTACTCGTTGCGCCGTCTGCTGGCGAGCAAGGAGACCCGCGAGGGCGACTGACGGCGCGGCCCCGGCCGTTTTCGCCGCGTTCGAGGTGTCGGAGCGGGCCAGCCTGGTGATCATAGGAAAGTCGGGCCGGATCACGGCCCGGCCCGTCGATCGACAGGGAGAGCACGCGATGGCATGGGCCCTGGTGATCCTGGCCGGCCTCCTGGAGACCGGCTTCGCGATCAACCTCAAGCTCAGCGAAGGCTTCACCAAGCTCTGGCCCACCATCAGCTTCTGCGTCTTCGCCCTCAGCAGCTTCGGCCTGCTCACCCTCTCCCTGAAGAGCCTGCCGGTCGGTCCGGCGTACGCGGTCTGGACCGGCATCGGCGCGGCCGGCACCGCGATCTACGGCATGCTCTTCCTGGACGAGACCACCTCGGTGCTCAAGCTGGTCTCGATCTCCCTGGTCATCGCCGGGGTGATCGGCCTCCAACTCAGCGGCACGGCGCACTGAGCTGTCGCCCGCTCGCCTCCGGGGCGGTATCTTCGCCCGCTCGCCTCCGGGGCAATATCTTCGCCCGCTCGCCTCCGGGGCAATATCTTCGCCCGCTCGCCTCCGGGGCAATATCTTCGCCCGCTCGCCTCCGGGGCGCTCGATCCGGTGCCGACGGTCGGCGCTCCAACGCCCTCGTACCTCGGTCGTCCTCGCTTCTCCCTTTCGGCACCGGCGCGCCCCTTCGGCTCGGGGCGGGTCGGGTGGGGGCGGGGGCTACCGAAGGACGGCGCCGGCGGGCCACCCGGCTCGGGCGGCGGGGCGGCTCGGGCGGCGGGGCGGGTCGGCTCGGGGCGGGTCGGGTGGGGGCGGGGGCTACCGAAGGCCGGCACCGGAGGGCCACCCGGCTCGGGCGGCGGGGCGGGTCGGCTCGGGTGGGGGGCAGGGGCTACGGGAGGGCGGCACCGGTGGGCCACTCGGCTCGGGGCGGGACCGGTGGCTGCTGCCGTCCGCTCCGCGAGCCCGACTGGGCCGATCCGGGTGGGCTCGCTAGGGTTTCGACCATGGCCGATTACCACGACGATCTCCGACTCGCCCACGTCCTCGCCGACTCGGCCGACTCGGTCACCCTGGAGCGCTTCCGCGCCCTCGACCTGAAGGTCGAGACCAAGCCCGACCTCACCCCGGTCAGCGACGCCGACAAGGCCGCCGAGGAGCTGGTGCGCAGCGTGCTCCAGCGCGCCCGCCCGCGCGACGCGGTGCTCGGCGAGGAGTTCGGCCTGCAGGGCACCGGGCCCCGCCGCTGGGTGATCGACCCGATCGACGGCACCAAGAACTACATCCGCGGCGTGCCGGTCTGGGCCACCCTGATCGCGCTGCTGGAGGACGGCCCGGACGGTGTGGAGCGCCCGGTGGTCGGCATCGTCTCCGCCCCCGCGCTGAACCGCCGCTGGTGGGCGGCCAAGGACCTCGGCGCCTTCGCCGGCCGTAGCCTGACCAAGGCCGCCCGGATCCACGTCTCCGGCGTCTCCCGTCTGGAGGACGCCTCGTTCTCCTACTCCTCGCTCTCCGGCTGGGAGGAGCGCGGCCGGCTCGACCCCTTCCTGGACCTCACCCGGGCCTGCTGGCGCACCCGCGCCTACGGGGACTTCTGGTCCTACATGATGGTCGCCGAGGGCGCGGTCGACATCGCCGCCGAACCCGAGCTGTCGCTGTGGGACATGGCCGCGAACGCCGTCATCGTCGAGGAGGCCGGCGGCCGGTTCACCGGTCTGGACGGCGTGCCCGGCCCGGGCGGTGCCGACGCCGTGGCCAGCAACGGCCTGCTGCACGCGGAGGCCCTGCGCCGCCTGAGCGTCTGACCCGGAACGCGCATGGGTGCGGGCCCGGCGACCGGTCATCCGGTCGCCGGGCCCGCGGCTCATCGGGGTACCGCTACCGCTGCTTGCGCAGCTCCCGGACCGCCGTCTCCAGTCGGCGGCCGTAGTCGGCGTCGGCCTGGCGGAAGTTCTCGACCGCCCGCTCGACGATGTCCTCGCGGTCGGCCGAGACCTTGGCGATGAAGCCGGCCAGGTTGGCGATCAGCCGCTGCTTCTCCTCCTCGCCCATCAGCCGGTACAGGTTCCCCGCCTGCACGAAGTCGTCGTCCTCGGCGTGCGAGGGCGCCTCGTGGGTGCCGGTCGCGCCGGTGACCGCCGTCGCGGCCCAGAGCGGGCGGCCGGTCTGCACGGGGCCTCCGAAGCTGTTGGGCTCGTAGTTCTTGCGGCGGCCGTGGCGGCCGTCGTAGAGGTAGCCGTCCCGGCTGTTGGTGCGCGCCTCGGTGGCGTGCGGGCGGTTCACCGGCAGGTGGTCGGCGTTGACGCCGACGCGGTAGCGGTGGGCGTCCGCGTAGGCGAAGAGCCGGCCCTGGAGCATCTTGTCCGGGGACGGGCCGATGCCGGGTACGAAGTGCGACGGCGAGAAGATCGACTGCTCGACCTCGGCGAAGACGTTGTCGGGGTTGCGGTTGAGCTCCAGCTTGCCGAACTCGACCAGCGGGTAGTCGGCGTGCGGCCACACCTTGGTCAGGTCGAAGGGGTTGAAGCGGTAGTGGGCCGCGTCCGCCGCCGGCATGATCTGGACGCTGACCGTCCAGCTCGGGTACTCGCCGCGCTCGATGGACTCGCGCAGGTCGCGCTGGTGGCTGTCCGGGTCCTCGCCCGCGAGCCTGGCCGCCTCCTGCGCCGTCAGGTTCTTGATGCCCTGGTCGGTCTTGAAGTGGTACTTGACCCAGAAGTACTCGCCGGCCTCGTTCTGCCACTGGTAGGTGTGCGAGCCGAAGCCGTCGAGGTGGCGGTAGCTGGCCGGGATGCCGCGGTCGCCGAAGAGCCAGGTCACCTGGTGGGTCGCCTCGGGCGACAGCCCCCAGAAGTCCCAGACGTTGTCCGCCTCCTGCGAGCCGGTGTACGGGTCCCGCTTCTGGGTGTGGATGAAGTCCGGGAACTTGGTGGCGTCCTTGATGAAGAACACCGGGGTGTTGTTGCCGACGAGGTCGTAGTTGCCGTCCTCGGTGTAGAACTTCAGCGCGAAGCCTCGCGGGTCGCGGACGGCGTCGGCGGAGCCGAGGTTGCCCGCCACGGTGGAGAACCGGAGGAAGGTCTCGGTCTCCTTGCCCACCTCGGAGAGGAAGCGGGCCCGGGTGTACGCGGTGACGTCGGCGGTCACCGTGAAGGTGCCGTAGGCCGCCGCGCCGCGGGCGTGCACCACCCGCTCCGGGATCCGCTCCCGGTTGAAGTGCGCCAGCTTCTCGAAGAGTTGCTGGTCCTGGATGAGCGCCGGGCCGCCGACGCCGGCGGTCTCGGTGTTCTGGTTGTCGGCGACGGGGGCACCCGCCTCCGTGGTGAGGGTGGGGCGCAGCTCGTCCTGGGTGCTCATAAGGGGGTGCCTCCGCGTGGTCCGGTCGTGACAACAACTCGATCCTAACTTGGACTTCGTCCAAGTCAATACTGGAACCAAAGTGAGAGCTCACCTATCCTGTACGCATGAGCGACCTGCTGGAACGACTTCGCGGACGTGGGTGGCGGCTGACCTCGCAGCGCCGGGTCGTGGCCGAGGTCCTCGACGGGGACCACGTCCACCTCACGGCCGACGAGGTGCACTCGCGCGCCGTGGAGCGCCTGCCCGAGATCAGCCGCGCGACGGTCTACAACACGCTCGGCGAGCTGGTCTGCCTCGGCGAGGTGCTGGAGGTCGCCACCGACGGGCGGGCCAAGCGGTACGACCCCAACGCGCACCGGCCGCACCAGCACCTGGTCTGCTCGGGCTGCGGCGCCATCCGCGACGTCCACCCGCAGGGCGACCCGCTGGCCGGCCTCCCGCAGGGCGAGCGGTTCGGCTTCGTCCTCTCGGGGGCCGAGATCACCTACCGGGGCCTCTGTCCGGACTGCGCGGACCGCGGCTGAGCGAGCGCTACGCGCTCAACTCCGCGTGCAACGCGCCGAGCAGCCGGCCGGCCCGCTCGGCGACCTCGGCGGGGCCGTAGTCGGCCGCCCGCCGGCACCAGTTCTCCGCCTGCACCGGCTCGCCGCGGCGCAGCGCCAGCAGGGCCAGCCGCAGTGCAGCCCGGCCGTGCCCGGCGTCGGCGGCCCGGGTGTACCAGAGCATCGCCTCGGCCTCGCAGTCCTGCCGGGCCAGCAGCAGTCCCAGGTTGAAGGCCGCGCTGCGGCTGCCCGCCCCGGCCGCCCGCCGGTACCAGCTCTCGGCGATCTCCAGCGCCCCGCGCTCGGCGGCCCGCACGCCCATCCGGACCTGCGCCCGGCGGTGGCCGGCGTCGGCCGCGACCGCGTACCAGTGCTCGGCCTCGTCGTCCGCGTCGCCGCGCCGGTCCAGCACCGAGGCCAGCCGGAACGCGCCCTCGGCCGACCCGCCGGCCGCCGCCTGCCGGTAGCGCTCCAGCGCCCCCGCCAGGTTGCCGCGCTGCTCCTGGGCCACCGCCAGCTGGAGGGCCGCCTCGCCGTGGCCCTCGGCGGCGGCGCGCGCGTACCACTCCTGCGCCTGCCGGTGGTCCCCGCGCCCGGCGTGCAGCACGCCCAGGTTGAAGGCGCCGTCCACGCTGCCGGCCTCGGCGGCCTTGGAGAACCAGGGCTCGGCGCCCGACTCGTCGCCGCGCTGGAGCAGCACCACGGCCAGCGCGTTGCACGCCTCGCGGTGCCCGGCGTACGCGGCGCGGCGGTACCACTGCTCGGCCTGCTGGTCGCGCCCGGCCCCGGCGCAGAGCAGTCCGAGGTTGAAGGCGCCGTTCTGGTCGCCGGCGTCCAGTGCGCTGCGGTACCAGCGTTCGGCCTCGGCCGCCTCGCCGCGCGAGGCGTGCAGCGCGCCCAGGGCGTTGGCGGCGTTGCCGTCGCCCGCCTCGGCCGCCTCCTGCCACCACTCGGCGGCGGCGGTGAGGTCCCCGGAGTCGCGCAGCAGGAAGCCCAGCGCGCAGGCCGCCCGCGGCTCGCCGTTCTGCGCCGACTGCCGGTACCAGCGGGCCGCCTCGTCCAGCAGGCCGTGGTCGACCCGGGAGCGCTCCTCCAGCAGCACCCCGAGCCGCAGCGCGGCGCGGGCGTGACTGCGGGCGGCGGCGGTGCGGTACCAGGTCTCGGCGGTCTCCTTGTCCCCCGCGGCCTCGCGCATCCGGGCCAGCCGGTAGGCGGCCTCGCGGTGCCCGGCGTCGGCGGAGACCTTGAACCAGCGCTCGGCGCGCACGTCGCGCCGGTGCTCCATCAGGTCGCCCAACGCGTAGGCGCCGAGCGGGTGCCCGTGGTCGGCGGCGAAGTGCAGCCAGTACTCGGCGGCCTCCTCCTCGCCCTGGTCCCGCAGTTGGAGCCCGAGCGCGTGCGCGGCGGGCGCGCTGCCGGCCACCGCGGCCTGACGCCACCACTGGGCCGCCTCCGAACGGTGCCCCTGCTGGTGCAGCAGCACGCCGAGGTTGTTGGCGGCCGAGCGCAGCCCGGCCGCGGCGGCGCCGCGCAGGTACGGCTCGGCGTCCTCCAGGTCCCCGCGGCGCAGCAGCAGGGTGCCGAGCCGGCCGGCGGCGTCCGCGTCCCCGTCGTCGGCGGCCTGGCGGTGCCGGGCCTCCAGGGCGGCCTGCTCCCGGGCGGCCAGTGCGGTCTCGAAGCTGGCGGAGTCGAATCCGGCCCGCTCGCGCCCCTCCTCGCCGACCTCCTCGTCCTCGGTGGCGGCGCCGTAGGGGCCGATGGCGGCGGTGAACTGGCTGGCGGAGACGTGCACCAGGCTGTCGGGGCCGTAGCCGTCGACCGGCCGGCGGTCCGTCAGTCCGCCGGTGCGCTGGGCGGGCAGGGCGCCGGGCCGGTCCTCGGAGGTCTCGGCGCTATCGGCCCAGCCCTCGGTGTCCGCCTCGGTGGTCGCCGCGGACTTGGCTCCTGGCCCGTTCTTGCCGATCAGCCTCATGCCGACTCCCGCTCCCCCAGAGTGTCGCGGCATCCTCCCCCGGCCCGCGGCCGGACGGACCCGCTGCCGGCCTCCGGCCGAAGGGGTCCCCACGGGGCGCGCTGGAGCCGACGGCCGGTCAACAGCCGCGCAACGTCCCCCATGTGTCCCATCGTCGCATCACCCGCAACCCGCGTACACCTGCCCCGGCCGAATTCGGCGGCGCGGAACCGAAGCCGACGAAATTGCTTCGGCGCTTTGTCGATTTCCCGACACTCGGGTCCCACAAACCCCGATGCCGGCGTCGTTGGCGACGATCGATCCTACCGGAGGGGCCCACACCACCCTCGGCGGGAAACGCGAGAGGCCCGGAGGATGATCCTCCGGGCCTCTCGGCTACTGAGTAGCGGGGACAGGATTTGAACCTGCGACCTCTGGGTTATGAGCCCAGCGAGCTACCGAGCTGCTCCACCCCGCGTCGGTAGTGAAACCATAGCACGGTCGCGGGGTGGAACAGGAATCGGTTCTCCCAGCTCAGGGGCTCGCGCCCGCCGAGGGGCTCGGCGAGGCCCCGGCCGGCGCGGTGGCCGAAGGCGTGGCGGCGGGGGTGCCGCCGGCCTTCTGCTGCGCCGCCTGGGCCGCCTTGATCGCGTCGCCGAGCGCCTTCTGGGCCTGGCCGTAGGCCGCCCAGTCACCGCTCTTGAACGCGTTCTGGCTGTCGTTGTACGCCTTCTCGACGTCCGCCCAGGCCTTCTGCAGCTCCGGGGTGGTGGCCCCGCCGGTGCCCGGGGTCGCCGGCGCCGTCGGGGTGGGCGTCGGGGTGCTCGGGGTCCCCGGGGTGGTCGGCGCGGTCGGCGTGGTCGCCGGGGCGGCACCCGCGAAAACCTTCTTCAGCGCCTCCTCCAGGGTGTTCTCGAACGCCACGTTGTCGTTGCCGTACACCGCGAGCACCTTCTGCAGCGTCGGGTACTTGGCACCGCGCCCGCGCACGTACACCGGCTCGACGTTGAGCAGGCCGCCGCCGACCGGCAGGGTCAGCAGGTTGCCGTACTCCAGCTCGGAGTCACCGCCGCTCTTCAGCAGGGTGATCTGCTGGGCCACCTCCTGGCGGGAGTTGAACTGCGACTGCACCAGGTTGGGCCCGAGGGTCTTGCTGTCCCCCGGCACCTTGAGCAGCCTGATCTTCCCGTAGTCCGGCCCCGGGTCGGCACTGACCGCCATGAAGGCCGCCAGGTTCTCCCGGCCGCTCGGCACGAAGGTGCTGGTCAGCGAGAAGCCGGCGGAGGTGACCGCCGGGTCCGGCATCCGCACCGTCAGGTAGTACGGCGGCTGCGGCTGCTTGGTGTCGCTGGTCGGGTCGACCGGGATCTGCCAGATGTCGCTGCCGTTGAAGAACGAGTTGGCGTCCGTCACGTGGTACTGGCCGAGCAGGTCGCGCTGCACCTTGAACATGTCCTGCGGGTAGCGCAGGTGCGGCATCAGCGTGCCCGGGATGTCGGCCTTGGCCTTGACGGTGTCCGGGAACGCCTTCATCCAGGTCTTGAGCACCGGGTCGTTCTCGTCCCACTGGTAGAGCGTCACCTCACCGGTGTACGCGTCCACGGTGGCCTTGACCGAGTTGCGGATGTAGTTGACCTGGTTGGCGGCGGTCAGCAGCTCGCCGCGCTGGTTGGTCAGCGAGTCCTTGGTGGCCGTGCCCAGCGTCGTCTT
Source organism: Kitasatospora sp. NPDC022856 (assembly GCF_055561235.1). Lineage (NCBI taxonomy): Bacteria > Bacillati > Actinomycetota > Actinomycetes > Kitasatosporales > Streptomycetaceae > Kitasatospora > Kitasatospora sp. NPDC022856. Next base: position 152,686 of record NZ_JBVHHE010000003.1, on the reverse strand, counting down.
GGAGGAGAACGGGTAGCCGTCGGAGGTGGTGTAGCCGTCCAGCACCCAGACCACCCGCCCGGGCTGGCCGTCCGGGCCGGGCTGCACGACCGGGTACGGGTCGGCGTCGATCGACAGCCACGGCGCGACCTTCTCCACCCGCTCCTTGGGCGTCCGGTCGTAGATGACCTTCGCGCCGTCGGTGATCGCCCCCGCGTAGAGGATCTGCGGCTCGGCGAACTTCACCGCGTACGCGGCCCGGGTGATCGGGTTGTCCAGCGAGACACCGCTGCCGCCGGTGTACTGGTACTGCTTGTTCTCACCGGAGTCGGTGGTGTAGTCGATCTCCTGGTTGGCACCGCCGACGATCGAGTACGTGCCGGTCTTCTCGCCGTAGTAGACCCGCTGCTGGTAGTCGCCCAGCGAACCGGTGGCCGGCAGGCCCGACTCGGTGAAGACCGGCTGGCCCTTGTCGTTGACCTGGTTGCCCTTGGCCACCACCGCGCCGTAGCCGTGGGTGTACTTGAAGTGGTCGTTGATCCAGTTGCGCTGCACGCCGTTGAGGTCCAGCTCACGCAGGCCGATCACGGTGTCCTGGGCGGTCTCGCCCTTGCCGTAGCGGTCCACGTCCAGCGTGGACGGGAAGGCGTAGTACGAGCGCTGCTGCTCGATCGACTGGAAGGTCGGCGAGACCACGTTCGGGTCCAGCAGCCGGATGTCCGCGATGGTCTGCGCGTCGGGCTTGAGCGCCTCGGCCGTGGTCGAACCCTGCGGGGTGTACTGGGTGGTCTGGCTGTCCGCGATCCCGTACGCCTGCCGCGTCGCGTCGATGTTCTTCTGGATGTACGGCGTCTCCTTGGCCTGCTCGTTCGGCTTGACCTGGAACTGCTGCACGATCGCCGGGTACACCCCGCCGATCAGCACCGCCGAGAGCACCATCAGCCCGAGGCCGATCAGGGCCGGTGCCCAGGTGCGGCGGATCGGGGTCAGGAAGAACAGCACCGCGCAGATGATCGCGACGAAGAACAGGATGGTCTTGGCCGGCAGGAACGCGTTGGCGTCCACGTAGCGCAGGCCGGTCCAACCGGTGACGCTCTTGTACGAGCCGGTCTTCACCGCCAGCGCGTACCGGTCCAGCCAGTACGCCACCGCCTTCAGCAGCACGAACACGCCGAGCAGCACCGCGAGGTGGCCCTGCGCGCCGGCACTGGCCCGGCGGCCCGGGCCCTGCAGTCGCAGGCCCCCGTACAGGTAGTGCACCAGCGCCGAGGTCAGCAGCGAGACGATCACCGCGCTGAACGCGAAGCCGAGCAGGAACTCGTAGAACGGCAGCTCGAAGGCGTAGAACGAGACGTCCATGCCGAACTGCTGGTCCTTGACGCCGAAGGACGTCCCGTTGGTCCACAGCAGCCAGGTCCGCCACTGGCCCGAGGCGGCGGCGCCGGCCACCAGGCCGATCACCAGCGAGATCCCGATCAGCGCCCAGCGCTTGAACGGCGCCAGGCCGGCCCGGTAGCGGTCCAGGCTCTGCTGCTCCACCGACATCGCCGACAGCGGCGGCCGGAGCCGGTGCGCCAGCCAGATGTTGGCGCCCACGACCAGCGCCATCAACAGGCCGAAGACGGCGAACAGGCCGACCTTCGTCCAGAGCTGGGTGGTGAACACCGAGGAGTAGTGGACCGACTTGAACCAGAGCCAGTCCGTCCAGAACCCGGCGAACATGACGAACAGCAGGAAGAGCACCGCGAGTACGCCCAGGGTCAGCAGGAGTACCCGCGCCCGCCGGGAGGGCGGGCCTACCCTGCGCCGGAATCCCGGCCCTGAGCGTTCCGGCATCTGGAATACCACGGGGCACCTCAGCTGTGTCGTCTGGAATCGAGCGGTCGTCAGTGCAACTTAACCAGGCTTTAGCCGAGTTCCCACCGTTAGCAGACGGTTACTCCGGCGTTCCCCGGCCGCAGCCGTCCGGCCGTCCGGCCACCGGACGCGCCACCGGGCGCCGCCGCGGTCCGGGCACCCCCGGGCGGCCCCGCGGCTCCGCCCCGTAGGCGCCGCGCCCGCCCCCGCCGGACCTGTGGCACCGCCCGGACCGCCCGGCGTGTGAGGATTGAGGCATGTCCGATGTCTCCAATTCCCCCGACGACGTCTCCAAGCTCCCGGCCGCGACCCCGCTGACCCGGGCCGCGCTGGAGATCGACGAGTACGCCGCCACCCTCGGCTGGGACCTCCCGGCCCGGCTGTTCGCCCTGGTGGACAGCGCGGCCCTGCTCAAGGCCGATCCCGGGATCGCCAAGAAGCTCGGCCTCTCCGACAGCCCGGAGGCCGGCCTCACCCCGATCGAGCAGGACGAACTGCCCGAAGGCATGGAGCTGGACAAGTTCCTGGGCACCATCGCCTGGCCCGACGCGGTGGTCGGCTGCGCCCTGGTGGTCGAGCGGCTGATGCTGCCGCCGGGCGCCGAGCAGTCCCGCCCGCGCAACGCCAGCGACGCCCAGCTCGCCGACTGGGTGGCCAACCACCCCAACCGCGAGGAAGTGCGGATCACCGCCGCCGTGCTGCGCGACGGCAAGCGGGAGATCGCCCTGCGGCTGCGCTCCAAGGACGTCGCCCGCGAGGTGCTGACCGGCCCCGACCTCGTCCCCGGCCTGACCGCGGCGCTGCTCGCCACCTTCTCCTAGGCCACGACCGGTACGCCGCGGGCCCCGGACGGGATCGTCCGGGGCCCGCGGTGTCCGGCCGGTCAGCCGGTGGCGCAGGAGGGCAGCGCGGCGGTCTGGCCGCTGCGCACCTGCTCCAGCGACTTCAGCGCGCCGTCCAGCGTCTCGGTCCTGATCAGGGTCAGTCCGGACGGGGTGTTCTTGCCGGCCTCGGCGCAGTTGGCGGCCGGGGTGAAGAAGTACTGGGCGCCGGCGTCCCGGGCCGCGATCAGCTTCATCGATATCCCGCCGATCGGCCCGACGCCGCCGGCGTCGTCGATGGTGCCCGTCCCCGCGACGAACTTGCCGCCGGTGAGGTCCTCCGGCGTCAGCTTGTCGATGATGCCCAGCGAGAACATCAGGCCCGCGCTCGGCCCGCCGACGTCCTGGAGGCCGATGTCGATCTGGAACGGGTAGGTGTGCCGCACGCCGGGCCGGATGCCGACCATGGCGGCGCCGGTGTCGGGGGACTTCACGGTCGGGACGGCGATGTCGGTCCGGGCCGCCGCCGGGTCCGCCTTGCTCGCGTCCTTGACCATCGGCACCACGGTGAAGACGGCCGTCTCGCCGGGCTGGTGCTTGGTGACGGCCTTCGCCACGCTGTCCGCGTCGGTGACCGGGGCGCCGTCGACCGCGATGATCCGGTCCCCGGCGTGCAGCTTGCCCTCGGCCGGGGCCCCGGCCGTGACCGACTGGACGATCAGCTCGTTACCGACCGGGATGCCGAGCTGGGTCAGCGCCGCCGTCCGCGCGTGGTCCTCGGAGAGCGCGAACTCCTCGGCGTTCTGCCGCTTGGCGTCGGCGTCCGTCTGGCCCTTCGGGTAGACGTTGTCGTGCGGTACCACCAGCACGTCGTCCCGGAGCCACCCGACCACCGCGTTGACCAGGCTGGGCTCGTACTTGGCACCGGTGACCTGGACGGTGGTCATGTTGAGGTGGCCGCTCACCGGGTAGGACTCGTGGCCGGTGACGGTGATCACCGGCGTGCCCGTCTTCTCCTGCACCCCGAGCGTGTTGTACGTCGGCCCCGGGCTCATCTCCGTGTACGGCACCTTCATCATCACCGACGCGCAGAGCAGCGCTATGAGCAGCAGGGTGGCGGCGAGCATCGTCGCAGAGCGGCGTGGCATGCCTCGACAGTACGGGACGCGCCCGACGCCACGCCCGCCGGGCTACCGGCCGGGGTCCTCGCCCGGGCCGGGGGCGGCGGTGGTGCGTTCCATGGCGGCCATGAAGCGCCGGTGCTCGGCGAGGGAGGCGGGGTCACCGGTGGCTCTGGGGGACCGCTGGGCCCAGCCCGCCCACACGGCGGCGAACAGTGCGGCGATGACAGGAATGATCAACCAGGCGAGCGCAGCCATATCAGTACTCCCAGCTCGTCGTGTCTATGAGCAGACTAACCACCCCGCCGGAGAACGCGGGTGGCGCCGTCCGGGTTACGGCACGGCCGATCGGCTCACTGCCAGGGAGTATCCGGGGCGCCGGCCCGGACCCGTTCGGGTGAAGGCCCGGCGCGCCTGCGCGTCGGCGGTGTCCGGGTGGGTCAGCAGCCGCCGGCGCCGACCCACTCCTCCTCGCCGTCGGAGAACACCTGGTGCTTCCAGATCGGCACCTCGTGCTTGAGGTCGTCGATCAGCCGGCGGGCGGCGGTGAACGCCTCGCCCCGGTGGGCGCAGGAGACGGCGACGATCACGGCCTTGTCGGTGATCTCCAGCCGGCCGATCCGGTGCACCGCGGCGAGCGCCCGGACCGGGAACTCCGCAACGACCTTCTCGGCGATCCGGCGCATCTCCTGCTCGGCCGAGGGGTGGCAGCTGTACTCCAGCGCGGCGACCGACTTCCCGCCGTCGTGGTCCCGGACCGTCCCGACGAAGACGGTCGTACCGCCGGCGGCGTCGTCGCCGACCGCCTCGTAGACCTCGTCGAGCGAGAGGGGGGTGTCGCGGACGGCGAGCAGGCGGATGGGGTCGTGGTTGTCGGCCATACCCCCATGATTCCCCATCGCGGGCGACTTCGGGCAAGGGGGTTCCGTATCACGATTGGGAAATTTCGCATCGTGAGAATCGAGGCACCCCGACCGCGGTGGGCACCGGTGCGGCGGGCCCCGCCCGCCGCGGCCGTCGAAGGGTCAGAAGCGGCGCCGCTTGCGCGCCCGCCGGACCAGCGCGGCCGTACCGACCAGCGCCACGGTCGCCCCGGCCGCGCCCAGGCTGGTGGCGGCCTCCTTGCCGCCGAGCCGCCGCCCGGCCACCGCGTGCTTCCCGGAGACCTGCGCCAGCAGCTCCGCCAGCACCTGCTCGTTGGTGTAGGTCGGACGCCAGCCCGCCTCGTGCAGCCGGCTGCCGGACACCACCCAGGGGTACATCGTGTACGCGAGGTCCCCGGCCGGGGCCGGGGTCAGCCCGAGTCGGTGCAACCGGGCCGCGGTGCCCAGCGCGAGCGAGGCCGGCAGCTCCATCCGCCGGATGCCCGACAGCCGCTCCACGTCCTCCTGCTCCAGCCAGCCGTCGCAGCCGACCGTGACCTCGCCCTCGACCAGCCCGAGCGCCGCGTACTCCAGCGCCGCCGCCAGGTCGTCCACGTGGCAGAACTGCCAGCACGGCCGGGAGCCCGCCACCACCAGCAGCCGGGGCGCCTCGAAGTGCCGGGTCAGCACGGTGTCGACGCCGGGCCCGACCACCACGGCCGGACGCAGCACGGTCACCTGCAGCCCCGGGTGGGCCCGCGGGGCCCGCCGGGCCAGCCGCTCGATCTCCAGCAGGTCGCCGACCAGCGAGGCCTCCTCGGTGGCCCGCAGCTCGGAGTCCTCGGCCAGCGGCACCTCGTTGTCGGCGAGCGCGCCGTAGACCATCGCGGAGGTGCACAGCACCACCCGGTGCACCCCGGCCGCCGCGGCGGCGGTCAGCACGGTCTGCGCGCCGCGCACGTTGTAGGCGCTGCGGGCGCGCGGATCGGACTCCATCCCGAGGTCCATCGCCAGGTGGACGACCACGTCCACACCGGCCAGCCGCTCGGCCACCGCCGGGTCGCGGACGTCCAGGACGCGCCACTGCACGCCCGGCACCTCGCCCCGCCGGTCGTCGACGGCGAGCACCTTCCTCACCCCCGGCGAGGCGACCAGGCGGGCGGCGACGCGCTCGCCGAGCACACCGGCGGCGCCGGTGACGGCCACGGTCAGTGGCCTTCCGCCGTAGGCTGGAGGCGGCGACGCCGTGATGTCCGGGGCGTCCTCTCCTCCGGTCAGCCCAGAGCGAACGTCCGAAGGCGGGGAACTCACCGGCCATCCTCCACGGTTAGCTTATGTGCGTACGTGCGTGTGTCACGTACGTCCATCCTGCCCGAGGCGAAGGCCCGGCGGTGCACCCGGCGCGGACCAGCCGTGCGGGAGCCGCCCACCGAACGCGAGTCCCCCACTCCGCGGACCGTCCCGGGCGGGCCGAAATTCCGCCACCACCCCGCATGACGGCCGACCGGATCGAGGACCCCGTGAGCGACCTTCCCTTCGGATTCGGCGTTCCGCCAGAGGAGCCCGAGGACGGCAAGCCCGAGGACGGCAAGGGCAAGCCCGGCGACGAGCAGAAGAAGAAGGACCAGGGCGGCGAGCAGGGCGGCCCCCAGCCGTTCGGCTTCGGCGGGAACCCCTTCGGCGCGCTCTTCGGCATGGGGATGCCCGGCGCTCCCGGCGCTCCCGGCACCCCGAGCGGGCCCGGCGGGGGCGACAACCCCTTCGCCGCGATGTTCGGCGGCCTCAACCCCAACGACCTCGGCGCCGCCTTCCAGCAGCTCGGCCAGATGCTCTCGTTCGAGGGCGGCCCGGTGAACTGGGACCTCGCCAAGGACATCGCCCGCCAGACCGTCGTCGCCGAGCCCGTCGAGGGCAAGTCCAAGGACCGGTCGGTCGGCGCCTCCGAGCGCTCCGCCGTCGCCGAGGCCGTCCGGCTCGCCGACCTCTGGCTGGACGGCGCCACCGAGTTCCCCTCCGGGGCCGGCACCGCCGTCGCCTGGAGCCGGGCCGAGTGGATCGAAGCCACCCTGCCGGTCTGGAAGGACCTCGTGGACCCGGTCGCCGAGCGGGTGGGCACGGCCATGGGCGGCGTCCTGCCCGAGGAGATGCAGGCCATGGCGGGCCCGCTGATGGGCATGATGCGCTCGATGGGCGGCGCCATGTTCGGCAGCCAGATCGGCCAGGCGCTCGGCGCGCTCGCCGCCGAGGTGGTCGGCTCGACCGACGTCGGCCTGCCGCTGGCCCCCGCCGGGAAGGCCGCGCTGCTGCCGCAGAACATCGCCGAGTTCGGCGAGGGCCTGAACGTGCCCGCCGACGAGGTCCGGCTCTACCTCGCCCTGCGCGAGGCCGCCCACCAGCGCCTCTTCGCCCACGTGCCGTGGCTGCGCGCCCACCTGTTCGGCGCCGTCGAGGCCTATGCGCGCGGCATCAAGGTCGACACCTCCCGGATGGAGGAGCTCGCCGGCCAGCTCGACCCGAGCAACCCCGAGGCGCTCCAGGAGGCCCTGGCCGGCGGGCTGCTCCAGCCCGAGGACACCCCCGAGCAGAAGGCCGCGCTCGCCCGTCTGGAGACGGCGCTCGCGCTGGTCGAGGGCTGGGTCGACGCCGTGGTGCACACCGCCGCCGAACCGCACCTGCCGCAGGCCGGCGCGCTGCGCGAGACCGTCCGCCGCCGCCGTGCGGCCGGCGGACCTGCCGAGCAGACCTTCGCCACCCTGGTCGGCCTGGAGCTGCGCCCGCGCCGACTGCGCGACGCCGCCCGGCTCTGGGCGCTGCTCGCCGACGCCCGGGGCATCGAGGGCCGCGACGACCTCTGGCAGCACCCCGACATGCTCCCCACCGCCGCCGACCTGGACGACCCGGACGCCTTCGTGCACCGGGACACCGCCGGCGACACCGAGGGCGGCCTGGACTTCGACGCGATCGACAAGCTGCTCGGCGAGGCCGCCGCGGGCGGGTCGTCGAAGTCCTCGGAGCCCTCGAAGCCTTCGGAGTCCGCCAAGCCCGACCTGGAGAAGAAGGACGACGGCGAGGACGGGAAGGGCGAGCCGACCGCATGACGCTCACCGAGACGGGCGCGTCCGCCCTGCACGCGGACGCGGTCCGCACCCTGAGCGGCTGGCGTCCGGCCGGCCCGGCCCAGGAGCGGCTGCGCCTCGACTACCTGGACCACCTGGCCGAGCAGCCCGAGGGCCTGTTCCGCTCCTGCCTGCCCGCTCACATCACCGCCAGCGCGGCCGTGGTGGACCCGGCCGCCGGGCGGGTACTGCTGACCCTGCACCCCAAGGTCGGCCTCTGGCTGCAGATGGGCGGCCACTGCGAGCCGGGCGACCGCGACCTGGCCTCCGCCGCGCTGCGCGAGGCCACCGAGGAGTCGGGCATCCCGGACCTCGTGCTGCTGGCCGCCGACGGCGTACCGGTACCGGCCAAGCTCGACCGGCACCAGGTCCGCTGCACCGGCAAGGACCGGCCGGAGAACACCCACCTGGACGTCCAGTACATCGCGGTGGCCCCGCCCGGCGCCGAGGCGCTGATCAGCGAGGAGTCGCTGGACCTGCGCTGGTTCGGCTTCGACGAGCTGCCCGAGCTGACCGACCACTCGGTGCGCGACCTGGTGGGGCGCGCCCGGCAGCTCACCGGCTGAGGCGCGACTGACCTGAGGGGGCGCGGGCCACAGGGGCCCGCGCCCCCTCTGTCGTGCGTCCGTCCGCCGCTGACCCGCGCCCGTCCGCCCCGCGTCGCCCGCCGCCCGCGCCCGCCACGGGGGTGCGGCGCTCCGGTCAGCCGCAGGATCCGGCCGGCTCGGCCTCCGGCGGACCGGCGTGCCGAGCGCCCGGGATGTGCGGCAGCCGGGCCGCCGAGGCGACGCCCTCCAGATAGCCGCGCGCCCGCTCCGTCCGCGGGTACGCCTCCAGCAGGGCCCAGAACGAGGCGCCGTGGTCCGACACCAGCAGGTGGGCGAGCTCGTGCAGCAGCACGTAGTCGACGACGTACTCCGGCATGCCCTGCAGCCGGTGCGAGAGCCGGATGGTCCGCTCGCTGGGGGTGCAGGAACCCCAGCGCGAGTTCTGGTTGGTGACCCAGCGGACCTGGACCGGCTGGGCGCGGTTGCCCAGGTAGGCGGCGGACAGCTCGCGCGCCCGGACGGCCAGCGCGTCGTCGCCGAGCACCCGGCGGCTCTCCTGGGCGGCCAGCTTCTCCAGCATCTGCGCGACCCAGCGCTGTTCCTCGGCGTGCGACATCCGGGCCGGGATCAGCACGACCGTGCGGTCGCCCTCACGGTAGGCCGAGACGGTGCGGCTGCGCCGGGCACTGCGGCGGACCTCCACCCGGGAGCGGTCGAAGGGCAGCTCGACGTGTTTCTCCGACGGCGCGGGGGGCTGCGCGGGCGCCGATCCGGGCTGTTGGTCCGGGCGCCCGCGCGTGCTCGGCGTCGCGACCTGGGACCCGGAGGCTGCACGGGCACGCCGACGCGACGCCGGGGGATGGGAGTCCCGTTCGGCTGCCATGGCACACGACGTTACCCGGTACCACTGACAGAAGTCCGCTGCCATGGCCGAAATCTTTCGTGGAGTGATCGGGAACGAAAGGCCGACGGCGGGTGTCCGGAATGCGACCCCGTACCGGCCGGCAGGTTATCCACAGGGCATGCGAACGGATCATTCGATCATGTGCTCGTGCCTGTGGACAACGCCGGGCACGGATCCGCGCCGATCGGGCAGGCTGGCCCCGGCCGTCCGGAAACGATCGGAAGGAAAATCCACCGTGCGCCTCCTGCTGAAGCCCGCCCTCTCCCGCAGCTGGCGGGACTCCGAGACCCTGCAGTTCGGCACCGTCCGCCAGTACGCCGGGGTGGTCGAACGCGCGGACCGGGCCCGCTGCGACTTCCTCGGCCTGCTCGACGGGACGCGGGACCGGCCCGCGCTGCTGGCCGCCGGCGAGCGGGCCGGCCTCGGGCGCGAGCCGACCGGCGCGCTGCTGGACGAGCTGGAGCGGACCGGGCTGCTCGACGACGCCGAGGCGGCGGGCCGTGCGCTGGCCCGGTTCCCGCAGCCGCACCGGGAGCTGCTCGGCCCGGACCTCGCTTCGCTCTCCCTGGTGCACTCCGCCCCCGGCGCCGCCCCCGCCGTCCTCGGCCGCCGGGCCGACCACCGGGTGGAGGTGCGCGGGGCCGGCCGGGTCGGCGCCGCGATCGCCGCCGTCCTGGCGGCCGCCGGTACGGGGGCGGTCACCGTCACCGACACCGGCCGGGTGCGGCCCGCGGACTGCTCCCCCGCCGGCCTGCCGCCCGGCGAGGTCGGGCGGCTGCGGTCCACCGCGGCCCGCGACGCCGTCCGGCGGGCCTCGGCCCGCCGCACGGCTCCGGGCACCCGCCGCCCGTCGGCGCGGGACCTCGACCTGGTGGTGCTGGCGCCGAGGGACGGCAGCGGTGCCTTCGCCGGCGGCGCGGCCGAGGCCAGGGAGCTGCTGCGGGCCGGGGTGCCGCACCTGTACGTCGGGGTGGTGGAGGAGTTCGGCGTGGTCGGCCCGCTCGTCGTGCCCGGTGTCTCGGCCTGCGGCCACTGCCTGGTACTGGCCCGCGAGGACGAGGATCCGGCCTGGCCCCGGATCCTGGCCCAGCTCGCCGACGAGGGCCCCGGCCGGGCCCGCACCCCCGCCTGCGACACCGGCCTGGCGACGGCCGTGGCGGGCCTCGCCGCCCTCCACGCCCAGGTCTACCTGGACGGCGGCCGGCCGCCGAGCCTCGACGGCTGGTGCGAACTCTCGGCCGTCGACGGCATGCCCCGGCGGCTGCGGCTGAAGGGCCACCCCGACTGCGGCTGCCTCTGGCAACCGCAGCCGCCGGGATGACCGCGGCGGGGCGCCGCGGCGACCGCCGCACAACAGGTCGGAAAAGGGGGCCGGGACCGGGGCGGCGAGCGGGCACAATGGCCTAGTGATGGTCGGCCCCCGGTCGTGGGGTGCCGGGGGCGTGTGGATTGGAGGCCCGGGTGAGCGATCTTCCGCGCAAGGCAATGACCCGCACGGCACGGCTCGCAGCCCTGCCGCTGGGAATCGCCGGGCGGGCCACCCTCGGGCTGGGGAAGCGGATCGGCGGGCGCTCCGCCGAGGTGGTGACGGCCGAGCTCCAGCAGGCCACCGCCGACCAGCTCTTCAAGGTCCTGGGCGAGCTCAAGGGCGGGGCGATGAAGTTCGGGCAGGTGCTGTCCGTCTTCGAGGCCGCGCTGCCCGAGGAGGTCGCCGGGCCCTACCGGGCGGCCCTGACCAAACTGCAGGACGCCGCCCCGCCGATGCCCGCCGCCAAGGTCCACACCGCCCTCGCGGAGCGCCTGGGCGAAGGCTGGCGGGAGCTGTTCCGGGAGTTCGACGACCGGCCGGCGGCCGCCGCCTCGATCGGGCAGGTGCACCGGGCCGTCTGGCACGACGGCCGCGAGGTGGCCGTCAAGGTCCAGTACCCGGGCGCGGGCGATGCCCTGCTGGCGGACCTCACGCAGCTGAGCCGGGTGGCCTGGCTGCTCGGCCCGCTCATCCCCGGCCTCGACATCAAGCCGCTGATCACCGAGTTGCGCGAGCGGGTCGCCGAGGAGCTGGACTACGAGCTGGAGGCGCAGGCCCAGCGCCGGCACGCCGAGGAGTTCGCGGGCGACCCGGACATCCAGGTGCCCGGCGTGGTCGCGCAGGCCGACCAGGTGCTGGTCACCGAGTGGATGGACGGCACCCCGCTGGCCGAGGTGATCACCGGCGGCACCCAGGAGGAGCGCGACCGGGCCGGGCACCTGCTGGCCCGGTTCCTGTTCGCCGGCCCGTCCCGGACCGGCCTGCTGCACGCCGACCCGCATCCGGGCAACTTCCGGCTGCTCAAGGACGACGGCCCGGTCGCCGGCTGGCGGCTCGGGGTGCTGGACTTCGGCACCGTCGACCGGCTGCCGGGCGGGCTGCCCGCCCCGATCGGCGCCTCCCTGCGGATGGCCCTGGCGGGCGACGCCGCGGGCGTGCTGGAGATGCTGCGCGAAGAGGGCTTCGTCAAGCCCTCGATCGAGCTGGACCCGGACGCGGTGCTGGACTACCTCGTCCCGATCATCGAGCCGGCGGCGGTGGACACCTTCCACTTCACCCGGGCCTGGATGCGGGCCCAAGCCGCGCGGATCGCCGATCCGCGGTCGCCCGCCTACAACCTGGGCAAGCAGCTCAACCTGCCCCCGGCGTACCTGCTGATCCACCGGGTCACGCTGAGCACCATCGGGGTGCTCTGCCAGCTGGGCGCCAACGCGCCGTTCCGGGCGGAGATGCGGCGGTGGCTCCCGGAGTTCGAGGAGCGCCCCGCCACCCCGCCGAAGGCGCGCACCGCCACCAGGGCCACCAAGGCTGTCAAGAAGCCCTGACCGGTCCGGGCAGCAACGGCCGCAGGCCGCCCCCCGGTTCGGGGGGCGGCCTGCGGCACGACGGGGGTGGAACTCTTACGGCCCGGCGCGCTACATCAGCGCGACGGCGAGGGCCTTGCGGGCCCGCAGCGAGGCCCGTTCGGCCCTCAGCTTGAGCCGGCGGGCCCGGGCGACCCGGGAGACGAGCCGTTCGTGCTCGGCCTCTTGCAAGCGCTCTTGCATATGGGCACGGGCCAGGGATTCGTGGAGGAGTTGCATCTCAAGGGTCCTGTTCTGGATCTGAAGTTCGGTGGTCTGCTCGGCGCGGACGGTCGGGTCAATGGCGGCGGGGGTCATGTCGTGGTCCTGCTCGTGGTGCGACGTAGGGAAGTGGACGGTGCGGGCCGCGTCGGCCTTGGCGGCGGCGATTCGCACGGAGCGGCGAAGGGCGCTGTCCAGCGGGGGCTGCTCTCCCCGGCGGACGGCCTTGGCTCCGAGCGCGGGGTTCACGCTGCGACCTCGGTCTTGCGCGGGCGGCCACGCGGCCGCTTGCGGGCCACGACGACACCCTGGACGAAGAGCTCGCCACCCCAGACGCCCCACGGCTCGCGCCGCTCCAGCGCACCGGTCAGACACGCGTCCTTGACCGGGCAGGTGCCACAGAGGGACTTCGCGTACTCGACGTCGGCGGGCGTCTCGGCGAAGAAGACCTCCGGGTCGAAGGCGCGGCACGGGATGGGGAGACCGAGCGCCTCGGCCTGCTCGATGGTGGTGATCTGCATCAGGGAAACCTCCGGAGGGTCGGCCTGGTCGGCCGGGGTGATCTGGCTTGTCTGCGGTACGGACGGGATGGGCGGCGTGATGACCGTGGACACTGTGGGCGTCTTCCTCGTCTTTTCAGTGGGTCCGGCTCAGCTGACTGGTGGGGCTGGGCCGGAGGCCCCGGAGGGCCTGGGTGGTCTTGCGTACCGGACAAAACAGAAGGGCCGCGGATCCCGGTGTGACGGGTTCCGCGGCCCTGGAGGTGCCGACCTGAGGCTTCCTCAGGTTCGTTCTCTCCAGGGTTCAGGCCCGCGGAAGGCCCGCATCCGGACGGCCGTGGCTCCCGTAAAGGCGGCCATGGCCTGCTCGTTGATCTGCTGCTCGTTCTGCTTCTGGGCGTTTCCGGCACCGATGACCCGCGCATAGCCGCCATGCATGGCGACGGCTACGGCTGCCTTCGGTGCCTGGGTCGGTCGCTCGTCACGCAGGGAGCGCGACGTGCTCACGGCCGCCCAGCCACGGGACAGACCGGTCTCGACAGAGGTGCCGTCAATACCGCCCGTGATATCCGCGCCGCAGGGGCCAGTGTGTCCAAGACCACTGACAACGGAGGCGACGGAAGCGGGAATGACGGAGGCACCCACGGCTTCGAGACCCAGACCGGTTCCACCCAGCTCGGCGAGAGCCCGCAGGCGGGCGGCACGCAGAGAGGCAGCGGCGACGACGGTCTGGCCAGTCAGTTTGGTGATCATGATGGTTTCCACTGTCTTCGCCTCCTCTCGGCGTCTCGCGGGGCCTGGTTTCCCGGGCTCCGAACTGTTCGGATGTCTGTCTCGGTGGTGCAGGTGATGCAGGTGGTGCGTGGTGCGGAGAAGCTGTCGGGCCCAGGAGGACATGGCACAGGCGTCACCCCGTGCGTTCGCGTCCCCTTGACCGCTCCGGCAGGCTATTGCGCTCCCGGTACGGCGCGCAAACTATTTTTCCGGCGAGTTTCTCGACGGCTTCCGAAGGAGCCCGGGGCATCGGCTCCGCCCGCCCCGGGGACCTCCCCGGGACCGGCTCAGGCCGGTTCGTCCGGATCGCCGTCCTCGACGTCGACCGGATCCTCCGTGAGCTCTTCCCCCGCACACAACGAGAGCACGGCGGCCCCGTACTTGTCCAGCTTCATCGCACCGACCCCCGAGATCACCGCCAGTTCCTGGGTGGTCGCCGGGACGTCCTCGGCGATCGCCATCAGCGTCGCGTCGGTGAACACCACGTAGGCCGGGGCGCCCTGCTTCTTCGCCTGCCCGGCCCGCCACTCGCGCAGCCGCTCGTACAGCGCCTCGTCCATCGTGGAGGGGCAGCTCTCGCAGCGGCGCAGCTTGCGCTCGACCGCCTCGGTGAGCACCCGCTCGCAGACCCGGCAGCGGACCGGGCCGCGCACCCGGCGCCCGGCGGAGCGCTCGCCGGCCTCGACGCCACCGCGCCCGCCCCGGCCCCCGGCGCGCGCGCCCGGTGCGCCGGAGTTCGGCCGCAGCCCGTCCAGGAAGCGGGTCGGCTTGCGGTTGCCCCGGCCGCCCGGCGAGCGGGAGAGCGACCAGGAGAGCGAGAGGTGCTTGCGGGCCCGGGTGACGCCGACGTAGAGCAGCCGGCGCTCCTCCTCGACCTGCTCGTCCGTCTTGGCGTAGATGATCGGCATGGTGCCCTCGGTGAGGCCGACCAGGAAGACGGCGTCCCACTCCAGGCCCTTGGCGGCGTGCAGCGAGGCCAGCGTGACGCCCTCGACGGCGGGCGCGTGCTGGGCCGCGGCCCGGCCGTCCAGCTCGGCGACGTACGCGGCCAGGTCGGCCGGCTCCCCGGCCGCCGTGCGGGTGCGCTCGAAGTCCTCGGCGAGCCGGACCAGCGCGGCCAGCGACTCCCAGCGCTCGCGCACCGCGCCGGAGCCGGCCGGCGGCTCTGCGGTGAAGCCCCGGGTCGCGAGCACCGCCCGGACCTGCGCGGCGAGGCCGGGGGTGCCGTCGGTGAGCGGGTCGGAGGCGGCCCGGGCGGCGCCGCGCAGCAGCACGCCGGCGTCCCGCACCTCGGGGCGCTCGAAGAACCGCTCGGCGCCCTTGAGCTGGTAGGAGACGCCGAGGTCGGCGAGCGCCTGCTCGTAGACCTCGGACTGGCCGTTGGTGCGGAACAGCACGGCGACCTCGCTGGCCCGCACCCCGGACGCCAGCAGCTCCTTGATCCGGCGGGCGGTGGTCTCGGCCTCGGTCGGCTCGTCCTCGTACTCGGTGTAGACGGGCTCGGGACCGGCCTCGCGCTGCGAGACCAGCTCCAGCCGGTGCCGGGCCGCCTGGCCGCGGGCCTGCGCGAGCAGTCCGTTGGCCAGGTGGACGACCTGCGGGGTGGAGCGGTAGTCCCGGACCAGCTTGACCACCGTCGCCTCGGGGTGGCGGGTGCGGAAGTTCAGCAGGTAGTCGGGGGTGGCGCCGGTGAACGAGTAGATGGTCTGGCTGGCGTCGCCGACCACGCAGAGGCTGCCCGCGGCGGGGCCGGTCCACTGGTCGAGCAGCCGCTGCTGGAGCGGCGAGACGTCCTGGTACTCGTCGACGGTGAAGTGCCGGTACTGGGCGCGGACCTGGTCGGCGATGTCCGGGCGGTCCTCCAGGATCGCGGCGGTCAGCAGCAGGACGTCCTCGAAGTCGATGACGCCGCGGCGGCTCTTGGTCTCCTCGTACACCCGGTACACCTGGGCGATCTCGGCCGGGTCGCGCGGGGCCTCGCGGGCCGACTTCTGCACCGCGGCCGGGTAGTCGTCCGGGCCGATCTGGGAGACCTTGGCCCACTCGATCTCGGCGGTGAGGTCGCGCAGTTCGGTGCGCTGGACGCGCAGCCCGCAGCGCGCGGCGGACTCCGCGACCAGCTGGACCTTGCGCTCCACCAGCTGCGGCACCGGGCCGCCCACGGCGCGCGGCCAGAAGTACTGGAGCTGGCGCAGCGCGGCGGCGTGGAAGGTGCGGGCCTGGACGCCCTCGGCGCCGAGCTGGCGCAGCCGCCCGCGCATCTCCCCCGCCGCGCGGGCGGTGAAGGTGACGGCGAGCACCTGGGCGGGCTGGTAGACCCCGCTGCGGACCCCGTAGGCGATCCGGTGGGTGATGGCGCGCGTCTTGCCGGTGCCGGCGCCGGCGAGCACGCAGACGGGCCCCTGCAGGGCGGTGGCGACGGCCCGCTGCTCGGGGTCGAGCCCGGCGAGCACCGCGTCGGGGCCGGACGCGGCGCGGTAGTCGTCGAACGGGCTGCCGCTCAAGAGGTCTTCCTGCATGCGTTCCATCCTCTCAGCCCGGTGCGACAACCGGGGCGGGCTTGTCCACAGGCCCGGTGCGATCGCAGGATGAACGGTGCGCGCTCGGGCGTGCGAGGTCGATCTCACGCCGGGCGCACGCGGAATGACCGTTGCGTGACGGACGTTCCTCCCAGAGACCGCACGCCCTCTTTCCCGAAGGAGCCCCTCGATGTCCGGCAGCGTGACGATGTACAGCACGACCTGGTGTGGGTACTGCAACCGACTCAAGAGCCAGCTGACCCGTGAAGGCATCGGCTACACCGAGATCAACATCGAGGAGGACCCGAACTCGGCGTCCTTCGTCGAGTCCGTGAACGGCGGCAACCAGATCGTGCCGACGGTGCTGGTGACGCCGGCGGGCGGCGGCGAGCAGGTCGTGATGACCAACCCGAGCCTGATGCAGGTCAAGAAGGCCCTGGCGGCCTGACCCGCGCCGGCCCGCGGGGCCCGGGCCGGCGCACCTCAGGGGGCGTCGGCCCGGGCCGGGTCCACCGGCGCCGCGGGTGCGGGCAGCTGGGTCCGGGCGGCGAGGTCGCCGACGCCGTAGACCAGCCGGCTGCGGTCGGCGGAGTAGCGGGTCTCGATGACCCGGACGGGGCCGCGCCGGTCGTAGGTCACCCGGGTCTGGACCATCAGCGGCACTCCGGGGCCGCCCTGGAACCACTGCGCCTCCTCGGGGCCGGGCATCCGGGCCACCAGGTGGTCCACCGCCCCGATCTCGGTCCGGCCGAGCAGGGCGAGCACCGCCTCGTCCCCGCCGTCGATCTGGTCGGGCTCCATCAGCGGGGTGCCCGCGGCGAGGCCGGCCCGGTAGTGGCTCTCCTCGATCGAGTACGGCTCACGGTCCAGCAGCCGGAGCTGGCGGCGGACCACGATCGCCTCGCCGGGCCGGAGCCCGAGCCGCTCGGCGATGTCGACCCGGGCCCGGACGATCATCATCTCGAAGTCGACGGTGAGCTCCCGGCCGGCGTCGGCGGCCTCGCCGAGGTAGACGGCGGTGGGCACGGCCAGGCAGTCCCGCGGCCCGGCGAGCGGGTCGCGCGGCCCCGGCGGCGCCGGGGCCGGTCCGTAGGCGCGGTGGTCCAGGACGGGGTGCTCCCGGAGGTAGGTGCCCTTGCCCTGGAGCCGGACCAGCCGACCCTCGTTGACCAGGACGTCGACGGCCAGCCGGACGGTGTTGCGGGCGACCCCGTACTGGCGCTCCAGTTCGCTCTCGACCGGGAGGGCGGCCCGGGCGGTGAATTCGCCCTCGGCGATCCGGCGGCGCAGATCGGCGGCGAGGCGCTGGTATTTGGGGGATTGGGTGGTGCCCCGGGGGATTGTCACCCGAGTGAATGTAGCGAGGGCGGTGACCCGGTTTCAGCCGATTCCGACAATGTCGACCCGGATCGGCGACGACGGGCCCGCGGCGGGCGCCCTGGCCCGCCGGAACACGGCAGGAGGCGGCCCCTCCGGATACGAACGTCAGCGCGCCCGACCGGCGCGAAATCCGTCCGGACCACCCGTTCGGCCGCGCCGGGCCTCTGGATGACCGGCGCGACGGAGGGCACGAAACGAAATCGGGGGCGCGCGGCAATAAGCCGCACGCCCCCGATTGTCGGAATTACCAGCGCGCCGCCGAAGGCAGCCGCTCCCCGTACCAGAGTTCGACCAGGTGACGGGCGATCGAAATCCCGGACGGCGGCAGGATCTCGCCCGCCGCCATGCCGGCCCGCAGCTCCTCCCGGGAGAACCAGCGCGCCTCGGCCAGCTCCTCGCCGTCCACGGTGATGGCCGTCCCGTCCGGATCGGCCTTGCCCATGAAGCCCAGCATCAGACTGGACGGGAACGGCCACGGCTGGCTGGCCACGTAGGCGACCTCGGCCACCCGCACCCCGGCCTCCTCGAAGACCTCGCGGACCACGGCCTGCTCGATCGACTCGCCCGGCTCGACGAACCCGGCCAGGGTCGACCAGCGGCCCTCCGGCCAGAGCGCCTGCCGGCCCAGCAGGCAGCGGTCCTGCTCGTCGGTGATCATCATGATCACCGCCGCGTCGGTGCGCGGGTAGTGCTCGGCCGCGCAGGAGGTGCAGCGCCGGACGTGGCCGGCGCCGGCCTTCTCGGTCGGGTGCCCGCAGCGCGAGCAGAAGCTGTGCAGCCGGTGCCAGTGCTCCAGCGCGACGGCGTGCACCAGCAGCCCGGCGTCTCGGTCGGAGAGCATCCCCCCGACCTCGCGCAGCCCGGCCGGGCGGGCGTCGCCGTCGAGGCGCCCCGGCAGGCTCTCGCCGGCCAGCGCGAAGTACGACACCCCGTCCTCGTCGGTGCCGAGGAAGTAGCGGTCCCCGGTCTGCGGCGCCTCGAACGAGGGCATCAGCACCAGTTCGGTGCCCTGCCCGGTGTCCACCACGAACGCCTCGCCGCCGGCGATCGGCAGCACCTTGGTGGTCGGGTGGCTCCAGGCGGCCGCCAGCCAGGGCTCGTCGAACCGGTGCTGGGCCGCCCGGTCGACCCCGGCCCGGGCCAGTGCCGGGGGCAGCGGGCGTTCGGTCTCAGGCACGGTGCTCACTTCGTTCCATCCCCACGTGATGAATCATCCGGATGAGTGGTCTGTTCGCCAGGACGGGCCGCGGAGGGCGCCCCGCGGCCTTCACGCCGCCTCGCCGCCCGGCCGCCAGTTCTCGGCCAGGTCGGCCCAGAGGTAGGCGGTCGTCTCCACGCCCTTGGCCAGCAGGTCGAGCTCGACCTTCTCGTCGACCGAGTGCCAGCCGTCCGAGGGCACCGAGATGCCGAGGAAGAGCACCGGCGCGCCGAGCACGTCCTGGAGTTCGGCGGCCGGGCCGGAACCACCCTCCCGGGTGAACAGGATCCGCTGCCCGAAGGCCCGCTCCATCGCCCGGACGGTGGACCGCAGGGCCGGGTGGTCCAGCGGGGTCAGGCAGGGCCGGGTGGCGCCCGGGAACTCCAGCGCGTACCGGATGCCCTCGGGCACCCGCTGCGCCACCCAGGACCGGACGGCCTCCTGGACCCGCTCGACCTCCTGGCCGGCCACCAGCCGGAAGGAGAGCTTGAGGTGCGCCGAGGACGGCACGATGGTCTTGCCGCCGGGGCCGGTGTAGCCGCCCCAGATGCCGTTCACCTCGGCGGTCGGCCGGGCCCAGACGCGCTCCAGGGTGGAGTAGCCGGCCTCGCCGAGGGTGCCGTGCGACTTGGCGACCTTCAGCCACTGCCCCTCGTCGAAGGGCAGCTCGGCGAAGAGTTCGCGCTCGCGCGCGGTCAGCTCGACCACGCCGTCGTAGAAGCCCGGGACGGCCACCCGGCGGTCCTCGTCGTGCAGCGCGGCGGCCAGTTCGGCCGCGACCGCCGCCGGGTTGGGGACGGCGCCGCCGAAGGAACCGGAGTGGATGTCGCTGTCCGGGCCGTAGAGGTCGATCTGGGCGTCGGCCAGGCCCCGCATGCCGGTGCAGACCGTCGGCGTGGTCTCGGACCACATCCCGGTGTCCGAGATGATCACCACATCGGCGGCCAGCCGCCCGGCCTCCCGGCGGACCAGCGCGGGGAAGTGCGGCGAGCCGGACTCCTCCTCGCCCTCGATCAGCAGCTTGAGGTTGACGGCCGGCGCGGTGCGCCCGGTGGCGGCCAGGTGGGCGCGGACCCCGAGCGTGTGGAAGAACACCTGCCCCTTGTCGTCGGCGGCCCCGCGCGCGAACAGCTGCCGGCCGACCACGGTCGGCTCGAAGGGCTCCGTCGCCCAGCCGTCCTCCTTGGCGGCGGGCTGCACGTCGTGGTGCCCGTAGACCAGGACGGTCGGCGCGGACGCGTCCCCCGACGGCCACTCGGCGAACACCGCCGGCAGGCCGTCCGTCTCCCAGACCTCGACCACCGGGAACCCGGTCCCGCCCAGCTTCGCGGCCAGCCACTCGGCGGAGCGGCGGACCTCCCCGGCCCGCTCGGGCTCGGCCGAGACGGAGGGGATGCCCAGCCAGTCGGAGAGGTCGGCCAGGAACTCGGCCTGGTGCCGGTCGATGAAGGAGCGGACGACGCTGTCCGGGGTTCTCGTCATACGGACGACTTTAGTTCGCCCGTGCGGGTGCCCGCCCCGGCCGTCCGGCCACCGGGCGCCGGACGGCCTGTAACGTCCGTCACCCCCGGCCGCACGGGGGCGGCGGCCGGGGGTGACGGGGGACACGGGGAACGCGCGGTCAGCCGGAGCGGCGCAGCAGCGAGATCCGCGAGCGGGTGAGCAGCGTGGCCAGCCCCACCGCGAGCAGCGGCAGGACGATCACGGTGGCGCCGATGTCGAGCCACGGGAAGACGATCACGCTGTGGTCGGCCGTCTCCTCGGGGGACATCCCCGGGTAGGAGACGGACACGCCCTCCACCTTGCGCAGGGCCACCGCCGGCACCACTCCGGCGACCACGCCGAGCAGGGTGCCCATCGCGGCGATCACCCCGCACTGGAAGCCGGAGAGGCTGCGGCGGATCCGCGGCGCGGCGCCGACCGCCGCGAGAGTGGTCAGGTCGCGCTGCGAGTCGGCGGCGGCGAGCCCGGTGGCGATGCCGGCGGCGCCGAGCGCGACCAGGGCGGCGAAGCCCGTCAGACCGAGGCTGACCAGGTCGTCGTTGGACCGGAAGCCGCGCTCGACCCCGAACTGGGTGCCGTCGGCGAGCTTGTCGATCGCCGCCGTCGCCTTCTGTTCGGCGCTGTCGGACGGCGCCTTGGCGGGCAGCCAGACCGAACCGGCGTCATGGGTGCCCAGCCCGAGCCGGCCGGCGGTCTCCGGGCTCACCAGCGCCTGGCCACCGGTCGGGACGACGGCGTGGAACAGCACCGCGTCGACGGCGATCTCGTGGCTGGGCGTGTCGTGCACGGGCGAGGCGTTCAGCTTGTTCGACTGCTCCTCGGCCGGCTCCGTCACGCTCACGACGAGCTTGCCGTCCTTGACGTAGTCGGCGTCGAACACGACGGCCTTGCCGGCGGCCAGCGCCTGGCCGGCGGCCGGGTCGTCCACACCGAACAGGTTGCGCAGCAGGGTGGCGTCCCCGGCGGCCACCATGCTGAACGGGTTGACCCGGTAGGAGTGGTTCGCCCTGCAGCGCGCGTCCTCCTTGCGGAGCCGCTCGGCCTCGGCCGGGGCGATGGCCTCGCTGCCCTTGTCGAACAGCGGGCAGCGCAGCTCCTTCGGCAGCTCGGTGGTGACGTAGCCGCAGTTGCCGTGCGTCCGGTCGCAGTCGCCCTTGAGGCCGACCTCCTGCACGTCGGCGCGCCGGCCGAGGTCGGGGATGTTGCTCTCGACGGCGCCGCGCAGCTGGGGCAGCAGCTTCCCGTCGGCGGCCGAGCCCCAGCCGCTGCTCACCGTGACCGCGCCGGCCGGCGCGGCGGCGACGTACTCCCGGCGGTGCTCCTCATGGCTGCTGGCGGTGTAGATGCCGACGGCGACCGAGCCGGCGACGGCGGCCATCACCGCCGCGACGGCGGGGGCGGTGCGTCCGCGGTGGCGGACCGAGTCGCGCAGCGCGAGCCGGGGGCCGAGCGGCAGCCAGCGGCCGATCCGCCCGAACAGGCCGACCAGGTAGGGCGTCAGGGCGACCATGCCGAGTTCGGCGATCATCGAGCCGCCGAGCACGGCCGTACTGCGGTTGCCGAAGCCGCTGGTCGCGCCGAGCAGGGCGAGCGCGGCGCCGCCGGCCACCATCAGCAGGCCGAGCAGCGCGAGCTTGCGGCTCGGTGGCTTGAGCGAGTCGCGGCCGGTCAGCGCGGCGACGACGTCCTGCCGGGAGGCCTGGACGGCCGGGACGACGGCCGCGAGCAGACCGGTGACCAGGCCGATGCCCAGGACGCCGAGCAGGTCGAGCGGCTGGAGGTCGAAGTGGCCGAACCGCTCGCCGGCGTAGTTCTCGGCCTGGGTGCGCAGCACCGCGACCAGGCCGACGCCGACGGCCAGACCGAGGGCGGCGCCGGTGACTCCGAGCACGACCCCGCCGCCGAGGACGACCGCGCGGACGTCGGCCCGGTTACCGCCGCCGGCGGCGAGCAGACCGAGCTGGCGGCGGGAGCGCCTGGCCCCGACGGCGAAGGCGGGGCCCGCGAGGAGCACGATCTCCAGCAGCGCCATGCCGACCACGGTGGCGAGGATGACGACGGAGGTCCGGTCGAGGTAGGGGGTACCGCCGCCGCTCTGGCCCTTCTGGGCGTAGAGCGGCACCTCGGAACGGGCCGGCGGGTCGAGCAGCACGCTGCGGGAGGCGACGGTGAAGCCGTACTTGTTGAACTCGGTCACCTTGGGCCAGTCGATCGCGGCCCCGGCCGGGAGCTTGACCAGCCAGCGGGCGCTCTCCCCCAGCGCGGAGCGGCCGAGGCCCTTGTCGGCGCCGGGCAGCTTCATCAGCGGGTCGACCAGCGCGCCGGGGCGGGCGATCAGCCCGGTGGCCCGCAGGTCGCCGGGGTACTCGGCGACGGCCGTGATGGTGAAGGGGGTGGCCTCCAGACCGCGCGGGGAGGTGCGGTCGCCGATCCTGAGGCCGGAGCGGTCGAGGAAGTCCCGGGTGACGGCGACCTCGTGGCCGGCGCTCGGGGCGCGGCCCTCGACCACGTCGATCCGGCCCTTCCAGACCGGGTCGTTCAGGTCGGCCTCGGCGGTCCGCACGCTGAGCAGGCCCTGCACGGTGCTGGTGGGGACGTACGGGCCCTCGCGCAGCGGGACGAGCGTGGTGCCGGCCGGGACCAGCTGCTTGACCAGTTCGGCCGGCTCGGTGTCGAGGCTGCGGCGCTGCTCGGGCGTGTACTGGGGCCGGCCGTTCTCCACCTTGGCCTCGTCGGCGCCGGTGAGGTCGAACGGCTGGTCCGGGTCCGGTGCCTGCAGGATGATCGAGCCGCGGTCGACCATGTGGATCTCGGCGTCGGACTGGCCCATGGTGCGGACGATCCGCTCGACGGGGTCGAGTTCGGCGCTGCGGAAGAACACGTCGGCGCCGGTGACGCCGAGCACGGGCAGCGCGACCATGGCGACCACGAGCGCGCTGCGGCCCTTGGCGCGCAGGGCGTCCCGTCGGGCGATCCGCAGGGCGACCCGCCAGGCGCTGAACCTCACTGCGCCACCGGGCCCTTCGCGTTGGTGGCCGCGGAGACCAGCAGGGTGCCGGCGTCCTGGCTGATGCTCTCGTCGACCATGCGGCCGTCGCGGAGGAAGACCACGCGGTCGGCCCAGGCGGCGTGCCTGGCCTCGTGGGTGACCATCATCGCGGCGGCGCCGGCGTCGCAGCGGGCGCGCAGCACGGCGAGGACGGACTCACCGGTGGTGGAGTCGAGGGCGCCGGTGGGCTCGTCGGCGAGGACGAGCCGGCGGTCGCCGATCAGCGCGCGGGCGATGGCGACGCGCTGCTGCTGCCCGCCGGACATGTCGTCGGGGAAGCGGTCGGCGAGCTCGGGGATGCCGAGCTCCTCCAGCGCGGTCATCGCCTCGCGGCGGGCGGCGCGGCCGGAGAGACCGTCGAGCTCGCGCGGCAGCGAGACGTTCTCGGCCGCGGTGAGGGCCGGGATCAGGTTGTAGTCCTGGAACACGTAGCCGACCGAACGGCGACGGACCTCGGCCAGCTTCTTGCGGTTGAGGCCGCCCAGGGCGGTGCCCTCGACCAGGACCCGACCGCTGCTCGGGGTGTCCAGCCCCCCGGCGAGCGTCAGCAAGGTCGACTTGCCGGAGCCGGAGGGCCCCATCACGGCGACGAACTCGCCGGGGTGCACCCGGAGGTCCACCCCGCGCAGCGCGTGCACCTCGGCCGCGCCCTGGCCGTGCACCCGGGTGACGTTGTCCAGGTGCAGCACCGGTTCGGTGCCGAGCCTGCTCGGATCGGTGTGGATCACACTTCCCCCTGCTGTTCTGGGCCCGGGATCGCGGATGGCGGCCGGGCCGTGGTTCGTGAAGTCCGTACGGGGTTCAGGCCCGGGTGCGGCGCCGCCCGCGCCGGACGACCTCGGGCTCGGCGGCGCGGGCCTCGGCGGCCCGGGCCTGTTCGATCTCGGCGTGCTGGGCGAGGCGGGTCTCGCAGTGGTCGAGCCAGCGGATCTCGGCCTCGGTCTGGAAGATCAGCTGTTCGAGGACGAGCAGCCAGGCGAGGTCGGCGCCGGGGGCGGCCGACGGGCCGGCGCCGCCGGGGCGGGCCTCGCCGGTCAGCGCGCGGGCCTTGAGCCGGGTGTAGTCCTGGAGCGCCTTGATGCTGTGCCGGCGCTGGCCCTGGACGACGGCGGGCACGTCCACCCCGGGGACGGTGACCGCCATGGCCAGCTTGATCGCCAGCTCGTCGCGCGGCGGGCTGGTCCGCGGCACCGGGGTGTCGAACCAGGTGCGCAGCTCCGCGCGTCCTGCTTCGGTGACGGCGTAGAACTGGTGCCCCTCCTCGTCCTCCCCCGCGGGCTCGACCAGGCCGTCGCGCTCCAGGCGGGACAGGGTGGTGTAGACCTGGCCGACGTTGAGCGGCCAGGTGGCACCGGTGCGCGCCTCGAACTCGGTACGCAGCTGGTAGCCGTAGCGCGGGCCCTGGTCGAGCAGGGCGAGCAGACCGTGACGGATGGACATACCGAGTATGTATACCCGGTATGCCCGGCGGGCTCAAGCGGCGCCCCCTCCCGGCGAGCGGGTACCGTCGTGCGGTGTGAGCCAGTTGCGCATCGCCACCTTCAATCTGTTGCACGGTCAGCCGCTCGCCCCGGACGGTGCTCCGCGGCCCTACCCCGCCGACGCCGGTGGACCGTTGGCGGAGGCGGTGGCCGCGCTGGACGCCGACGTGCTCGCCCTCCAGGAGGTGGACCGCTACCAGGCCCGCTCCGGCGGCACCGACCAGGCCGCCGTCGCCGCCAAGGCGATGGGCGCCGCGGACTGGCGGTTCGCCGCCGCGCTGCACGGGCGCCCGGCGCCGGTCGCGGGCTGGGTGCCGGAGCCCGCCGTCCCCGCCGGACTCCAGGTGTACGGGCCGAACGAGGTCGGCGACGACGCGCCGCCGTCGTACGGCACCGCACTGCTGACCCGGCTGCCGGTGCGGCACTGGCGGGCCCGGCGGTTCGCCCCGGCCCCGTTCGGGCTGCCGCTGCGGGTGGCCGGCCGGCGCGGGCTCACGCCCGTCCCGGACGAGCCGCGGGCCGCGCTGGCGGCCGTACTGGAGGGCGAGCACGGGCCGTTCACCGTGGTGGCGGCGCACCTGTCGTTCGTGCCGGGCTGGAACATGGCGCAGCTGGCGGGGATCCGGCGCTGGATCGCCGACCTGCCGCAGCCCTACCTGGTCCTGGGGGACTTCAACCTGATCGGCGCGGTGCCCCGGACGGTGCTGGGCGGGGCCACCGCGCTGGACCGGACGGCGCCCCGGGCGCGGGTGCGCGAACTGCGGGCGGCCCGGCGGGCCCGGCCGGCCCTGGTCGAGCCGCGCCGGCGGCGGGTGCGCGAGCCCCGGGCGCGGCTCCAGGGCTGGTACGACCTGGCCCGCACGCCCACCTACCCCTCGCACCGACCGGCCGTGCAGTTCGACCACGTGCTCGCGGTGGGCGTGCCGCGCACCGCGGTCGGCCCGGCGGCCGCCCCGCGGGCGGTGGTCTCGGACCACCGCCCGCTGGTGGTGGAGGTCGGCCTCTAGGCGGTCCGGCCGGGCCGCCCGGTGCCGGGCGGTCAGCTCCGGGGGTGCGTCAGCTGCCCGTTCTGGTGCGGCAGGTGCGGCTCGGGCCCGAGCGGGTCGTACTGGAGCAGCAGCATCGCCGCGTCGTCGCCGAGCTGGCGGCCGACGTGGCGGACCACGTCCTGGTGCAGGCGCCGCAGGACGTCCACCGGGTGGCCGTCCGCGCAGTGCGGCAGCCGCTCGGCGAGCGGGTAGAAGACGCCGGCCCGGTCCCGGGCCTCGATGACTCCGTCGGTGAACAGCAGGACGCGGTCCCCCTGCCGCAGCGGGACCTCGTGCACCGGCGGCCGGACGTCGACCGGGTCGAGGACGCCGAGCGGGGGCACCGTCTCGGCGAGCTCCAGCGGCCGGACCGGCTCGGTGCCCCGCAGCAGCAGCGGCGACGGGTGGCCGCAGTTGACGATCTCGGCGGTGCCGTCGGGCCGGACCCCGATCAGCACCAGGGTGACGAACTCCTCCTCCACGCCGGGGTGCTCGTTCTCGTGCAGGGCCCGGTCGAGGCTCACCGCGAGCCAGCCCGCCACCCGGTCCAGCGCGGGCTCCTGGTGGGCGGCCTCCCGGAAGGCGCCGAGCACGGCGGCGGCGGTCTCCACCGCGCCGAGCCCCTTGCCCCGGACGTCGCCGACCACGGCCCGGACCCCGTGCCGGGTGTTGACCACCTCGTAGAGGTCGCCGCCGATCCTGGCGTGCGCGGCGGCGGCCTCGTAGTGGACGGCGGCCCGGACGGTGCCGACCCGCTCGGGGACCGGCCGCAGCAGCACCCGGCGGGCGATCGAGGCGACCAGCTGGGCGTCGGCCAGCGCCTTCTCCTGGCGCAGCCGCAGGGTGGCGCTGACCCAGCCGATCGCGGCGACCAGCACGACGGCGAAGACGGTGGCGCTGTGCACGGACTCGCCGAGCGAGTCGCTGCTGGCGGCCATCAGGAAGGCCACGGCCTCGGTGCAGAGGCCGATGGCGAGCGGGTACCAGGTACGCCGGCTGACCACGGCGGCCAGCGCGGGAACGGCGGTGAGGGCCGGCTCGACCGTCACCTCGGTGTTGCTGACGTAGTCGAGGGCCACGACCAGCGCCATGCCGATGAACGGCAGCGCGAGCGCCGTCCTCGGCCAGGTGCCGGTCGAGCCCGGAGCGGTCCCCGGGGCCGGCCCGGCGAACCGCTCTCTCATCCATCCGGTCGCGCTCAACTTCGGTCTCTCCAGCAGAAGACGCCGGTGCCCCGTGGGCACCCGCGGTGATGACTGAGGGTTGGGGAATGCGGGCCTCGCTGGCGGCCGGAGCACAGGGGTTGACCGGTTACCGACCCCACAATAGGCACGAAACGTGCACTACGCGCAGGTTTCGCCCGCTGCCGTGATGACTTGAATGCTCTGCGTGACTCATTCTTCACTGTTCCCGATCAGGAGCCGTTCCAACTCTTTTCGGTCGGGAAGTCCTGCTGGTTGTTCGACCCGACCGCTGCGGACGTACAGGAAGGACGCCGTGACCTGCTCCGGCGGAACTCCCAACTGTTCGGCCCAGGCGACCCGGTAGACCGCGAGCTGGAGCGGATCGGCGGTCTCCTCGCGGTGCGTCTTCCAGTCCACCACTTCGTAGCGTGACGCGCCGCCGAATTCCGACCGGCCGTCATCTTCCCGGTAGACCGCATCGATCCGGCCGCGCACCACCCGGCCCGCCAGCACCAACTGGAACGGCGCCTCGACCCGGTAGGGCGTCCGGTTCGCGTAGGGCGTGCGCAGGAACGCCTCCTTGAGCCGCTCCAGGTCCTGCTCGTCCTCGATGCCGTCGTCGTCCGCGCCCGGCAGCGCGCCCGGCTCGATCAGCAGCAGCGGCTCGATCCGGGACTGCACCCAGGCGTGGAACCGGGTGCCCCGGCGGGCGGCCGGCTGTGGCGGCCGGGGCATCGGGCGGGCCAGGTCGTGCGCGAAGCCGTCCGGATCGGCGGCCAGCCGCTGGAGCTGGGTGGCGGACAGCGCGGCGGGCAGCGGCACCTCCCGGACGCTGCGCCGGGACCGCTCCAACTCGCCGACCAGCGCGGTGAGGTCGCGGTCCCAGGACTCGACCTGGCGGCGGTCCTCGGCGGCCATCGGCTCCGGTTCGGGGGCGGGCAGGCCGGCGAGGCGGCGGTGCACCACCGCGGCGACCCGGCGGCGGGCGTGCTGGGCCGCCGGATCCAGCGGCAGCGGCCAGGGCCGCTCGACGGGCGCGGCCAGCGCCGGGTTCTCGGCGCCCTTGGGCGGCTGCTCGGCCCAGTGTTCGAGCTCGCCGGCGCCGGGCCGCTCGCAGTGCGTCCGCAGCCGCTCCAGGAAGGCGGACGGGCCGCGCACGGTCTTCTGGCTGGGGCCCCACCAGTGCCCGGAGGCCAGCAGCAGCGACCGCGGCCGGGTGAAGGCGACGTAGCCGAGGCGCAGTTCCTCGGTGCCCGAGTGCTCGGCGAGCGCCGCCTTGAAGGCGGCCATGGACTTGCTGTTCCACCCGCCGCGCACATCGGGCAGGGTGGCCGCGTCGCCGCGCAGGGCGTGCGGCAGCACCCGCTTGGCGCTGGTCCAGCGCTCGCGCGTGGTCGAGGACGGGAAGGCGCCCCTGACCAGCCCGGGAACGGCCACGACGTCCCACTCCAGGCCCTTGGACTTGTGCGCGGTGAGGACCTTCACGGTGTCCTCCCCGCCGGGCAGGCTGCTGTCCAGCCCGCGCTCGTACTCCTGGGCGGCGCGCAGGAAGCCGAGGAAGGCCGACAGGCCCGGGTCGCCGTCCAGGTCCGCGAAGCCGGCCGCGACGTCCAGGAAGGCGTGCAGGGTCTCCCGGCGGCGGGCGGCCAGTGCCTGGGGGGAGGCGGCGAGTTCGACCTCCAGGCCGGTGACCGCGAGCACCCGGTGCAGCACGTCCATCAGCGGCTCGGCGAGCGAGCGGCGCAGCTCGCGCAGCTCCCGGGCGAGCCGGGCGAAGCGCGGCCTGGCCTCCGCGGAGAACGGCAGCTCGTCGGACCGGTCGCCGTCCCCGCCGGACGCCGGGTCCAGGAAGGTCTCCAGCGCGTCGGCCAGCGAGACCACCTCGGTCGGATCGGCCTCGGCGACGGCCGCGGCCAGCGCCTCGACGCCCTCCGGCCGGGCGGTGCGCACCAGTTCGGCGGCGCGCCGGCCGAGCAGGGCGAGGTCGCGCGGGCCGATCCGCCAGCGCGGGCCGATCAGCAGCCGGACCAGCGCCGCGTTGGCGGTCGGGTCCTGCAGCACCTCGCAGGTCGCCACCAGGTCGGCCACCTCGGGCAGTTGCAGCAGGCCGCCGAGTCCGACCACCTCGACCGGCACCTCCCGGGCGACCAGCGCCGCGTGGATGTCGGGGAAGGCCGCGCCGCCCCGGCAGAGCACGGCGATCCGGCCCGGGGCGGTACCGGTACGGACCAGGTGGGCGATCGAGTCGGCCAGCCAGTCGATCTCCTGCGCGTGGGTGGGCAGCAGCGCGGCCCGGACGTAGCCCTCCTGCTCGGCGCCGGGAGCCGGGCGCAGCGCCTCGACGCCCTCGTGCATCGCGCGCAGCGGTTCGGCCAGCTCGTTGGCGAAGGCGAGCAGCCGCCCGCCGCTGCGGCGGTTCTCGCTGAGCGAGTACCGGGCCGCCCCGGAGCCGTCGGCCTTCGGGAAGTGCCGGGGGAAGTCGTCCAGATTGGCGACCGAGGCGCCGCGCCAGCCGTAGATCGCCTGGCAGGGGTCGCCGACGGCGGTGACGGGGTGGCCGGTGCCCCGCCCCTCGGGGCCGGCGCCGTACAGGCCGGCCAGCATCAGCCGCTGCGCGACCGAGGTGTCCTGGTACTCGTCGAGCAGCACCACCCGGTACTGGGCCCGGAGCAGCTCGCCGACCTCGGGGCGCTGCTGCGCGAGCCTGGCGGCGGCGGCTATCTGGTCGCCGAAGTCCATCAGTCCGGCCGCGGCCTTGCGCCGCCGGTACTCCTCGACCAGGCGCAGCAGCTCCAGCCGGGCCCGGGCGGTGACCGGCACGGCCCGCAGGTCGTCGTTGCCGAGCCGGACGGTGGCGAGGGTGTCGAGCAGCTCCTCGTCGAAGGCGCGCAGCGCGTCCGGCTCGACCAGGTGCTCGGCGAGCTCGCCGTCCAGCGCGGTCAGGTCGGCGACCAGGTTGCTGAAGGTCCCGGTGAGCGCCGGGAAGGGACCGCGCGCGGTGCGCAGCACCTTGGCGGCGAGCTGGAAGCGGGTGGCGTCGGCGAGCAGCCGGACGTCCGGCTCGATGCCGATCCGCAGGCCGTGCTCCTTGAGCAGGCGGCCGGCGAAGGCGTGGTAGGTGGAGATCTCCGGCTCGCCGAGCGCCTCCTCGTCCGGTTCGGCCACGCCGCCGAGCCGCAGGGCCGCGCGCACGCGTTCGGCGAGCTCCCCGGCGGCCTTGTTGGTGAAGGTGAGGCCGAGCACCTCCTCCGGGCGGACGGCCCCGGACCCGACCAGCCAGACCACCCGGGCGGCCATCACCGTGGTCTTCCCGGAGCCCGCCCCGGCGACGATCACGGCCGGCTCCAGCGGAGCCCCGATGGCCGCCATCTGCTCCCGGTTGAACGGGATGCCCAGCAGCTCCTTGAGCTGGTCGGGGTGGCTGAGCGCGGCGGTCACCCCGCAACGTTAACGGGCACCGCCGACAGTCCGGGCCCCTCGCCCGGCCCGCTGTGGCCACCCCCACACCGCGGCGCTCACTCCACCACCTGGGCGCCGTCCCGCTGGGCCGAGCAGCTGCGACGGAAGGCGCAGCGGTCGCAGCCGCCGCCGGTCCGCGGCACGAAGCGCTCGGCGAGGACCCGCCCGGCGGCGTCGGCCAGCAGGTTCTCGATCCACGGCTCGCCGTCCGGCGGGTCCTGACGCTGCACCTTGGGCGCCTCCGGGGCGCCCTTGTCGGGCTTGCGCAGCTGCACCAGCTCGGCCCCGCCGGAGTCGGGGACCCGGCCCTCGAATCCGGGCAGCTCGTTGAGCGCCCCGGCCCGGACGGCGAGCTGGTAGACCGCGAGCTGCTTGTGCTCGGGCAGCGACTTGTCGGTCGGCGCCTCCTTGCCGGTCTTGAAGTCCACCACGTAGGCCCGCCCGGCGTCGTCCTTCTCCACCCGGTCCATCGAGCCGCGGATCCGCACCGAGACGCCGCCGACGTCCAGCGTGACGTCGAAGCCGTGCTCGGTGGCGACCACGTCGCGGCCGCGCTGCAGGACGTGCCAGTTCAGGAAGCGCTCCAGGGCGGCCCGGGCCTCGGTCTTCTCCTGCTGGGACTTCCAGGGCGCGTCGAAGGCCAGCGCGTCCCAGACCGTGTCCAGCCGCTCCATCAGCACGGCGAGGTCGGCGGGGGTGCGGCCGGAGCCGACCTCGTCGGCGAGGGCGTGCACCACGTTGCCGAAGCCCTGGGCGGCCGAACCGGCGCCGCGCGCCTTGACCTCCTTGTCCAGGAACCACTGCAGCGAGCAGTTCTCCAGCTGCTCCAGGCCGCTGCCGGAGAGCCGGACCGGCAGCTCGGCGCTGCGCAGCGGCTCGGGGGCGGCGGTGGCGTCGTCCAGGCCCCACCAGCGGTCCGGGTGGGCGGCCGGCACCAGCGGCAGGCCGTCCTCGTCGGCGGCCAGCGCCAGGGTGGCGAGCCGCTCGGCGGCGGCGCGGCGCAGCTCGGGCGACCGGGCCGGGTCGACGGTGACCGCGCGCAGCTCGGCGACCAGCGCGGGGACGGACAGCGGGCGGCGCGGGCGGTGGGTGACGTCCTCGACGGTGACCGGCGGGGTCCGGCGCAGCACCTTGCCGGTCCGCGGGTCGACGTCCTCGCGGTAGAGCTCGCGCAGGAACCGGGACGGCTCGTCGCCGTCGTCGGCGGGGGCCTTGACGGCGGTGACGATCAGCCGCTCCTTGGCGCGGGTGGCGGCGACGTAGAAGAGCCGGCGCTCCTCGCCGAGCAGGGCGGCCGGGGAGAGCGGCTCGGCGAGGCCGTCGCGGCCGATCCGGTCGGCCTCCAGCAGCGAGCCGCGGCGGCGCAGGTCGGGCCAGAGGCCGTCCTGGACGCCGGCCACCACGACCACCCGCCACTCCAGGCCCTTGGAGCGGTGCGCGGTCATCAGCCGGACGGCGTCCGGGCGGACGGCCCGCACGGTGAGGGTGTCGGCCGCGATGTCCTGGGCCTCCAGCTCGGCGAGCAGGTCGAGGGCGCTGCGGTGGCCGGTGACCTGCTCCTCGGCGCGGGCGGCGGTCTCGAACAGGGCGCAGAGCGCGTCGAGGTCCCGGTCGGCGTTGCGGCCGGCCGCGCCGCCGCGCAGCGCCGCCCGCTCCAGGCGCTCGCGCCAGCGCCGGCTGCCGTCCCAGAGCTCCCAGAGCGCGTCCTCCGCGGTGCAGCCGCCGGCCAGCCGCTCGCGGACCTTGCGCAGCAGGGTGCCGAGGTCGCGGGCGCGCCGGGCGTGCGTGGGGTCGAGGGCGATCAGCCGCTCGGGCTCGGCGAGGGCCTCGCGGATCAGCTCCTCGGCCGCGCGGGGCACCGCCGCCGCCCGGCCGTCGGCGCGCAGCGCGGCGCGCTCCTCCTCGCGCAGGGCGCGGCCGAGGCGGCGCAGGTCGGAGCCGTCCAGGCCGCCGAGCGGGCCGGTGAGCAGGGTGTGCGCGAGCTCGGTGGTGAGCGGGTCGGGGCCGGCGGCGCGGTCGTGCTTGTCCCGGGCGGCCTGCTCGGCGCAGACCCGCAGGGCGAGCAGCAGCTGGGCGACGGCGGGCTCCTCGCGCAGCGGCAGGTCGTCACCGTCGATCTCCAGCGGGACGCCGGCCGCGCTGAGCGCCCGCCGCACCCCGGGGATGGACCGGCCGCCGGCCCGGACCAGGACGGCCATCTCGCCCCACGGCACGCCGTCCTCCAGGTGGGCGCGGCGCAGCAGGTCGGCGATCGAGTCCAGTTCGGTGCCCGGGGTCGGGTAGGTGTACACCTCGACCCGGCCGCCCTCGCGGGACGGCAGCAGGGCCCGGTGCTGGGCGAGCTTGTCGGCCGGCAGCCGGCCCATCGGCATCCGCCGGGCCAGCTCGCGGGAGGCGGCGAGCAGTACGGCGCCGGAGCGGCGGGAGACCCGCAGCACCTTGACCTCGGCCGGGCCGCCGCCGGCCTGCCGGAAGGTCTGCGGGAACTCCAGGATGCCGTTGATGTCGGCGCCGCGGAACGCGTAGATCGACTGGTCCGGATCCCCGACGGCGACCAGCTCCCGCCCGCCGCCGGCGAGCTGGCGCAGCAGCCGGACCTGCGAGGGGTCGGTGTCCTGGTACTCGTCGACGAAGACCACCTCGTAGCGCTGCCGCAGCCGCTCGCCCACCTCGGGGCGCTCGGCCAGCAGCACCGCGCGGTGGACCAGCTCGGCGTAGTCGAGCACCCCGCGCAGGTCCAGGACGTCCAGGTAGTCGGCCAGGAAGTGGGCGGCGGCCGCCCAGTCGGGGCGCTGCACGCCCTCGGCGAACCGCTGCAGCTCGGCCTCGCCGAGGCCGAGCTCCCGGCTGCGGGCGAGCACGGCGCGGACCTCGTCGGCGAAGCCGCGGGTGGTCAGGCAGGCCCGGAGGTCGAGCGGCCAGTCGATCCGGCCCCGGCCCCCGCGGGCGTCCTCGGCGCCGCCGGCCAGCAGCTCGCGGACCATGACGTCCTGCTCGGGGCCGGAGAGCAGCCGCAGCGGCTCGGCGTAGTCCTGAGGGTCCTGGTGGGCCCGGAGCAGCGCGTAGCAGAAGGAGTGGAAGGTGGTGGCCTGCGGGGCGGGGGCGGAGGCGCCGAGCCGGCCGGACATCCGGTCGCGCAGTTCCATCGCGGCCTTGCGGCTGAAGGTCAGCACCAGGATCCGCTCGGGGTCGGTGCCGCGCTCGATCCGCCGGGCGACGGCCTCCACCAGCGTGGTGGTCTTGCCGGTCCCGGGCCCGGCGAGCACCAGCAGCGGGCCGCCCGCGTGCTCCACCACGGCGCGCTGGTAGTCGTCCAGCACGGGCGGGGCGGGGAGCGCGAGGGGGCTTCGCACCAGACGGTAGGGGGAGCTCACGGACGTCCTGGGGGTCGTGCTTCGGGCAACGGCGGACGGGCCCGCGGCGGGGTCCGTCCGTATCGAGCCTACGATCCTGCCCCGTCATTCCCGTCCTCGCACCCGGTTCGGCGCTACCGGCCGTCCCAGCGGGCCCGCTTCAGGTCGACCCGGGGCGGGTCGGCGAGTTCGCGCAGCGGGGTGCCCTCCTCGCCGTACCGGGCGAGGGCGCGGTGCTCGTGTCCGGGCAGGAACCGGCCGTCCGCGCGGACCACCCGCCACCAGGGCACCGAGCCGCCGTACAGGGCCATCACCCGGCCGACCTGGCGGGGGCCGCCCTGGCCGAGGTACTCGGCGACGTCCCCGTAGGTCATCACCCGGCCGGGTGGAATCCGCTCGGTCAGGTCGAGAACCAGTTCGGCGAAGGGCGGCAGGCCGCCCGGTCCGGCGTCGTCGGTAGCGTCCGTCACCTGCGGCATTCTTCCTCACCGGCCCGGGCGCGCGGCCCGGTGGGCATGATCCGCCGCGCCCGATCCGGCCCCTGTCCAGCACGGGGCGCCGCGGCATGCCACCATCTTCGGGGCGGTGAGTGGTGATACGAGGACAAGACCAGATGACCGGGACGGCTGACGTGGGCGAGGGCGAGGACTCCGACGAGTCTTCCGACACCATGCCCGCAGGCCCCGGTGGAGAGCCCGCCGCCACGCCGACACCCGAAGTCTCCCTGATCAAGGACCGGACGATCAAGACCCCGCAGCCGACCGAACCCGGAGCCGTCCCCGGAGCCGGGGCGCCCGGACCGGCCCCGGCCGGCGTCCCGGCCCAGCAGCCCGAGCCGCCCGCCGTCCCCGAGCCGTCCCCGGTACCCCAGGAGCCGCCCGCGGCACCCGAGGAGCCCTTCCTGGTACCCGAGGGGCAGGAGCGGCCGCAGGAGCACGCGGGGTACGAGGGGTACGACCCGCTGGACGACACCCCCTACCTGGACGTCGACGAACCGCTGCTCGCCGCCCGCGCGCACCGCCCGTCGGACCTGATCCGCTTCCTGGCCGGCGTCCTCGGCATAGTCGCCGTGTTCGTCCTGGCCGGGGTGGCGACCTCGACCACCACCGGCATCGAGCTGGACATCGCCTCCAACGCGCCGCGCTTCTCCCCGGTGCTCGCCACCATCACCGGCCTGGTCTCCAGCGTCGCGGTGCTCGCCGTCCCGCTCGCCTTCGCGGTCGAGCGCCTGATCAAACGCGACGGTCTGCGGGTCGCCGACGGCGTCCTCGCCTCGGTGCTCTCCTACGGCGTCTCGCTGGGCATCGACTGGTGGGTGGCCGAAGGCGCCTCCGAGCACATCCGGGACGCCCTCACCCGGCTGCCGATGGACAGCAACGGCACCCTCACCGACCCGGTGCACGGCTATCTGGCGCCGGTGATCGCCTACATGACCGCGGTCGGCATGTCGAGCCGGCCGCGCTGGCGGGTCGCCCTCTGGGTGGTGGTGGTCTTCAGCGGGCTCACCGAGCTGCTCGGCGGCTACACCACCCCGCTGTCCCTGCTGCTCACCGTGCTGATCGGCTGGTCCGTCGCGTACGGCACGCTGTACGCGATCGGCTCGCCCAACATCCGGCCCACCGGCCAGCACCTGATGATCGGCCTGCGCAAGGTCGGCTTCACCCCGGCCAGCGCCCACCGCGCCCCGGACGCCCCCGGCGGCACCCGCCGCTACTACGTCGGCCAGCAGAGCGGCCCGCCGCTGGACGTCCACATCATCGACCGCGAGCAGCAGGCCTCCGGCTTCTTCTACCGCGCCTGGCGGCGGCTGCGGCTGCGCTCGGTGGCCGTCCGCCGCAGCCCGCAGTCGCTGCGCCAGGCGCTGGAGCAGGAGGCGCTGATCGCCTACGCGGCCGCCGCCTCGGGCGCCCACTCGCCGCAGCTGGTGGCCACCTCCGAGCTGGGCCCGGACGCCGCGATCCTGGTCTACGAGAACGTCGAGGGCCGCATCCTGGACGACCTCTCGGACGAGGAGGTCACCGACCGGGTGATGGCCTCGCTCTGGGAGTCCGTCGCCGCCCTGCACGAGCGCCGGATCGCGCACCGCCGGCTGACCGGCGAGTCGCTGCTGGTGGTCGACGAGAAGGCGGCCTGCCTGGTCAACCTCTCCGGCGGCGACATCGCCGCCACCGATCTGACGCTGCGCATCGACGTCGCCCAGCTGCTCACCACCTTCGCCCTGCGGATCGGCCCGGAGCGGGCGGTCGCGACCGCGAACGCCGTCCTCGGCGCCGAACGGGTCGCGCAGGCGCTGCCGCTGCTGCAGCCGGTCGGGTTGAGCCGCTCCACCAGGGTCGACCTGAAGAAGCTCACCAAGGAGCGCAAGACCGCCGCCCGGGCCCAGGCGCTGGAGCAGGTCGCCGCCGGCGAGCGCACCCAGCAGCAGGCCGAGGAGGACATCGCGGTCGCCGGGGAGGACCTGCTCAGCCGGATCCGCGGCCAGATCCTCCAGATCGCCCCCGAGGCGCCGACCGAGACGGCCAAGCTGGAGCGGCTGAAGCCGAAGAGCCTGATCATGGTGATCGCGCTCACCTTCGCCGCCTACCTCGCGCTGACCACCATCAAGCCGGCCCAGCTCAAGCTCTCCCAGATGGACTGGGCCTGGGCGGCCGTGGCGCTCGCCGCCGCCGCGTTCAGCTACGTCGCCGCCTCGATGAGCCTGACCGGCTTCGTCCCGGAGAAGCTGCCGTTCCGCCGCACCGTGGCGGCCCAGCTGGCCGGCTCCTTCGTCAAGCTGGTCGCGCCGGCCGCGATCGGCGGCATCGCGCTGAACACCCGCTACCTGCAGAAGGCCGGGATCCGCTCCGGGCAGGCGGTCGCCTCGGTCGGCGCCTCCCAGCTGGCCGGCCTGGCCGGGCACCTGCTGCTGCTGTTCAGCTTCGGCCTGATCACCGGCAGCCAGACCAACGGGGACCTCTCGGCCTCCCGCGCGGTGATCATCGGCGTGCTGACCGCCGCCGTGCTCGCCCTGGTGGTCGCGGCCGTCTCGCCGCTGCGGCGGTTCGTGCTGAACCGGCTGCGCTCGCTGTTCTTCGGCGTGGTGCCGCGGATGCTCGACCTGATGCAGACGCCCAGCAAGCTGGTCACCGGCTTCGGCGGGATCCTGCTGCTGACGCTCTCCTTCACCGCCTGCCTGGACGCCTCGGTGCAGGCCTTCGGCGGCAGCATCAGCTTCTCGGCGGTCGCGGTGGTCTTCCTGACCGCCAACGCGGCCGGCTCGGCCATCCCCACCCCTGGCGGCATCGGCCCGGTCGAGGTCGCCCTGATCGGTGCGCTCACCGTCGCCGACGTGCCCCCGACGATCGCCACCCCGGCGGTCTTCCTCTACCGGGCGCTCACTTTCTGGCTGCCCGTGCTACCCGGCTGGATCTCCTACAACGTGCTCCAGCGCAAGGGCGCCCTGTAGGGCTCCCGGTACGCGAAAAGGGCCCGCCGGAGCGATCCGGCGGGCCCTTCCCGCGTCTGCTAGTAGACCGGCTTGTGCGGCTCGACCTGGTTCACCCAGCCGAGCACGCCGCCGCCGAGGTGGACGGCGTTGGAGAACCCGGCCGCCTTCACCACGGCCAGCACCTCGGCCGAGCGGACGCCCGACTTGCAGTGCAGGACGATCTTCCGGTCCTGCGGCAGCGACTCCAGCGCGTTGCCCATCAGGAACTCGTTCTTCGGGATCAGCACCGCGCCGGGGATGTTGACGATCTCGTACTCGCCGGGCTCGCGGACGTCGATCAGGAAGATGTCCTCCTTGTCGTCCTGCCACTGCTTGAGCTGCTTCGAGGTGATCGTCGAACCGGCGGCGGCGGCCTGGGCCTCCTCCGACACGACGCCGCAGAAGGCCTCGTAGTCGATCAGCTCGGTGACCGTCGGGTTCTCGCCGCAGAGCGCGCAGTTCGGGTCCTTGCGGACCTTCACCTGGCGGTAGTTCATCTCCAGGGCGTCGTAGATCATCAGCCGGCCGACCAGCGGCTCGCCGACCCCGGCCAGCAGCTTGATCGCCTCGGTGACCTGGATCGAGCCGATGGACGCGCAGAGCACGCCCAGCACGCCGCCCTCGGCGCAGGACGGGACCATGCCCGCCGGCGGGGCCTCGGGGTAGAGGCAGCGGTAGCACGGGCCGTGCTCGGCCCAGAACACGCTGGCCTGGCCGTCGAAGCGGTAGATCGAGCCCCACACGTAGGGCTTGCCGAGCAGCACCGCGGCGTCGTTCACCAGGTACCGGGTGGCGAAGTTGTCGGTCCCGTCGACGATCAGGTCGTAGCCGGAGAAGATCTCCATCACGTTGTCGTTGTCGAGGCGCTCCTCGTGGAGGATCACGTCCACGTAGGGGTTGATCTCCTTGACCGAGTCCCGCGCCGACTCGCCCTTGGAGCGGCCGATGTCCGACTGGCCGTGGATGATCTGCCGCTGCAGGTTGGACTCGTCCACCACGTCGAACTCGACGATGCCGAGCGTGCCCACGCCGGCGGCGGCGAGGTACATCAGCGCGGGCGAGCCCAGGCCGCCGGCGCCGACGCACAGCACCTTGGCGTTCTTCAGCCGCTTCTGCCCGGCCATGCCCACGTCGGGGATGATCAGGTGGCGGGAGTACCTGCGGACCTCGTCGACGGTGAGCTCGGCGGCCGGCTCGACCAGGGGTGGCAGCGACACGGGGACTCCGATGGTCGTCGGTTCAGGTGGCCAGGGGCCGACCTCTAGTGGCTTCACGCTCCGCCACCGCGGTGGCTCAGCTAGGCCAACAGTGTCATGCCGCCCCGGTATTCCGAGACAGCCCGTCCGACTGGCGAGACAGCCGGCCTCGGATGCTGGGACCGCCCACCGGAGCCCCCCGAGGCGGCGGACGACGGGCGCCCGGGAGCGCCGCGGCCCGCCTCAGCGGGGCCGTCGCGCACCCGGGCACCACGGGCCGGCGGGTCAGACCCGGCAGGCGGTCTCCAGCCAGACGTCACCCAGCGACTCCTCCAGCGGCACCTGTGTCCGCCAGCCGAGACGGTCCCGGGCGGTCCGCACGTCCGCCTGGCGCCACGGCACCGGCTCGCCCGCCGGGCCCCGCCCCTCGGCCGGCCGTGCCTCCGCGGGCCGGTGGTACGGGCCGCCGTGCTGGCCCGCGTGCCGGTCGACGTGCCGGTCCGCGTGCCGGTCGACGTGCTCGACCGGCACGCCGGCCTGCGCGGGGAGCAGCACCGGCCGGTTCTCCTCCACGATCGCCCCCTCGAAGCCCGAGGCCCGGACCAGCAGCTGGGCCGCCTCGCGGGCCCGGACGGCGTGCCCGCTGCCGATGTTGATCACCCCGGTGGCCGCCGACACCGCCGCCGCCTGGATCGCCCGGGCGACGTCCCGGACGTCGACGAAATCCCGGTATCCGGACAGGTCCGGCATCCGCACCTGCGACTCCTCGCGCTCCAGCGCCCGGCGCAGCCCCTCGGCGAGCCGCCCGAACAGCGAGGCCGTCGGCGCCCCCGGCCCCACCACGTCGAACACCCGGAGCACCGCCGCGTCCAGCCCGGAGGCCAGCACCAGCTCCGTCCCGGCGAGCTTGGAGACCCCGTACGGGCCGACCGGACGCGGCTCGGCGCCCTCCGAGACCGGGACCCCGCCCGGCACCGGCCCGTACTCGGCCGCCGAGCCGACGTGCACCAGCCGGGCCGGCTCCCGACTGCGCCGGATCGCCTCGCAGACCGTGGCGACGGCCAGCGTGTTCGCCCGGATCAGCGTCCGCGAGCTGCCGTAGGTGGCGCCCGCGCAGTTGATCACCACCTGGGGCGCGACCGCGTCCAGGAACCGGGCGAGCGCGCCCGGACTCCCGGTGGTCAGGTCGAAGCGGATGTCGGCCGAGTCGCGCCGGCCGAGCACCGTCACCTGCAACTCCTGGTCCACGAGCAGACGATCGGTGACCCGGCGGCCGATAAAGCCGTCGGCGCCCAGCAGCAGCACCCTCATCGGGGGTGTCCTTCCACGAAGCGAGGTCGGGTACGACCTGGCGGACAGAGTGAACAACGGGGAGGTCGAACGGTTCGGTGGGGCCCGGCTCAGCGGTGCGTGTCGGCCCGGTCGAGCACCGGCCAGGCGTACGCCAGCAGGGCGAGCGCGACCGCGCCTCCGCCGAGCAGCAAGGCCGTCGGCGCGGAGCGGCCCAGGAGGAGCGGCGCCGCGACGGCGGTCGGCCCGGCGAGCGCGCCCAGCGCGGCGGCGGCGGTCCGGCCGGACCGGGCCAGCAGCGCGGGCAGCACCAGCAGCAGCCCGAGCACACCCTGCGCCGCCCACTGGGCGGGGTCGGCCCGCTCGGCCACCAGGTGGGGCAGTCCGCCGCCGTGGCCCGGCCCGGGCCGGGGCGCCACGGCCGTCAGCACCGCGAGGGCGGCGAAGGTCAGGACCGCGAGGACGGCCAGGTGCAGGGCGACGGCCACCGGCAGCACCGGCCGCATCCGGGCCCGGAACTCGGCGAGGGTGCCCGCCACGCACAGGTGGCCGCGGGCGATGTGCCGGAACCACCGCGCCGCCCACTCGGCCGACCCGGCCGACAGCGCCGCGGCCAGCACCAGCGCGGCCGTCACCCGGGTGTCCCCGGTGCCGGACGCCCCGAACCCGGCGCCGACCCCGGCCAGCGGGAGCAGCAGCAGGGCGGCCACTCCGCACCCGTGGCCCAGCCCGGCCGGCCGCAACCGCCGGGCCCGCGGGCCGGGGCCCCCGGCGAACGGTCCGAGCCCGGCGTCCGGCAGGTCGACGGCCGGGGCGCCGGCCGCGGCCCGGTCGGCCCGCCCGGAGGCGGACACCGCCGACCCCAGCGCGAGCACGGCGGCGGCCGGCAGCAGCACCGGCCACCGACCGGCCGCCCCGACGGCCGCCCCGACCGGTGGCACGGCCAGCGCCGCCGCCCGGAGCGCCGCACCCCACCGGCGCGGCCGGTGGCCGTCCGGCACCGCCGCCGGGTCCGGCGGCGGACGGCGCGGCACCCGGGCGTACAGCTCGTCGGCGAGCGAGAACAGATCGGCGTGCCGGCAGCGCGCGGCCGTCTCCGGCCCGCAGCCCGCCTCCTCCAGCCCGGCGGCGATCTCCAGCGGATCGACGGCCCGCTCGCAGAGCTCCCGGTGCTCCGCCATCACCTCCCGGACCGGATCGCCGAAGACTCCGGGCCCCGTGGCCGGGCCGCTGCCGGCGACCGGCGCGCCGCCGGCCATCAGAGGGCCTCCGCGAGTGCGCCGGGCCGCTCGGACGCCTCGCCCGCGCCCTCGCCCTGCCCCTTGCCGACCGGCTGCCCGGTGCCGGCGCCGTCCCGGCGGTCGGCCAGCCAGTACTCGGCGGGCCGGGCGAACGGACGGGGCCGCTCGGCGGCCGCACCACCGGACCGGGCCGCCGGGAAGGCCGGCCACTGCGAGACCAGCTCCAGGTAGATCTCCCGGAACGCGCCGATCACCGGTTCCACGGCGAAGCGTTCCTGCGCCCGCAACCGGCCCGCCAGCCCCAGCCGGGCCCGCCGCTCCGGGTCGCGCAGCAGGGCCAGACAGGCGCCCGCCAGTGCCCGCGGGTCGCGCGGCGGGACGAGCAGTCCGGTCGGGCCCACCACCTCCCGGGCCACCCCGACGTCCGTCGAGACCACCGCCCGGCCGCTCAGCATCGCGTCGGCCAGCAGCCGGGGGCCGCGCTGCGAGAGCGCCGAGAAGACCACCACCGTGCCGCTCTCCCAGGCCGCCGCCACCGAGTCGGGCCGCCCGGCGAACTCCACCGCCCCGGCCACCCCCAGCCGGTCGGCCACCGCCTCGCAGTGCGCCCGGTAGCCCGGGACGGCCTCCTCGCCGTGGACCACCAGCCGGGCCGCGGGCAGCTCGGCGCGGACCCGCGCGAAGGCGTGCAGCATCAGCTCGGTGTCCCGGCCCGGCTCCAACGCGCCCGCCCAGGCCAGCGTCGGCGCGGCCGGCTCCGGGCCGGCCGCGGCCCGGGCCACCGCCGGAGTGCCCTCGTGGACCACCCTGGTCCGCGCCGGGTCGGCGCCGCAGCGGCGCTGCCACCGCTGGTCGTGGGCGCTGCCGGGGGTCAGTATCGCGGCCTGCCGGTACGTCTCCTCGGTGAGCGAGCGGAAGAAGGAGAGCAGCAGGGCCCGGACCGGCCAGCGGTAGGGCGCCTCGCGGTAGCCGAGGTACTGCTCGCGCAGGTGCAGCCCGTGCTCGGTGACCACGAACGGCACCCCGTGCAGCCGCTTGGCCACCAGCGCCGGCAGCGCCGCCGGACCGCCGCCGACGACGTGGCAGAGGTCGGCCGAGCCGAGGCCGCCCGGCCCGGCGCCGTACCAGGGGGCCGAGAGCGGGCGCAGGCACTGCTCCAGCAGGTCCGCCGCGACCAGCACGTCACGGACCAGCGGCTGCCCGGCCGTGGTGTCGGCGCCGGGCGAGCGCCAGACCCGCTCCAGGGTGCGCCGGGCGGCGGCGGAGGCCAGGAACGCGGACAGGCCGCCGTCCTCCCGGGCGAGCGCCGCCAGCCGGTACAGCCCCGCCCCGAACGAGGCCCGCTCGCCCGGCATCACCAGGGCCCGGACCAGTTCCTCGTACGCCCGGGCGTACTGGCGCCCGCGCAGCGCACCGGGCAGCCGGCCGGCCGGTCGGCGCCCCCACAGTGCCAGCTCGTGCACCCCTAGCCAGCGCCCCCGCGGGCTCTCGGCGATGCCCGAACCGGCCGCGCCGGCC
Source organism: Kitasatospora sp. NPDC022856 (assembly GCF_055561235.1). NCBI lineage: Bacteria > Bacillati > Actinomycetota > Actinomycetes > Kitasatosporales > Streptomycetaceae > Kitasatospora > Kitasatospora sp. NPDC022856. The sequence continues at coordinate 110,245 of NZ_JBVHHE010000003.1, read as the reverse complement.
AGGACGAACAGCTCGAAGTCGTGCTCGGCGAGACCCTCCACCAACCGGGCGCACCAGCCGCCGACGCCGTGTCCGGGGTGCGGACGGGCACCCTCGGTGAGCAGTGCAACGCGCACGGGAGACCTCCAGAACAGAACGGGACGACGGATGGCTGGAGCGGCTCGATCGGCACCCGGGCGCCCCGTGCGGGCACGGGTGCGGCCCGGGCGGAGGAGTCCGGTCGGCCGGAAGCACCGCGGCCCGGGCCGGCGGTCGCACCACCGGCTCCCTGCGTGCGGCCGCCCTCCGGCTCCTCCGGCGGCCGCCACTCCCCCACACCTGTTCGGTCCGACAGCAGAAAGGTAGGACCGGGCCCCGGCCCTCCATCGGTCACATGCCTGGTTGCCACCTGAACGAGTGAACCGGCGTGACCTCGCCCCGGAGCGGGGCGTTACCGCCCGTCCGTCCCCACGCCCCCGCCGGGGCCGCTCCGCACCGCCGCTCAGCCCCGCGCCAGCAGCTCCCGCACCGCCCGGGCCACCCGCTCCGGGTGCTCCATCATCGCCACGTGCCCGGAGTCCGGCAGCACCAGCAGCCGGGCGTCCCCGAACGCCGCGCAGGCCCGCCGCGCCGAGCGGTACGAGACCAGCTTGTCGCGCAGCCCGTACACCAGCAGCGTGGGCGCCGTGACCCGCTCCGCCTGCCGCCAGAGCGTCTGCTCGCCCCGCTCGGTGTACGCCGAGACGATCCCGCGGGCCGAGCCGGTCAGCGCCCGCATCGCGTGCGGCACCGCGGTCCGCCGCCGGTACTCGGCCACCGCCTCGGCCCGGGCTGCCGGCGAGAGGCTCCGCGGATCCCCGTAGACCAGCCGCAGCAGGCCCTCGGTGGCGTCCTCCGGGCTGCGGCGGTTCGACGGCAGCCGGCCCAGCAGGGCGGGCAGGCCGGGCACCGCGAGCAGCCCGGTCGGCCAGGCGGTGCGCTGCGGCGGCAGCTCGGGCAGCGCGGGCGAGATCAGCGTCAGGCTGCGCACCAGATCGGGCCGGAGCGCGGCGAGCCGGACGGCGACGGCGCCGCCGAGCGAGTTCCCGAAGAGGTGCACCGGGCCGCGGCCGGTCGTCTCCAGGTAGCCGGTCACCGCGCGCACGTGCCCGGACACGGAGAGGTCGCCGTCGGCGGGCGGCGCCGAGTGCCCGAAGCCGGGCAGGTCCACCGCCTCCCCGTCGACGAGGCCGGCCAGCCGGTCCATCAGCGCGGTCCAGTTGGCCGCCGAGCCGCCGAGTCCGTGCACGAAGAGTGCCTGCTCCCGGCCGTCGGCGGCCCCGCCGCCGGGCCGGTGCACCGCCAGTTCCGCACCGGCGGCGCCGACCGTCCGGACCCCCGCGGGATCCCCCGCCTCCGTACGTACCCGCTGCTCGGCGCCGCTCATGGTGGACGATGGTAGTGAGCCGCGGGTGCACCGGGGCCGTCCCAGCTCTTGTCGCACCACTGCCGTCGCCGGTGGTCAGCGCCGTATTGTGGGCTCCTGACAAGGGGGCTCGGTGCTTTTCTCACGCTCGCCAAGCGCGAACGCGGTTACCGAAAAGTAGAATCGGTCATCTTGCCAGCCCCGAAAACCCGTGAAGTGAGGAGCGCCGTGACGGCCATCCAGGAGGCGCAGGAGCGCCCGCGCGGTGCCCGCCTGCCGCGAAGCGCCCGCCGTGAACAACTGCTCGGTGCCGCCCAGGAGGTGTTTGTCGCGCAGGGCTACCACGCGGCCGCCATGGACGACATCGCCGACCGCGCCGGGGTCAGCAAGCCGGTGCTGTACCAGCACTTCCCCGGGAAGCTGGAGCTCTACCTGGCGCTGCTGGACAAGCACTGCGACGCCCTGGTCGACTCGACCCGCGAGGCGCTCGCCGCGACCACCGACAACAAGCACCGGGTGGCCGCGACGATGGAGGCGTACTTCAACTACGTCTCCAGCGAGTCCGGTGCCTTCCGGCTGGTCTTCGAGTCGGACCTGACCAACGAGCCGGCCGTCCGCGAGCGGGTGGAGCGGGCCTCGGACGCCAGCGCGACCCTGGTCAGCAAGGTCATCCAGGAGGACACCGACCTCCCCGAGGCCGAGTCCAAGCTGCTCGCCGCCGGCGTCTGCGGCCTGGCCCAGATCACCGCCCGCTACTGGCTCTCCCAGGGCCTGGAGATCCCCCGCGACGAAGCCGTCCGGCTGGTCGCCAGCCTGGCCTGGCGCGGTCTGAAGGGCTTCCCGATGCACCCCGCCGCCGAGGCCGCCGAGGCGCAGGCCGCCGACCAGTGATCCGCCGACCTTCGCCAGGGCACTGATCCGGTGCTCTATGGTGAAGCCGTACGGCGCGATCACCACGAACGCTTGTCCCAGGCGGTCCGGTGACCGCGCGTGGCTGGCTGCAACCCGGAGGGACGGAAGTCGTGGAGGTCAAGATCGGCGTGCAGAACGCGCCGCGCGAGATCGTGATCGAGAGCTCGCAGACCGCCGATGAGGTCGAGAGCGCGATCGCCAAGGCGCTGGAGGGCCCCTCGAAGCTCTTCGCGCTGACCGACGAGCACGGCCGCCGCGTCATCGTCCCGGCCGAGCGCCTGGCGTACGTGGAGATCGGCGAGCAGGCCGCCCGCAAGGTCGGGTTCGGCACGCTCTGAGCTGCTTCGTGGTGCCCCGTTCCCCGCCCGGGGAACGGGGCACCACTGCGTGTACGGCCGGGTGGACCGGGGTACGGCGACAAGTGCGGCCGTCCGGAGCCGCCCACCGCACCGGGGAGGCACCCTTGCTGGTCGAGTCGATCGCCTTCGCCCTCGTCGGCCTGATCGTCGGGGCCACCGCGCTGCTGGCCCTGCCGGCGTACTTCCCGGCCGGCCGGGGGCTGACGCTCGGGACGGCGCTGGTGTCGGCCCTGCTCAGCGGGGTGATCACGCACTTCACGCTGGACGGCCGGGTCCCGGCGGCCAGCATCGGCATCGCGGCGCTCGCCTCGGCACTGCTCACCTCGGTGCTGGCCCGGCCCGACCTCGCGGCCGGGCGCCAGCCCGCCCACCGGCACCGCCCGCACCGGGCGGGCGCGCACCGCCGGCAGCGGCACGCCTGAGCCCCGCCGCCCCGGCCGGGCAGCTCAGGAGGCGAGCCCCAGCGCGGCCATCCGCTTGGTGTGCGCCTCGGTGATCCGGTTGAACATCTTGCCGACCTCGACCAGGTCGAAGCCCTGCACCTGGACGCCGCCGACCAGCAGGTTGGAGAGCGCGTCGCGCTCGGCGACCACCCGCTGGGCCTGGCTCAGCGCCTCGCCCATCAGCCGCCGGCCCCAGAGCGCCAGCCGGCCGCCCGAGCGCGGGTCGGCCTCGATGGCCTGCCGCACCTTGTCGACCGCGAACTGGGCGTGCCCGGTGTCCGACATCACGCCGAGGACCAGGTCCCGGGTGTCGTCGTCGAGCCGCACGGCCACCTCGCGGTAGAAGTCCGTCGCGATCGCGTCGCCGACGTAGGCCTTGACCAGGCCCTCCAGCCAGTCCGAGGGCGCCGTCATCCGGTGGAACAGCTCCAGCGGCTCGACGAACGGCCGCATCGCCTCCTGCGGGTCCGCGCCGACCTCCGCGAGCCGGTCGTGCAGCCGCTGGTAGTGCTGGAACTCGGCGGAGGCCATCCGGGCCAGCTCGGCCTTGTCGGCGAGGCCCGGCGCGAGCTTGGCGTCCTCGGCGAGCCGCTCGAAGGCGCTCAGCTCGCCGTACGCGAGGGCGCCGAGCAGGTCCAGCACGGCCGCCCGGTAGCCCGGATCGGCCGAGCAGCTCGCCCAGTCCCCGATCGAGCCGGCCGTGTCGTCCTGCGTCTCACCATGGGTCTCCATGACCTGCCACCTTAGTCCGGCGCGGCCCCCCGCACACGCGCGGTGGCCCCGGGCACCCGCTCCGCGACCGGTGCGCGGGGAGCCCGGCGCGGAGCCGGCGCGACGGTCCGGTGCGGGCGATGTCAGACGCGTCACGTGTTCGAGTCGTCGCGTGACTGTATGGTGGTAGCGAGGTCCGTAGTGCTCGCACGGTGTCACCGCCGTCTCGGTGCGCCGGGCAAGCCCGCTTCGTAGCGGCACCGTCCGGCAGGACGTGCCCGCATCCGGAAGCCGGGCACTCACGTACGCGGATGCCCGGTCGGAGAGCCGATCGGCTCCGACCATGGCTTGGACTTCAAGCCTTGGCACCGCATCAGTGGCCGAGCGAGGGCCGCCGAGACCGCGCCGCACGGCGCAAGGTCCCGCGCAGGTCCCTCAAGGGAATCCTCCCCGACGCCGCCGTGACCGCGCCCCTCACCGGGCCCCGCGGACCGGCCGGCCGCAGGGACCGGCGCGGTTGTGCGTCCACGCAGCTGTACCAGGGCCGTCCAGGCCCGTACGCAGCAGCGCGGCTGCCCGCCCGCCGCTCGTTCTCGGCCCCTCCACACGGAAGAGGCAGCACCCTGTCCACCAACGCTGAACCCGTCAAGACCACCTTCCGGGACCTGGGGATCCTCCCGGAGACCGCCGAGGCCCTGGAGGCCGTCGGCATCATCCACCCCTTCCCCATCCAGGAGATGACCCTCCCGGTCGCGCTGACCGGCCACGACGTCATCGGCCAGGCCAAGACCGGCACCGGCAAGACCCTCGGTTTCGGCCTCCCGCTGATCGAGCGGGTCGTCGTCCGGGCCGACGTCGACGCCGGCCGGGGCACCGAGGAGCAGCTCCACGAGGCCCCGCAGGCGCTGATCGTCGTCCCGACCCGCGAGCTCTGCACCCAGGTCACCAACGACCTGCAGACCGCCGGCAAGGTCCGCAACGTGCGCGTGCTCGCCGTCTACGGCGGCCGGGCCTACGAGCCGCAGGTCGAGGCGCTCAAGAAGGGCGTCGACATCGTGGTCGGCACCCCGGGCCGCCTGCTGGACCTGGCCGGGCAGAAGAAGCTGGACCTCTCGCGGGTCCGCTCGCTCGTCCTGGACGAGGCCGACGAGATGCTCGACCTGGGCTTCCTGCCCGACGTCGAGAAGATCCTGACCATGCTGCCGGCCAAGCGGCAGACGCTGCTGTTCTCGGCCACCATGCCGGGCCAGGTCATCAGCCTCGCCCGCCGGTACATGAACCAGCCGACCCACATCCGCGCCGCCGCGCCGGACGACACGGGCACCACCGTGGCCAACACCGAGCAGCACATCTTCCGTGCGCACTCGCTGGACAAGGTCGAGCTCGTCTCGCGCATCCTGCAGGCCGACGGCCGCGGGCTGGCGATGATCTTCTGCCGCACCAAGCGCACCGCGGCCGACGTCGCGGACCAGCTGACCCAGCGCGGCTTCGCGGCCGGCGCCGTCCACGGCGACCTCGGCCAGGGCGCCCGCGAGCAGGCCCTGCGGGCCTTCCGCAACGGCAAGGTCGACGTCCTGGTCTGCACCGACGTCGCGGCCCGCGGCATCGACGTCGAGGGCGTGACGCACGTCGTCAACTACCAGTGCCCCGAGGACGAGAAGACCTACCTGCACCGGATCGGCCGGACCGGCCGCGCCGGCGCCTCCGGCACCGCCGTCACCCTGGTCGACTGGGACGACATCCCGCGCTGGCAGCTGATCAACAAGGCGCTGGACCTGTCGTTCAACGCGCCGGAGGAGACCTACTCCACCTCGCCGCACCTGTTCGAGCTGCTGAAGATCGCCAAGGGCACCACCGGTGTGCTGCCGCGTTCGGAGCGGACCCGGGCCGGGCTGGGCGCCGAGGAGGTCGAGGACCTCGGCGAGACCGGCGGTCGCGGGGCCCGCTCGGCGCCCGGTCGCGCCCCCAAGGGCGGCCGGACCGGTGGCGGCCGGGGCGCCGCCCCCGTCGCCGAGGCCGCCGAGGAGAAGCCCGCCCGCCGGGCCCGCGAGCGCCGTCGCACCCGCGGCGGTTCCACGGTCGAGGGTGACGCCGTGCTCGACGCGACCACCGAGGCCCTCGCCGCGGTCGACGCCCCGGCGGCTCCGGCCGTCGAGGGCGCCGAGGGCGAGGGCGCGGCCCCGCGCCGCCGCCGTCGCCGTCCCCGCGCCGCCGCCGGCGAGACCGCCGTCGACGCGGTGACCGAGGCGCCCGCCGCGGTCGCCGAGGCCGCCGCTCCGGCCGCCGCCGTGCAGACCGCGGAGAAGTCCGAGGGGAAGCCGGCCGTGAAGCGGACCCGTTCGCGGGCCAAGGCGACGACGGCCGAGCCGGTCGCCGAGGCCGCCGCGGCCCCCGAGGCCGGCGCGGACGCCCCGGCCGAGGCCGCGGCCCCGCGTCGTCGGGCCCGCACCCGCCGCCCGGCGGTTGCCGCCCCCGAGGCGGCCCCGGAGAGCTGATCCGGTCACGCACCAAGCGCAGGGGGCGACCCCGTCCGGCCACCGGGCGGCGTCGCCCCCTGCGGCGTTTCCACCCGGCTACGCTCGGCGTCACCGGCGCCAGTCGCCCCGCCGCACCGCACCGCACCCGCGCACGCAGGAGATCGCCCATGAGCACGCCGCCGTTCCTCACCCTCCCCCGCTGCGCGCGCGCCCTGCGGGTGCCGACGGCGCGCGGGGAGTTCGCCGCGCTGCGGGCGGAGCCGGCCGGCGCGGTCCGCGGGACGGCCCTGCTCGTGCCCGGGTTCACCGGCAGCAAGGAGGACTTCATCGCGCTCCTGGAGCCGCTCGCCGCGGCCGGCTACCGGGTGACCGCGGTCGACCAGCGCGGCCAGTACGAGAGCGGCGGCCCCGACGATCCGGCCGCCTACGCGGTCGACGCCCTGGGGGCGGACGTCCGGGCGCTCTCCGAGGTGCTCGCCGAGGGCGACGCGCCACTCCACCTGCTCGGCCACTCCTTCGGCGGCCAGGTGGCCCGGGAGGCCGTCCTGGCGGCGGCCGCCGACGGTCCGCTGCCGTGGAGTTCACTGACTTTGATGTCCACCGGGCCCGCCTCGATCGAGCCCGCCGAGGCGGAGCGGACCAAGCTGCTGATCGGCGTGCTGCCGTCGATGAGCCTGGAGGAGATCTGGCAGGTGCTCCAGCAGATGGAGCGGCAGGCGGAGCAGACCGGCGGCGACCGGGCCCGCCGCCCCGCCCCCGAGGTCGCGGAGTTCCTGCACCGCCGCTGGGTGGCCAACGTGCCGCAGGCGCTCGCCACCACCGGCGCCCATCTGATCGCCGCGCCCGACCGGGTGGACGAGCTGGCCGCGACCGCGGCCGCGCTGCCCGCCCTGGTGCTCTCCGGGGTCCGGGACTACGCCTGGCCGGTGCCGGAGCAGACCCGGATGGCCGAGCGGCTGGGCGCCCGCCGCGTGGTGATCGAGGACGCCGGCCACTCCCCCAACGCCGAACGGCCGGAGGCCACGGCCGAGGCCCTGCTGGCCTTCTGGGGCTGAGCCCGGACCACCCCGGGGTGGGGCGCCGGCGCCCCGCCCCGGGAAGTCCCACGACAAAAGTCGTTAGTTGCGGTAATATTTGATTCTGTCCGGGAATCATCGTCGGGGTCGACGCTGGCGACAATCCGCCGAAACCCGGGCTTTACGGACGGGCAACGGCCCGGTAGCAGCACCACGAGACAGTGGTTCACGAGGTACCAGACGCACTTGGCAAGCAGGGGGAGCCCCTTTGCCTCAGCAGACCGTCGACCGTTCGATCCGACAGACCGCGAAAGGGCTGATACCCACTCAGCCACGACCGCCCCGCCCGACGGGGCAAGAGAAGGAGAGGCCCATGCGCTTCGAGATCGTCCGGCTGGACGACGCCCACGGCACCGCCACCGACCGCGTGATCGCCGACGCCGAGACCGTCCGCGAACTCGTCCAGGCCGCCGCCCGCACCGGCGAGCGCCTGCTCATCCGTCCGTGCCCGACCGTCTGACCCAGCGCGGCGCCTCCGACCGGGAGCCCTCACCCGCCGCCGAAGAGCCGGGAGCGTCCGATCCCGACGTTCCGATACCCGACTGACGCCCCGTCGCCGCGATCGCCGTTGACGGGGCGTCAGTGCGTCCGGCCCGGCCCACCCGGAGCGGCACCGACGTTTGCCACCGGCCGCCGCTGGACATTCCCTAGCGGGAACCGCCCGCAGCGCGCCCGCCCGGCGCCGAACGGGTGTCCGCACCGACAGGTACCGCCGCGCCCTCCGTACGGGTGATCGTCCTTGACGCGGCGGTCCGGAGGGAGGAGCGTTGTCGGCTATGAGGGGCGAGCCTAGCTGCCCGAGGTGCGCCGGTCGGGTCCGCGCCCCCGGTCTGTTCTCAGACACCTGGCAGTGCGACCGGCACGGAGCGGTGCACCCGATGCAGCCCGTGCTGCCCCCGAGCGTGGAGGCGCTCGGCGTGGCCGTCGCCCGTTCCCAGGTCCCCGTCTGGCTGCCCTGGCCGCTCCCGGTCGGCTGGCTCTACACCGGCATCGCGCACGTCGGCGACGACGTCTCGGGCGCCCGGGCCACCGCGGTCGCCTGCTCCGGACCGGCGCCGCTGGGCGGCTTCGGAGAGCTGGTGCTGGTCGCCGAGGAGCTGGGCGTGGGGCTCGGCGCCCGGTACGCGGGCCTGTCCGGGCCGGACCCGGGCGAGTCCGTCTCGCTCTACAAGCCCGCCGACGCCAAGCTGATGGCGGCCGGGCGGCCCACCCCGATGTTCCACGTCCCGGACGCGCCCGCCGATCGCGCGGTGTTCGTCGGCGAGGCCCGCGGCCTCTGGCTCTGGGCGGTCGCCTGGCCCGAGCAGTCCGCCCTGGTGATGTACGACGAGCTCGTCCTCACGGATCTGCGCGAGGCCGGCGCCGAGCTGGGCCTGCTGCCCTGCGGCGCGCTCTCCCCCCAGCTGCTGGGCTGACGGCCCGCCGGGCGCCCGCACTATCCTGGGCGGCACCCGCCGCCCACCCCAGGAGCCGACCCCGTGCGCATCGACCTGCACGCCCACAGCAACGCGTCCGACGGCACCGACAGCCCGGCCGAGCTGGTCGCGGCGGCCGCCGCCGCGGGCCTGGACGTGGTGGCGCTCACCGATCACGACACGGTGGCCGGCCACGCCGAGGCCGCCGAGGCGGTCCGCGCGCTGCCCTCCGGCACCCGGCTGAGCCTCGTCCCGGGCGCCGAGCTGTCCTGCGCGGTGGACGGCATCAGCCTGCACCTGCTGGCCTACCTCTTCGACCCGGCCGAACCGGCCTTCGCCGGCGAGCGCGAGCTGGTGCGCACCGACCGGTTCCGCCGCGGGCGGGCCGTCGTCGAGCGCTGCCGCGCGCTGGGCGCCGACATAAGCTGGGAGCAGGTCCAGCGGATCGCCGGGACCGGCTCGGTCGGCCGGCCGCACATCGCCAGCGCGCTGGTCGAGGCGGGGGTGGTGGCCACCGTCTCCGACGCCTTCACCCCGCAATGGCTGGCCAACGGCGGCCGGGCGGACGTCCGCAAGCACGAGACCGACCCGGCCGAGGCCGTCCGGCTGGTCCGCGCGGCGGGCGGGGTGCCGGTCTTCGCCCACCCGGGCGCGGTCAAGCGCGGGCGGACCGTCTCCGACCAGGTGATCGCGGACCTCGCGGCGGCCGGGCTCGCCGCGCTGGAGGTCGACCACATCGACCACGACGAGCCCACCAGGGCCCGGCTGCGCGGACTGGCCGCCGACCTCGGCCTACTGACCACCGGTTCCAGCGACTACCACGGCACCCGCAAGAGCGTCCGGCTCGGCGAGCACACCACCGACCCCGGCGTCTACGAGGCGCTGCTGGCCCAGGCCACCGGCGCGAAGCCGATCGAGGGCTGAGCCCACCCGGGCCGGACGCGCGGGCGTACGGGAGCACACCGCCGGGCCCGGCGGGGACGCGCGCCCCCGCTGCGGCGGGCGCCGGCCCTGCGGACCCCGGTGACCGGGCGTCAGTCCAGCGGCACCCCGCGGCGGTCGGCGTCGCGCAGATCGGTGCCGTGCTTCAGCCAGCGCTCCTCCAGCGCGGCCGCGCCGTGCACCCGCTTCCAGCCGGCCTCGTTGGGCGTCATCGGCAGCAGCGGGAGGAAGCGCACCGGGTCGGCCGGCTCGTCGAGCTCCAGGTCGGGCACCAGACCGCCCGGTTCGGCGGGCAGCACCGAGGTGAACGGCGCGCCGTCCCAGAGCGGAGAGCCGAGGTCCAGCGAGCCGCCGGGGGCCAGCACCAGGCCCTCCACCTGCGGCGTCGCGGCGAAGGTGGCCAGGGTGCGGAGCACGGTGTCGCGGGCCCCACGGATCGTCAGCAGCAGTTCGGCGCGGGGGCCGCGGACCTGGTCGGCGACCGGCGCGGTCGGGTCCGCCATCGGCGCGGCGGCCATCCCGAGCGTGGCGTAGCGGACCAGCCCCTCGGCGTCCGGACCGAAGCGCAGCACCTCGATCCGGTCCGCGCCGAGGAAGGTGACCGCGGCGCGGCCGCTCGGCTCGCCGAAGGTGGTCAGCAGCCGGGCCTCGACGGCGGCCAGCACGGCCTCCCGGGAGAGGCCGGCCGGGTCGTGGGAGCCGCCGGAGGGGTCACCGAAGAGCGGGAAGTCGTGCGCCATGCCGGTGAGCGTAACCGGTGCGGCCGCGGAGCCGGCAGGACCACCGGGAGAACGTCGCAGCGACGATGCCCGGTCAGATGTTAGTGTGAGCGACTGGCCACCGGGGATCCTCTCTCCGGGGCAGCGGCGTGAAGGAGGTGGTTGCGGTGGATACCAGCCGACCATGCAGTACCGGCAGCTCTACCCGGCCCGGACGCCTTCCCCGTACCCCTCGCCTCGCAGGCTGAAACAGCGGCACCAGTAGCCGATCGGCAGCCGCGTTCCTCGAGACGGACCCAGGCGAAGTCGGCCCCGGCCGGGAGAGCACCCTCACCGGCGTCCGGTCGTTCCAGCGCGAGCCCCAGCAAGGCCGAGGACCGACCGCAGGCGTCATTCCACCGGTGTTCCATGCCGTCGCACCACGGCCATCCGCCACCGTGCCGCCGTGCGGCGGCTCCTGCCCAGGGAGCCTGCCATGTCGATGATCAACAGCCTGCGCGCAGCCGTCCGCACCAACCGCCGCCGGTCCGCGAGCGGCCTGTTCGACTCGATCCACCCGGGCCAGTCCGCCTCCGCGGTGGTGGACTGCGCGGTGTACCAGTCCGGCAAGCGGCACGGCGAGAGCTGCAGCCCGCGCGAGGCGGCCCGCCGGGTGAAGGCATCGCAGCAACTGCCGGACGGCGCGGCATCGTTCAGCTGGATCGGACTGCACGAGCCGACCGAGGCCGAGTTCGAGGGCATCGCGCAGCGCTTCGGCCTGCACCCGCTGGCGGTCGAGGACGCCGTCCACGCGCACCAGCGGCCCAAGGTCGAGCGGTACGACGACGTGCTGTTCGCCGTCTTCAAGACGATCCGCTACGTCGAGCACGACCAGCTCACCCCGACCAGCGAGGTGGTCGAGACCGGCGAGCTGATGGTCTTCGCCGGGCGGGACTTCGTCATCACCGTCCGGCACGGCGGGCACAGTTCGCTGCAGGAGCTGCGGCACCGGCTGGAGGCCGACGCGGACGGTTCCGGGCTGCTGGCCAAGGGCCCCTCCGCGGTGCTGCACGCCATCGCCGACCACGTGGTGGACAACTACCTGCTGGTCGCCGACCGGCTCCAGACGGACGTCGACGAGATCGAGTTCGACGTCTTCTCCAACAAGGGCGGCCGGGGCACCGACGTCGGCCGGGTCTACCAGCTCAAGCGCGAGGTCCTGGAGTTCAAGCGCGCCGTGACACCGCTGCTGCGGCCCATGCAGCAGCTCTCCGAGCCGCTCCAGCGGCTGGTCGACCCGGACATCCAGAAGTACTTCCGGGATGTCGCCGACCACCTCGCCCGGGTCACCGAGCAGGTGCACGGCTTCGACGAACTGCTGAACTCGCTGCTCCAGGCCAACCTGGCCCAGGTGTCGGTCGCGCAGAACGAGGACATGCGCAAGATCACCGCCTGGGCGGCGATCTTCGCCGTGCCCACCATGATCACCGGCGTCTACGGCATGAACTTCGACTACATGCCGGAGCTGCACCACGAGTACGGCTACCCGATGGTGCTCGGCAGCGTCGTCCTGATCTGCATCGGGATGTACCGGGGCTTCCGCCGCAACGGCTGGCTGTAGCCGGCCGTCACCGCCGGCCGCCCCGGGCGACCAGGACCAGGCCCAGCAGGATCAGCACCACCGCCGGGTAGGCGGCCACCGGGGGCCACTGGCCGAGCCAGAGCGCCGCGATCAGCGCGGCGCCCGGGGTCTCCAGCAGGATGGCGGTGGAGGTGACGGACGGGCCGAGGGTGCGCACCACCCGGTTGCTGAGCGAGTGGCCGAGCAGCTGGGCGGTGACCATCAGCAGCACGATCTGCCACCAGGCGCCGGCCGGCCAGCCGGCCATCGGCGTCCCGGCCACCAGGCAGACCACCAGCAGGACGGCCGCCGTGGTGGCGTAGCAGACCAGGGTGTACGCGGTGGTGCTGACGGTCCGGCGGACCTCGGCCCCCAGCAGCATGTACCCGGCCGCGGCGAGGCCCGCGCCCAGCGCCAGCGCGTCGCCCAGCAGGGCCCGCGGCGAGAGCGTGAGGTCGACCCCGGTGAGCACCAGCACACCGGCGAACGCCACCGTCATGCCGATCCACACGGCGCGGGGCGCCCGCACCCCGCCGAGGCGCATCAGCAGGATGGTCCAGAGCGGCGTGGTGGTCACCAGCGCGGTCGCCGAGGCCACCGAGGTCATCCGCAGGCTCGGCATCCAGAGCGCGAAGTGCACGGCGAGCAGCGCGCCGGCCGCCGCCGCCAGGAGCAGTGCCCGGCGGCCGATCCCGCGCAGCTCGGCCCGGTGCCGCAGCAGCGCGTACGGACCCAGCACGCCGACCGACATGACGTTGCGCCAGAACGCGATCGCCAGGGCGGGCGCGGCGGTGGCGCTGATCAGCGGCGCGGAGAGCGAGATGCCGGAGACCGAGACGGCGAGCAGCAGCAGGTCCAGCCTGGGGAGCGGGTGCGGCGGCGGCGCGGCGGGGCCGGACACGGTGGCGGGGGCTGCGGTCTCGGGCCGGGTCGGCACGGTGCTCCTCGGGCTCGGGGTGGGAGTCGGGCGGCTCCTAAGGTAAGGCCCGTGCGGCCGTCTTGGAACTGTCGCCCGACCGGTGAGACACCCCGTGGACAGCCCAGGCCGTACGCTGTCCGCCATGGACCGTACGCCCGCCGCAGCCGCCACCGCCGACGACTTCCTCGACCAGGCCCTCCTGGAGGAGGCCGCGAAGAAGTCCGGCCTGCTCTGGGTGCGCGCGGACGGCCAGGAGCACAGCCGCCCGCTCTGGCACGCCTGGCACGACGGCGCGGTGGTCGTGGTCGGTGACGGCGCCGAGCAGCCGCTGCACGGCCTGACCGCCGGGGCCGGCGCGGTGGTGACCGTCCGCAGCAAGGACAAGGGCGGCCGGCTCACCGGCTGGACGGCCCGCGTCGTCGAGCCGGAGCCGCACGGCGAGGCCTGGCTGGGCGCCGTCGAGGAGCTCAAGGGCAAGCGGCTGAACGCGCCCGACACCGACACCATCGCCGACCGCTGGGCCCGCGAGTGCCGGGTGCTCCGGCTGGAGCCGGCCGGCACCGGGCGGGACCTGCTCGCCGAACACCCGGGCGCCATGCCCGACGAGTCCCACGCCACCGCGCCGCTGCCCACCTCGGCCACCACCCGCGAGCCCGTACCGGCCGGCCTCCCGAAGCTGCTGTTCAAGCGCCGCAAGCGCTGAGCCCGCGCCGCGCCGCCGCTCAGCCCTCCCCGGACGGCCGGATCGGCGCCGTGGCTCGTCGGGCCGGGTGCGGGACGCGCGGGTAGCCTGGGGCTGGTCCGACAAGCCGCGGGCCGCGCCCGCGCGCTCCTGGGGGCGCCGAGCGAGCGAGGGAGTCCATGGCAGGGGCAGGCAGCCGGGTCTTCATCTCGCACCTCTCCGGCGTCGCCGTCTTCGACCCGAACGGCGACCAGGTCGGCCGGGTGCGCGACGTGGTGGTCACGCTCCGCCTCGGCGGCCGGCCGCCCCGGGTGCTCGGTCTGGTGGTCGAGGTGATCGGCCGGCGCCGGATCTTCCTGCCGATGACCAGGGTGACCAGCCTGGAGTCCGGCCAGGTGCTCACCACCGGCGTGATCAACATGCGCCGTTTCGAACAGCGCCCGTCCGAGACCCTCGTGCTCGGCGAGCTGCTGGACCGCACCGTCAGCTGGACCAAGACCGGTCAGGACGTCACCGTCCTGGACGTCGCGATGGTGCAGACCCGGCTGCGCGAGTGGGAGATCAGCAAGGTCTTCGTCCAGGTCGGCCGGGTCGGCCGGCTGCGCAAGGCCAAGGGCGAGTCGCTCACCCTGGACTGGCAGGACGTCACCGGCTTCAGCCTCACCGAGGAGGGCCAGGGCGCCGCCAACCTGCTCGCCACCTTCGACCAGCTGCGCCCCGCCGACCTCGCCAACGTCATGCACCACCTCTCCGCCAAGCGCCGCGCCGAGGTGGCCGCCGCGCTCGACGACGAGCGGCTCGCGGACGTCCTGGAGGAGCTGCCCGAGGACGACCAGGTCGAGATCATCGGCAAGCTGAAGGACGAGCGCGCCGCCGACGTGCTGGAGGCGATGGACCCGGACGACGCCGCCGACCTGCTCTCCGAGCTGCCCGGCGACGAGGCCGAGCGCCTGCTCCAGCTGATGGAACCGGACGAGGCCGATCCGGTCCGCCGGCTGCTGCGGTACGAGGAGAACACCGCCGGCGGTCTGATGACCACCGAGCCCATCGTGCTGGAGCCGGACGCCACGGTGGCCGAGGCGCTGGCCCGCGTCCGGGTCGCGGACAACAAGCCGGCGCTGGCCGCGCAGATCTTCGTCTGCCGCCCGCCGAACGAGACGCCGACCGGCAAGTACCTGGGCACCGTGCACTTCCAGCGGCTGCTGCGCGAGCCCCCGTACACCCTGGTCGGCTCGCTGGTGGACGACGACCTCGACCCGCTGCCGCCGGACACCCCGCTGTCCCTGATCACCAGCTACCTGGCGACGTACAACATGGTCGCCGCGCCGGTGGTCGACGAGGCGGACCACCTGGTCGGCGCGGTGACCGTCGACGACGTGCTCGACCACCTGCTGCCGGAGGACTGGCGCGAGGCCGCCCTGCACGGACCGGACGACGAGCGAGAGGTGCTGACCGGTGGACGCTGACCGCAAGGGCCGACGGGAGGACACCCCCCGCCAGCGCCTCCAGGGCGAGCTGCGCCAACTGCGCCAGCTGCGCGAACTGCGCGCCCGGGAGGGCGCCCGCGAGCGCCGCGCCGAGCCCTCCACCGGCGTCGCCTCCCGCTCCCGGCTGGACCAGCCGCGGACCACCCGGCCCGGCCTGATCAACCTGCCGACGTACGACCCGGAGGCCTTCGGCAAGCTCTCCGAGCGGATCGCGCGCTTCCTGGGCACCGGGCGGTTCATCGTCTGGATGACCGTCGTCGTGGTCGTCTGGGTGGGCTGGAACACCGTGCTGCCGGACGCCGTCCACTTCGACGACTACCCGTTCATCTTCCTCACCCTGATGCTCTCGCTGCAGGCCTCGTACGCGGCGCCGCTGATCCTGCTGGCGCAGAACCGCCAGGACGACCGGGACCGCGTCAACATGGAGCAGGACCGCGCCCGCAGCGATCGGAACATCGCCGACACCGAGTACCTGACCCGGGAGGTGGCGGCCCTGCGCCAGGGCCTCGGCGAGGTCGCCACCCGGGCTTTCATCGCCTCGGAGCTGGGCGCGGTCCGCTCCGAACTGCAGTCCCTGCTCAAGGAGATCGACGAACGCCGGGAGAGTTCCGGGATGCTGTGACCGGCAGCACGCTACCGACCGGTTAAGCGGTACGCCCGGCGCCGTACCATCAAGGCATGGCCAACGAGACAGAGGTCGCGGCCGGCGTCACGGAGGAGTCCGTACGCCAGGCGCTGGCGACCGTGAACGACCCGGAGATCAACCGTCCGATCACCGAGATCGGCATGGTGAAATCGGTCGAGATCGCCGAGAGCGGCGAGGTCCGCGTCGCGGTCTACCTCACCGTCTCCGGCTGCCCGATGCGTGACACCATCGTCACCCGGGTGCGTGACGCGGTCGGCGCGGTCCCCGGCGTCACCGGCGTCGAGGTCGAGCTCGACGTGATGAGCGACGAGCAGCGCAAGGAGCTCTCCCAGCTGCTGCGCGGCGGCGCCCCGGAGCGCGAGATCCCGTTCGCCAAGCCGGGCACGCTGACCCGGGTCTACGCGGTCGCCTCCGGCAAGGGCGGCGTCGGCAAGTCCTCCGTGACGGTGAACCTCGCGGCCGCGATGGCCGCGGACGGCCTGAAGGTCGCCGTGGTGGACGCCGACATCTACGGCCACAGCGTGCCGCGCATGCTGGGCGTCGAGGGCCGGCCCACCCAGGTCCAGGACATGATCATGCCGCCGCAGGCGAACGGCGTGAAGGTCATCTCGATCGGCATGTTCACCCCCGGCAACGCCCCGGTGGTCTGGCGCGGCCCGATGCTGCACCGCGCGCTCCAGCAGTTCCTGGCCGACGTCTACTGGGGCGACCTCGACGTCCTGCTGCTGGACCTGCCGCCCGGCACCGGCGACATCGCGATCTCGGTCGCGCAGCTGGTCCCGAACGCGGAGATCCTGATCGTCACCACCCCGCAGATGGCCGCCGCCGAGGTGGCCGAGCGGGCCGGCACCATCGCGGTGCAGACGCACCAGAAGATCGTCGGCGTGATCGAGAACATGTCCGGCATGCCCTGCCCGCACTGCGACGAGATGATCGACGTGTTCGGCACCGGCGGCGGCCAGATCGTCGCGGACGCGCTCACCCGGACCGTCGGCGCCAACGTGCCGGTGCTCGGCTCGATCCCGATCGACGTCCGGCTGCGCGAGGGCGGCGACGACGGCCGCCCGGTCGTGCTCGCCGCGCCCGACTCCCCCGCCGGCGCCGCCCTGCGCGCCGTCGCGGGCAAGCTCGGCGGCCGCCAGCGCGGCCTCTCCGGCCTCTCCCTCGGCCTCACCCCGAAGAACAAGTTCTGATCCTCGCGAAGGGCCGGGCGGTTCGCCCGGCCCTTCGCGCTGTCCCGGGGCGGGGCGGGCTACGGGCGGGTGTAGGCGGTCAGGTCGGGGACGGTGGAGAAGCCGGTGCCGTAGGCGCTGACGCCGCGGCCGTAGGCGCCGAGGAGGACGCCGGGGGCCTCGCCCGCGAGGACCCAGCCGTACTCGGACTCGCGGTAGCGGAAGGGCTGCGGCAGACCGTTCACCGGGAGGCTGAGGGTGGACCAGCCGGGGCCGGCCAGGTCGTCTGCGAGGTCCCAGGCGAGGGTGCTCTGCTGGTCCAGCCAGTCCTGGCGCAGCGTGCGGTCCAGCTGGCCCGGCCAGGTGGAGGCGAGCAGGCCGGAGCCGGCCAGCCAGGCGGCGGAGGAGGCCGAGGTCGCCTCCAGCGTGCCGGTGTTGTCGGCGCTGCGGCGGCTGCCCCGGCGGGCCACGGTGACGACCACGGCGAACTTGCGCATGTCCCGCGGCTCGTACTGCCGGGCCGGCTCCTCACCGTGGCCGAGGGTGCCGTAGTCGACGCTGCCGGGCGCGCCACCGCGCGGGCCGCCGGCGCCGGCCTGGATCAGGTAGCGGCGGCCGGTCCAGCCGTCGTCCAGGCCGTACCAGGGGAAGTCCGCCGACAGGTAGGGGACCAGTGGGTCGGCCGGGCCGGCCTGTCCGCCGACCGTCGGGCCGTCGGCCGTCGCCGTCCCCACCGCATGACTCGTCGCGTCCATCCCGGGCCTCCTCAACGCAGATCTCCTGCCGTGGTGCGCTCCCATGGTGGCGTACCGCGGCGTTCCCGCCGGGTGCCTTCGGGCCGGAACCGACCGGAAGTGACCGACGGCACAGCGGGAACATTCAGCACAATAGCGGCGCACACGCCGCCGCCCCGCTCAGCCGTGCGGCCGGGCGGGGCGGTGGCGTCGTCGGAGCGACGCGGGATCAGGTGGCGTCGGGGTCGAACGGAGGGCGCTCGCCGGGCTGGAGCGCGGCGCCGGCGGAGGCCGGGGCCACCGCCGCGGACTTGTCCGTGCTGACCGTGCCGGCGCGCCCGTGGCCGTTCACGGCGGCGGCGGGCTTGTCGTCCAGCACCGAGCGGATGTCCAGGCTGTTCCGCATCTCCTTGAGGCCCAGCGGGTCGTCCTGGCCGCCCATGAGCTGCTTGCGGACGAAGGTCTTGGGGTGGAGGTCCTCGAACTCGAAGTCCTTGAACTCCGGGCCCAGCTCGCTGCGGATGTCCTCCTTGGCCGAGTCGGCGAAGGAGCGGACCTTCTTGATGAAGCCCATGGTGTCCTGGATCAGCTTCGGCAGCTTGTCCGGACCGAAAATCACGATGGCCATGATGACCAGAGTCAGGATCTCCAGTCCGCCTACGTCGCTGAACACCTAAGCTCCCTCAGCTCGTCGGACAACGGGTTCCTACAGCGTAATGGCCACCGTCGGATCCGGACCCCACAGTGTGATGAAGCCGTGGTGAAGAGCCGTCGATGGCCATGGCCGCGGTGGCCGGTCCGCGCTACCGGTTCTCCTGGTGCAGCCCGGCGAGGCCCGAGCTCGGGGTCCGGTCCGGCCGGTCCGGCACGATCTGCTGCGGGGTCGCGCTGCGGGTGGCCGCCACCGGGCGGACCGGGAAGTCCACCGGGACCTGGGCCTTCATCGGGGCGTACCCGCCGCCGCGGCCGGGGTTGCCGGCCGGGCTCACCGAGGTGCCGTGCTGATCGTCGCTCTGCGCGGCGAAGCCACCGACCCCGCCCAGCGTCACCGCGGCGACCGAGAAGGCCCCGGCGGCGGCGAAGACGAAGCGGCGCCCGCGCGGCGGAGCCTGCCGGGTCACCACCGGGCCGGTGGCGGCCGCGGCCGGGCGCGGCACCGCGGAGGCATCGGGACGGCCGGAGCGCCGGCCCATCAGCGGGCGCAGCACCGAGCTCCCGCGCCCGAACGCGCGGGGGTCGACACCGGGCACCGGTGCGTCGGCGCCGAGCGCGCCCGCACCGAAGGCGCCCGCGCCACGGCCGAAGGAGCCGCCGTTCAGCCGGCTGCCGCCGAGCGTGCCGCCGGTCTCCGGCCGGGGGGACCCCCAGGCCGCGGGCAGTCCGCCGCCGGGCAGGTCGTCGTCGTCCCGGCGCGGCCGCTCGGCGGGAGCGTCCTCGTCCTGGAGCGTGCCGACGGCCATCAGCCGGGACATCAGCGCCGAGGACGGGCCGGGGGTGCCGGTCCGGGTCAGCAGGTGCTTCACGGCGCGGCCCTCGTCGGCCTCGGCGAGGCACTGCGGGCAGGTCGCCAGATGGGCCTGGACGCGGTCGCGGGAGTCGTGGCCGAGTTCGCCGTCGACGAAGGCGGAGAGCCGCTCCCCGAGGTGGTGCTCCTCGGCGGCGGGTTCGGCGGGCCGGAGGGCGACCGCGCGCAGCGATGCCTCACCCGGCAGGGCCGGAACGGGCGGCAGCGGGTCCTCGGCGCCGTCCTCGTGGCCGCGCCGGCCCAGCTGGGGCCAGCCGCCGCGCCAGGCGGCGGCCTTGCCGGGAGCGTCCGGCCGACCCGGTCCCGACCGGCCGGTTCCGCTCACGATCGCCTCCGTCCGCGCCCGCCCGGCGCGACCGTGGCCTCACCCGCGGCGGCACCGACCGGCACCGGTACCGGCTCCTCGGAGCCGCCCCGGCGCTCGCGGCCCGGGGCCGCGCCGGGGGCGCGGTGCTTCAGCGCGGCGCGCAGGTGCGAGCGGCCGCGGTGGATCCGGCTGCGGACGGTGCCGAGCTTGACGCCCAGCGTCGCCGCGATCTCCTCGTAGGAGAGGCCCTCGATGTCGCAGAGCACCACGGCGGCGCGGAACTCCGGGGCGAGGGTGTCCAGCGCCTGCTGGACGTCGGCGTCGAAGTGGGTGTCGCTGAAGTGCTGGGCCGGGCTGGGCTCGCGGCTGGCCAGGCGCTCGGCCGCGTCGTCGCCGAGCGCGTCGAAGCGGATCCGCTGGCGCCGGCGGACCATGTCCAGGAACAGGTTGGTGGTGATCCGGTGCAACCAGCCCTCGAACGTGCCGGGGGTGTAGGTCGACAACGAACGGAACACCCGGACGAAGACCTCCTGGGTGAGGTCCTCGGCGTCGTGCTGATTCCCCGTCAGGCGGTAGGCGAGTCGGTAGACGCGGGCGCTGTGCGCCTCGACGATCTCCTCCCAGGAGGGCGGAGTCCAGGTCTGCGCGTCGGGACCCTCGGCGAAGCTCGCGAGGGCGGCGGGTGCCTCGGTGGTACCGGCGGCCGGCGTCGCGGCGACCGGCTGGTCCAGGGTGGAGTGCGCAGACTGGTTCATCACGGGCTTCGGCGTACGGGCTGACGCGGTGCCGCGGGAGTGCCGCCGCACAGGGACGTCGCCCTCGGCCACACCTCCTCGGTTGGCTCTTCTGCCCAGCAGGGCCACCACCATATCCACCTCGCCCGTCAAGCCCGGATAAAAGTGCCCGGGGGGTATCGCGGGGGTATCCGTCGACCGGTCCCTTCCTCAGCAACGGCCCGCCGCCGTACGCGGTTCCCGGTCGGCCAGTAATCTGTGCCAGGAAATATCGACTTCCGCTCGGCACCGGGCCATCGCCCGGGGCTCCGAAAGAGGCAGCCATCAGCGAGTTCGGGCCCGCGCGCGTGGCCCTCTCCGACACCTTCGTCGGCGAGGACGCGGTGCTCACCTACGCCCGGGCACAGTCCGCGCGCACCGGTATCAGGGCGATCGGACCGGGCGGCGGGGCCTGTCTGCGGCTGCTGGCGGCCGCCCTGGACGCCAAGGCGGTGGCCGAGATCGGCACCGGGACGGGCGTCTCCGGCGTCTACCTGCTGCGCGGGATGCGCCCGGACGGGGTGCTCACCACCGTCGACACCGAACCGGTGCGCCAGCAGCTGGCCCGGGAGGCGTACCACGCGGCCGGGTTCGCGGCGAACCGGTCCCGCTTCATACCGGGCCGGGCCCTGGACGTGCTGCCGCGGCTCGCGGACGGCCAGTACGACCTGGTCTTCTGCGACGGGGACCCGGCGGAGTCCCGGGAGTACCTGGCGGAGTCGCTGCGGCTGCTGCGGCCGGGCGGGATGGTCTGCTTCGAGGGCGTCTTCCAGGAGGGCCGGCTGGCCGAGCCGGACCAGCAGGACCCGCAGACGCACGCGGTGCGCGACCTGGTCCGGGACGTCCGGGAGAGCGAGGCCCTGCTGCCGGCGCTGCTGCCGGTGTCGGACGGGCTGCTCTGCGCCGTGAAGCGCTGACCGGGCCGGGGCCCCGACGGCGCCCCGACGGCGGCCGCCGGAAACCACCCCGCCCGGGAACCACGCCGCCCGGGAACCACAGAGCCCGGGCCGACGTAGTGTCGTACCCGGGCCCGGCGGCACATCTCCAGGAGATGGGGAGCACCCGCTGCGGTCAGCCGCAGGCCTTCTTCAGAGCCTCGCCCAGGGCGTCGGCCTCGTCAGGCGTGAGCTCCACCACAAGGCGTCCGCCGCCTTCGAGCGGAACGCGCATGATGATGCCCCGCCCCTCTTTGGTGACTTCGAGCGGGCCGTCACCCGTCCGCGGCTTCATGGCCGCCATGCTCGTTCCCCTTCCTGCAACCGCTCAGCTACGCACCGGCAGTCCGTCCACCGCCGGTATCGAACGCATTGATCGGAAGCCATTATCCCGCATGCCACGGCCTGATGACCAACATCACTCTCGGCGCAACCACGGCCGGACCGGCTCCAAGCACCACATTTCCTGCCATAAGCCCCGGCGCGGCGGCGGTCGGCGCGCCGCCGAAAGGTGCGATACCTCACACTCCCCACCCGGCCGCACGCTCCGGCATCCTGACACACGACCGAGCTGTGCCGATCGCAAGGGAGCCCCTCGCCCATGTCCGATTCCGTGCTGTACGAGCTGGACGGCGGCCTCGCCGTCATCACCATCAACCGCCCCGGGGCGATGAACGCGCTGGACACCGCCACCAAGGTGGCCCTGCGCGACACCATGACCGCCGCCGCCGAGGACCGGGCGGTGCGGGCGGTGCTGCTCACCGGCGCCGGTGAGCGGGCGTTCTGCGTCGGGCAGGACCTCAAGGAGCACCTGGGCCTGCTCAAGCGGGCCGAGGAGACCGGTGAGGGCGCGCTGAAGACCGTCTCCGAGCACTACAACCCGCTGGTGCGGGCGCTGGCGGGGATGCGCAAGCCGACGGTGGCGGCGGTCGGCGGCGTCGCGGCGGGCGCGGGCGCCTCGCTGGCCTTCGCCTGCGACTTCCGGATCGTCGCGGACACGGCCGGCTTCAACACGGCCTTCGCCGGGATCGCCCTGACCGCCGACTCGGGTGCCTCCTGGACGCTGCCCCGGCTGGTCGGGCACGCCAAGGCCACCGAGCTGCTGATGCTGCCGCGCACGGTGAAGGCCACCGAGGCGATGGAGCTGGGCCTGGCCACCAAGGTCGTCCCGGCCGCCGAGCTGGCCGCCACCGCCCGGGTCTTCGCCAAGGAGCTGGCCGAGGGCCCGACGGTCGCGTACGGCGCCATCAAGGAGTCGCTCGCGTACGGCGCCTCGCACTCCCTGGACGAGCTGCTCGACAAGGAGGACGAGCTGCAGACCCTGGCCGGCGACAGCGAGGACCACCGGATCGCGGTCCGCGCGTTCATCGCCAAGGAGAAGCCGACGTACCTGGGCCGCTGAGGCCCGGCGGGGCACCGCCCGGGCCGTGCGGGCCCGGGCGGGGTCCGGCGGGGTCCTCCCGGGGCCCGGGAGGGCCTAGACGGCCCGCAGGGCGCTCCGGACGTGGCAGTCCGCCAGGTGGTCGTCGACCAGGCCGCAGGCCTGCATCAGCGCGTACGCGGTGGTCGGGCCGACGAAGCGGAAGCCCGCCTTCTTGAGCGCCTTCGCCAGCGCCGTCGACTCGGGCGTGACGGCCGGGACCTCCGCCAGGGTGCGGGGGGCCGGCCGGTCCGGCGCACCGGCGTACTGCCAGATCAGCGCGTCCAGGCCGCCGTCGAGGTCGCGGGCGACCTTCGCGTTGGCGATCGACGCCTCGATCTTGGCCCGGTTGCGGATGATGCCCGCGTCGCCGAGCAGCCGCTCGACGTCCGCGGGGCCGAACTCGGCGACCTTGTCGATCGCGAAGCCCTCGAACGCGGCCCGGAAGCCCTCGCGGCGGCGCAGGATGGTGATCCAGGAGAGGCCGGACTGGAAGGCCTCCAGGCAGACCCGCTCGAACAGCGCGTCGTCGCCGTGGACCGGGCGGCCCCACTCGGTGTCGTGGTAGAGCCGGTAGTCGTCCGCCGAGTCGCCCCAGCCGCAGCGGCGCAGGCCGTCCGCACCGAGCGCCGCACCGGCCTCGGTCACTGGTCCGCCGCCGGCTTCGCACCCTCCGGGCCCTTGGTCAGCGTGCTGACGGGCTCCACCACCTGCGCGAACTCCTCCAGCCCGGGCAGCGGTTCGGCCCCGGCGTCCGGGCCGGTGGCCTCGACGGCGCCGCGGACCGCGCCGGCGGCCTCCAGCTCGGCGATCCGCGAGTCCCGGTAGGCGAGTTCGGCACCGAGACGGTCCAGGACGTCGTCCACCTCGTCCATCCGGTAGCCGCGCACGGCCATCGGCAGCCGGATGCCGTCCACGTCGTCCCGGCTCAGCGGACGGTCCTGCGGCAGCCGGGCGGCGATCCGGTCCTGCACCGCCTCCGGCAGTGAGCCGCCCCCGCCGAGCGCCACCAACGCGGCGCCTCCGACCACGACGGCCATCGCCACCACGATCACCCAGAACACGAGCGGTCCTCCCGACTTCCCTGCCGGCGCTGACAACAGTGCCCGGCTCACGATCATGACAGCATGGTTCCCGATAGGCCGGGGGCCATCATCGCACCCGGAGCAGCTGTGGAGGAGACATCGGTGGCACTGCGCCTGGGACCACGGGAATTCGGTGACGACGAGCTGGTGATCATGGCCATCGTCAACCGCACTCCGGACTCGTTCTTCGACAAGGGCGCCACCTTCGCGGACGAGGCCGCGTTCGCCGCCGCCGACCGCGCGATGGCCGAGGGCGCCGCGATCCTGGACATCGGCGGGGTGAAGGCCGGACCGGGCGACGAGGTGACCGTCGAGGAGGAACTGCGGCGCACCGTGCCGTTCGTGGCGGAGCTGCGCAAGCGCCACCCGGAGGCCGTGATCAGCGTGGACACCTGGCGCCACGAGGTCGGCGAGGCGGTCTGCGAGGTGGGCGCGGACCTGCTCAACGACGCCTGGGGCGGGGTCGATCCGAAGCTGGCCGAGGTGGCCGCCCGGTACGACGCCGGCCTGGTCTGCACCCACGCGGGCGGCGCCGAACCGCGGACCCGGCCGCACCGCACCGGCTACCCGGACGTGATGGCGGACATCCTGCGGGTGACGGTCGGCCTGGCCGAGCGGGCGGTGGAGCTGGGCGTGCGGCGGGACGCGGTGGTCATCGACCCGGGGCACGACTTCGGGAAGAACACCCGGCACTCGCTGGAGGCGACCCGCCGGCTGCCGGAGATGACCGCGACCGGCTTCCCGGTGCTGGTCTCGCTCTCCAACAAGGACTTCGTCGGCGAGACCCTGGACCGGCCGGTGAACGAGCGGCTGCTCGGCACGCTGGCGACCACGGCGGTCTCGGCCTGGCTGGGCGCCCGGATCTACCGGGCGCACCAGGTGGCCGAGACCCGGCAGGTGCTGGACATGGTCGCCTCGATCCGGGGCACCCGCCCCCCGGCGGTCGCCCGCCGGGGGCTGGCGTAGGGCGCCCCCTCCTTCGGCTCCCGCGGCCCTCAGATCTCGTTCGCCGGGCGGCGGGCGTCGGCGAGGATCTTCATGACCTCGTCGATGTCGTCGGTGATGTGGAACAGCTCCAGGTCGTGCGGGGCCGCCTTGCCCTGCGCGACCAGGGTGTTCTTCAGCCACTCGTAGAGGCCGCCCCAGTACTCGCTGCCGAAGAGGATCACCGGGAACCGGGTGACCTTCTTCGTCTGCACCAGGGTCAGCGCCTCGAACATCTCGTCCAGCGTGCCGAGGCCGCCGGGCAGCACCACGAAGCCCTGCGCGTACTTCACGAACATCGTCTTGCGGACGAAGAAGTAGCGGAAGTTCAGCCCGAGGTCGACGAACTCGTTGAGCCCCTGCTCGAAGGGCAGCTCGATGCCGAGGCCCACGCTCAGGCCGCCGGCGTCCGAGGCGCCGCGGTTGGCCGCCTCCATCGCGCCCGGGCCGCCGCCGGTGATCACCGCGTAGCCGGCCTCCGCCAGCGCCCGGCCGATCGCCACGCCCGCCGCGTACTCGGGGGAGTCGACCGGCGTCCGGGCGGAGCCGAAGACGCTGATCGCGGCCGGGAGTTCGGCCAGCGCGCCGAAGCCCTCGACGAACTCCGAGGTGATCCGCAGCACCCGCCAGGGGTCGGTGTGCAGCCAGTCCGTCGGGCCGGTGGTGTCCAGCAGGCGCTGGTCCGTCGTGCTGGTGCCGACCTGGTCCCGGCGCACCAGCACCGGGCCCTTCTGCTTCTCGGGCCACGCCTTCTTCGGGCGCGGCTCGCCCACCTGCTCGGGCCCGTGTCCGTAGTGCTTCTCGTCTCCAGTGCCTGTCATGACGAAACCCTACGCCCGACGATCCCGGTTTTCAGGCAACGGTGAGAGGTCGGTTGGGCAACCGGAAGATGGCGTTCGACGACGGACCTGCTGGTCCGGACGGCCGCGCCGGCCGGCGGCGGACCGTCCGGCCGGCCGCGCCGGCTCAGTCGGTCAGCCAGGTGCGCAGTCGCTCCTCGGTCTCGGCGATCGCGGCGAGCGAGCAGTACTCGTCCCGCTTGTGCGCCATGTTCGGGTCGCCCGGGCCGTAGTTGACCGCCGGGATGCCGAAGGCGCTGAACCGGGCGACGTCGGTCCAGCCGAACTTGGCCCGGGCGACGCCGCCGGTGGCGGCCAGGAAGGCCCGGGCGGCCGGCTGGTCGAGCCCTGGGAGGGCGCCGGGGGCGGAGTCGGTGACGGTCACCTCGAAGCCGTCGAAGACCTCGCGCAGGTGCTTCTCGGCCTCCGCCTCGCTACGGTCCGGCGCGAAGCGGAAGTTGACCGTCACCACGCACTCGTCGGGGATGACGTTGCCGGCCACGCCGCCGTCGATCCGGACGGCGTTCAGGCCCTCGCGGTACTCCAGGCCGTCGATCTCCACCCGGCGCGGCTCGTACCCGGCGAGCCGGCCGAGCACCTCGGCGGCGTGGTGGATGGCGTTGTCGCCGAGCCAGCCGCGGGCCGCGTGGGCGCGCACCCCGGTCAGCCGGACCTGGATCCGCATGGTGCCCTGGCAACCGCCCTCGACGGCGGCCCCGCTGGGCTCCATCAGCACGGCGAAGTCGGCGGCCAGCCAGTCCGGGTGCCGGGCGGCGAGGTGGCCGAGGCCGTTGCGGTGGGCCTCCACCTCCTCGCAGTCGTAGAAGACGAAGGTGAGGTCCCGGTTGGGCTCGGCCAGGGTGGCGGCCAGCCGGAGCTGGACGGCCACCCCGGACTTCATGTCGGAGGTGCCGCACCCGTAGAGCAGGTCGCCCTCGACGTAGGAGGGCACGTTGTCGGCGATCGGCACGGTGTCCAGGTGGCCGGCGAGCAGCACGCGCTCGGCGCGGCCCAGGCCGGTACGGGCCACCACGTTGTTGCCGTACCGGTCCACGGTCAGGTGCGGGTAGGCCCGCAGCGCCGCCTCGACGGCGTCGGCGAGCGCCTGCTCGTCGCCGCTGACCGAGGGGAAGTCGACGAGCCGGGCGGTCAGCGCACCGCCGTCGAGGGTGAGGTCCAGGGGCGTCTCAGAGCTGCTCATGGTCCTTCAGCCTAGTCGTGGGCGACCGGCCGCCCCGTGCGGCGGATCGCAACCGGTGGCGCCGCACATCCGTCCGAGTGGGTACGGTGTGCGATCAGGAACAGCGTGGAGAGGGGCGGCGGTGGCCAGGAAGAGGCGCGGCGAGCAGGGCGGCGACACGGCGCCCCGACGGCGGCGCAGGCCGTTGCGCGCGGTGCTGGTCGTCCTGCTGGCGCTCGTGGTGGTCGCGGTCGGCCTGTACTGGCTGCGCGACACCAAGCTGACGCCCGAGGGCTGCACGGTCAAGACGGCCTCGGGCGAGGGCACCCTGGAGATCCCGCAGGCGGCCAACGCCGCGACGATCGCCGCCGTGGCGCACTCGCGCGGACTGCCGGACCGCGCGGTGACCATCTCGCTGGCCACCGCGATGCAGGAGTCCAAGATCCGCAACCTGGCGGGCGGCGACCGGGACTCGGTCGGCCTCTTCCAGCAGCGTCCCTCGCAGGGCTGGGGCACCGTGGAACAGATCATGGACCCGGTCTACGCGACCAACAAGTTCCTGGACGGCCTGGTCAAGGTCCCCGGCTACACCCGGCTGCCGCTGACCGACGCGGCCCAACAGGTGCAGAAGAGCGGCTACCCGCAGGCCTACGCCAAGCACGAGACCAAGGCGACGCTGCTCGCCTCGGCGCTGACCGGCCGCGAGGCGGGCGCGCTGAACTGCGTGGTGCACGACTTCGCCGCGCCCGAGCCGGAGCCGGACGACACCGCGCCGACCGCCACCGGCTCCCCCGCGGCCCCGGCCGCCGCGGCCCCGCTGCCCGACCGGGTGCAGGTGCTGAGCGACCGGGTGCGCCGCGAGTTCGGCCGGACGGTGACGCCGGCGGCCGGCTACACCTCGACCGTCAAGGGCGCCGAGCAGGCCGTCTCGCTGACCCCGGACCCGGCGGCGAGCACCGACGCCGGCCCGGACGCCGAGCGGCAGAACGGCTGGGAGGTGGCGCACTGGGCGGTGACGCAGGCCCAGCAGCTGGGCATCGAGACGATCGCCTACGACGGGAAGGTCTGGCGCAAGTCCAAGTCCGAGGGCGGCTGGAAGCCCCAGCCGACGGGCACCTCGACCAAGCTGGTGCTGGTCTCGCTCGCCCCGGTCGGGAAGTCCTGAGCGGAAGGCCGCCGGAGCGGCTCCGAACGGCCGCTCCGGCGGGCTGACGCACTGGTGTCCGGGTTGCCGCCGAAGGAGTGATTCCGGTCAACCCAGGTGGACGGGCGGCCGGCGCCGGAGCCCGACCCGAAGAACCGTCACTCCCCTTGGCCCGCCCCGCCCGCACGCCCGCGGCCGGGCCGTTCGCCACCCCCCAGCACCGGTCCTACGATCCGATCGTCGGTAAGGCCGTTTCCTTGCACCGGCCGAAACCTTCTGGCTTCTGAAGCGGTAAGAACGTCGTCCGCCCGGCGGACAGGACGGACCCAAGACCCTTTCGAGGAGCCCCATGTCTCACTCCCTCACGCGCCGGATCGCCCAGGCCGCACTGCTCGTGGCGGCCGGCGCGACCCCGCTCGTCGCGGCCGGCACCGCGTCCGCCGCCGACGCGCTGCTGCCCAAGTCCGACCTGGCGGCGCCGCTCGGCCAGCTGACCAACACCGACGCGGGATCCACCCTGCAGCACACCACCCACGAGCTCGGCCAGGCCGCCGGGGACACCGGCGCCGCCACCGTCGCCGCGGGCGTCCCGGCGACCGCCGACGCCACCGGCAACATCGTCGCCCACCAGCTGCCCGAGGCGAACGAGAAGGCCAGCTCGCTGACCGCCCCGGTGGACAAGACCGCCGCCACCACCGGCCAGCTCTCCGGCATCACCCCGAAGGTCGCCGCCGCACTGGCCGGCAAGCTCGGCGAGGCCGTCAACGGCGGCCCGGGCGCGACCGGCCGCAGCGCGGCCGCCGGCGCCAACCCGGTCGGCGGGCTCTCGCAGACCGCCGGCCTGACCCAGGGGCTGCCGGGCGCCGGTGCGCTCGCCGGCGCCGTCCCCGGGACCAACGCCGTGACCGACGCGCTCCCGCTCGGCGCCCTGGGCCGCGCGCTGCCGGCCGACGTCCCCGGCACGGACCTGCTCGGCCTGGCCGAGCACGGCTCGGCCAACCGCCTCGGCGGCGCCGACCTCGGCCCGAACTCCCCGCTGGCCGGTCTCAGCCCGATCACCGGCCTGCTCGGCGGGATCGGCGGCGGTGGCCTCGGCGGCCTGCCGATCGGCTGATCCGGCGCCGCCCGGCGCGCCCCGCACAGCACCGAAGGGGGCCGGTGTCCCGTCCTGGACACCGGCCCCCTTCGCCGCGCTCGGGCTCCGCGGGTCAGCCGCGCAGCCGCTCCACGGCCGCCGCGACCCGCTCGTCGGTCGCGGTGAACGCGACCCGGACGAACCGCTCGCCGGCCGGCCCGTAGAAGTCGCCGGGCGCCACCAGGATGCCCAGCCCGGCCAGTTCGGCCACCGTCTCCCAGCACGGCCGGTCCTGGGTCGCCCACAGGTACAGGCTCGCCTCCGAGTGCTCCACCCGGAAGCCGTACGCCTCCAGCGCCGCGCGCAGGGCCGCCCGGCGGGCGGCGTAGCGCCCGCGCTGCTCGGCCACGTGCGCGTCGTCGGCGAGCGCCGCGACGACCGCCGCCTGGACCGGGGCCGGGACGATCATCCCGCCGTGCTTGCGCACCCCCAGCAGCTCCTTGACCACCACCGGGTCGCCCGCCACGAAGGAGGCGCGGTACCCGGCCAGGTTGGAGCGCTTGGACAGCGAGTGGACGGCCAGCAGGCCCTCGTGCTGCGTCCCGTCGTCGGCGGCCCCGCAGATGTCCGGGTGCAGCACGGAGGCCGGGTCGGCCTCCCAGCCCAGCTCCAGGTAGCACTCGTCGCTGACCAGCAGCGCCCGGTGCTCCCGGGCCCACTCGACCGCCCGGCGCAGCTCGTCCGGGCCGAGCACCCGGCCGGTCGGGTTGGAGGGCGAGTTGACCCAGAGCAGGCGGACCCGCGAGCCGTCCAGCTCGTCCACCGAGTCGTACTCGACCGGCTCCGCGCCGCAGAGCCGCGCGCCGACCTCGTAGGTCGGGTAGGCCAGCCGCGGGTAGGCCACCTGGTCACCGGGGCCGAGGCCGAGCTGGGTCGGCAGCCAGGCCACCAGCTCCTTGGAGCCGACCGTGGGCAGGACGGCCTGCGGGCCGATCTCGGCGCCGACCCGGCGGCGCAGCCACCCGGCGATCGCCTCGCGCAGCTCCAGCGGGCCCCAGACGGTCGGGTAGCCGGGCGTGTCGGTGGCCGCGGCCAGCGCCTTCTGGATCACCTCGGGAACCGGGTCGACCGGGGTGCCCACCGAGAAGTCGCAGAGCCCGCCGGGGTGGGCCAGCGCCGTCTTCTTGTACGGCTCCAGCTTGTCCCAGGGGAAGACCGGCAGGAGATCGGAAACGCGGCGCGCCGCCCCCGGGTGGCCCGGGAACGGCGCGTGCGTGCTGTTCTTGGTACTCACAGCTCAGTTGCCACCGATCGTTCAGTGCTCGTCGGTGTTCTGCGGCGGCAGAGCGGCGATGAAGGGGTGGTCGCGCTCGATCAGGCCGAGCTTCGAGGCGCCACCGGGCGAACCGAGGTCGTCGAAGAACTCGACGTTCGCCTTGTAGTAGTCCTTCCACTCCTCCGGAGTGTCGTCCTCGTAGAAGATCGCCTCGACCGGGCAGACCGGCTCGCAAGCGCCGCAGTCGACACACTCATCCGGGTGGATGTAGAGCGATCGCTCGCCCTCGTAGATGCAGTCAACCGGGCACTCTTCGATGCAGGCCTTGTCCTTGACGTCGACACAAGGCTGCGCGATGACGTAGGTCACGCTGTCGTTCCTCCTCGGAAGGGCTCGGCGGCCCATTCTGTTTGCTCGCGTGCGCGGGTGAGCGCGGCGTCGTCGATGCCCGCCCCTAGTATCGCGGGTCGGAGACCGCAAATGCACAGGAGGTGCCCAGATGGCGGCTGGCGGGCCGGTCCAGGACCGTCCGGAGGTCCGGATAGATCGCTCTGACGTGGGACTACGGGTGTCAGTTCGGCGTGTCGCGGAGTTCGTGGACGACAGGCCAGTATTCCGCGATGTGATCGGTGTGCTCACATCCTGGGACGATCATGAGCTTACCGTCGCCCCGCGGCGCGGCGCTCCGGTCACCTTCGCGGAGAAGCTGCTGGTCGCGGGCAAGGTGGTGCCGCTCTTCCCGGCCCGGCGGGCCGCGCTGCCCGCCGCCCCGCCGGAGGAGCTCCAGCGGATCGCCGCGCGCGGCTGGCCCGCCGTCGAGCAGGAGCCGCTCGGCGGGTGGACGCTGCGGGCGTCCGCCGGCTTCACCCGGCGGGCCAACTCGGTCCAGACCCTCGGCGACCCCGGCCTGCCCCTGGACGAGGCGCTCGCGACCGTCCGGCGGTGGTACGCGGCGCGCGGCCTGCCGGCCTGGGTGGAGGTCAGCACGCCCGGCTCGCCCGAGGACCTGCGCGGCGAGCTGGACCGGCTGGGCGCGGCGTACTCGCCGACGCTGGTACGGATCGCCCCGCTGGCCCCGCTGGCCCGGCTCGGCTCCGGCCACCGGCGCGTGCGGCTCGCCCGGACGGCCGGCGCCGAGTGGATGTCGCTGTACCGGCGGGTCACCGGCGACCCGGCGGTGGAGGAGGCGGCGCGGCAGGTGATCCACGGCGGCCCGTCGGTCTGGTTCGCCACCGCGCCGGGCGCGCCCGGGCAGCCGCCGCTGGCCATCGGACGCTGCGTCATCGACGGCCCGTGGGCCTGCTTCGGCGCGATCGAGGTCGCCCCGTACGCCCGCCGTGCGGGCCTGGCCACCACGCTGATGGCGGTGCTCGCCGCCCGGGCCGCCGAGGAGGGCGCGACCGGTGCCCACCTCCAGGTCGAGGCGGAGAACGATGGTGCGATCGCGCTCTATGACGGAATTGGCTTCACGACCAGTCACACTTACCACTACGCCCGTCTGCCCCAGGGGTAGCACGGTCGTGGCGCCACGTCCGTCCGCCCCACCCGCCCGTCGGCCCGGCCGCCGGTGCCACCCGTCAGTTCCGTTCCGCCTGTCCGTCCGCCCGCATGAAAGCCGTCGCAGCCACCGTGACCGAGCAGAGCCGAGCACGCTTCCGGACCGAGGCCCGGGCCGAGCACCCCGATCCGGTGCTGCTCTGCCTGCTCGCGGCCGCCGAACACAGCCCCGTCCCGGACCCGGACGACCCCCGGGACCCGCCCACCCTGGAGGCCCTGCTGGCCGCCTGCGAGGCGGCCCTGGAGCGGCACGCCGCCGCCGTCCGGCTCGCCGTCGCCGAGCGGGTCCCGACCGGGCCGGAGGAGACGGCCGCGCTGCTGGCCGCCGTGCTCGGCGGGCGGGAGCGGTTCCACGGGCGGCAGTCCGACTACCGGCGGCTGGAGTCCTCGCTGCTGCCCGACGTGCTGCGGCGTCGGCGCGGCCTGCCGATCATGCTCGCGCTGGTCTGGACGGCGGTCGGCCGGCGGGCCGGCGTGCCGGTGCACGGGATCGCGCTGCCGGGCCACTTCATCGTCGCGGTCGGCGGCCCGGACGGCGGGGACGACTACGTCCTGGCCGACCCGTTCCACGGCGGGCGGCTGCTCGACCTGGAGGACGCGGCCGGCCTGGTCCGGGCCGCCGGCCACCCGTTCTCGCCCGAACTGCTCACCCCGGCCCAGCCGCTGGACACCGTGCTGCGGGTGCTCGGCAACATCCGCGCCTGGGCCGCCGAGCGCCCCGAGCACGCCCGCACCCAGCTCTGGGCCACCGAACTCTCCCTGCTGCTGCCCCGGCACCCGGCCCAGCTCCGGCTGGAGCGGGCGGAACTGCTGGTGCGGACCGGCGACTTCCTCGGCGGCTCGGCCGAGATGGACGCCTACGCCGAGATCCTGGACGCCTTCGACCCGGACACCGCGGCGAAGGTCCGTCTGGAGGCCCGGGCGGCCCGGCACCGGCTCAACTGACCGCCGCCGGGCCGCGCCCCGTCCGTCCGGCCCGCGCCGGGCCTACAGCCAGCCCTTCTCGCGGGCGATCCGGACCGCCTCGGTGCGGTTGCGGGCCTCGGTCTTCTGGATCGCCATCGAGAGGTAGTTGCGCACCGTCCCCTCGGAGAGGTGCAGCCGGCGGGCGATCTCGGCGTTCACGGCGCCGTCCGCGGCGGCCGCGAGCACGTCCCGCTCGCGCGCCGTCAACGGGTTCGCCCCTTCGGCGAGCGCGGCGGCGGCCAGCACCGGGTCGATCACCCGCTCGCCGCGCAGCACCCGGCGGATCGCCTCCGCCAGCTCGGCCGCCGGGGCGTCCTTGACCAGGAAGGCGTCCGCCCCCGACTCCATCGCCCGCCGCAGGTAGCCGGGGCGGCCGAAGGTGGTCGCGATCACGACCCTGGTCTGCGGCCGCAGCCGGCGCAGCTCCGCCGCGGCCTCGATCCCGGTCATGCCGGGCATCTCGATGTCCAGCACCGCGACCTGCACGTCGTGGGCGACCGCCGCGTCCACCACCTCGTCGCCGCGCCCCACCTGGGCCACCACGTCGATGTCCCCCTCCAGCCCGAGCAGCGCGGCCAGCGCCTCCCGGACCATCCCCTGATCCTCCGCCAGCAGCACGCGGACGGACGGGGCACCGTCGTTTCGCATCTCACTCATGCCGACGACCTTAGGCCCGCGCCCCTACACGACGGAGACCGAGCGCAGCGGGACCAGCGCGCGCAGCCGGAACCCCCGGCCGCGGTCGCCCGGGCCGGTCTCCAGCCGGCCGC
The DNA here is from genome assembly GCF_055561235.1 of Kitasatospora sp. NPDC022856. Lineage (NCBI taxonomy): Bacteria > Bacillati > Actinomycetota > Actinomycetes > Kitasatosporales > Streptomycetaceae > Kitasatospora > Kitasatospora sp. NPDC022856. Next base: position 76,731 of record NZ_JBVHHE010000003.1, on the reverse strand, counting down.
CGACCAGCGCCAGCCGCTCCTCCAGCCCGGAGAGCCCGTTGCCCGGCCCGGACTTGCCCGGCCCGGCCCCGTTGTCGCAGACCTCCAGGACGGCGTACCGCTCGCCGCCGCCCTCCCACGTCTCGTCCGCCCGCACCGTGCAGACCGTGGCCCCCTCGCCGTGCCGGACGATGTTGGTGACCGCCTCGCGCAGCGCCCAGGCCAGCGCGCCGGCCTCCTCGTTGGCCAGCCCGGGCCAGGCGTCCACCAGCTCCGGCGCCGCCTCCAGGCTGACCTGCGCGGCCGCCAGCGCCGTCCGGGCGGCGGCGAGTTCGACCGGCAGGGTGGGCCGGCGGAAGCCGGTCACCGCCTCCCGGACGTCGATCAGCGACTGCCGGGCCACCTTCTCGATGTCGGCGACCTGCGCCCGCGCGGCCTCCTCCTTGCCGCCGTCCATGAAGCGCCCGGCCAGCTCGCTCTTCAGCGTGATCAGCGACAGCGAGTGCCCGAGCAGGTCGTGCAGGTCCCGGGCCATCCGCAGCCGCTCCTCCGAGGCGGCGAGGTGGGCGACGGCGGCCCGTGCCTCGCGCAGCTCCCGCATGGTCGCGACCAGGCGCTGCAGCCCGGTCATGGCGGCCCCGGAGAGGAAGGCGGTGAGCGCGATGGTGGGGATGTCCCCGTGGTCGGCGCGGCTGAGCAGCCCGACCACGACGGTCAGCCCGGCCATCGCGGCGACCCCGGCGAGCGCGAAGCGCACCGGCGCGATGATCGCCACGGCGACCGAGGCGTAGGTGAAGAGCGTGAGCCACGCGGTGCCGAGGCCGAAGGAGGTGACGACCGCCGTCACGATCATCGCCGCGACCACCACCCGGCAGGCCAGCGGCCGCATGCCGGCCATCGAACGGAACACCACCAGGCTGACGTAGCAGCCGACGAACGCCACCAGGGCGATCCAGCCGGCCACCGTCGCCGCGGGCGAGTGCCCGTCCTTGAGCAGGTCGCCCACCGGGTAGAGCAGGTAGACCATCCAGAGCAGCATCCAGCTGACCTTGACCAGCAGCTGCCGCCGGTTCTCCACGGTGGCGCCGGGGACGTTCATGAAGGACACCGGCCCCGCCTCCGGCTCGTCGGTGCGGTGGGTGCGGGGCGTGTCGGACATGGTGGCCATCATGCCCGCCGGGTGTCCCGGCGGTACAGCACGGCCGCGGCCGCGGTGAAGACCACCAGGAAGCCGGCCAGACCGCCGACCGCGACCAGGTCCAGCGACTGTCCGGGCCGGGTGAAGCCGGCCAGCCGGTTGTACAGGTAGACCGGGTTGACCTGGGCGATCGTCCGCAGCGTGCCGGTCACCGGGAACCACGTCCCGCCGAACAGCGCCATCACCATGTAGGTGATCATCACGACGGTCTGCACCGAGTCCGCCCCCGCCGCGTAGCCGAGCGCCACCCCGAGCGCCGCGAAGACGAAGCTGCCCAGCCAGAGCGCCACGGCCAGGCCGGCCCACTCGGCGGCCCCCATCCGCACGCCCTGGGCGGCCCCGACCCCGAAGACCACCAGGATCGCGGGCAGCGTCGTGACCGCGCCGGCGGCGATCTTGGCGACGGTGTACGCCCGGCCGGGCAGCGCCGTCAGCCGCAGCTGGCGCACCCAGCCGCTCCTGCGCTCCAGCGAGATCCGCTGCGCACTGCCGGTGAGCACCGCGCCGACCGCGCCGAAGGTGGCCATCGAGACCATGAAGTAGGTCTTCACCGGGAGGCCGCCGGCCACCTGGTCGGTGCCGTAGGCGTGGATGAAGAAGAAGTACATCAGCGCCGGGTAGAGCACCGTGAAGAGCACGTACCGCTTGTTGCGCAGGGTGCGCGTGATCTCCAGCCGGATCAGCGTGGTCATCGGGCGGCCTCCGTCGCGAACTCGGTGGTGTCGGCGGTGTCCTGCTCGCCGGTGATGGTCAGGAAGGCCTGCTCCAGGCCCAGGCCGGTCACCTCCAGCCCGCGCGGGTACAGACCCGCCCGGTAGAGCCCGGCGACGCCGGCGTCGGCGTCCGCCGTCCGGATCCGGACGGTCCGCACCCCCGGGACCCGGCCGCTGACGTCCAGGGCCAGCACCCCCGGCAGGCGACGCAGCGCCGCCTCCTCGAACGGGCCGTCCACGTCGTGCAGCTCGAAGGTGATCCGGCGGGCCCCGGCCTTCGCCTTGATCTCGGCGGACGTGCCGTCCGCGATCAGCCGGCCCCGGTGCAGCACGAGGACGCGGTCGGCGACCGAGTCCGCCTCCTCCAGGTAGTGGGTGGCGAACAGCACCGTGCGCCCGGCGTCGGCCTGCGCCCGCATGCTCGCCCAGAACGACCGGCGGACCGAGACGTCCATGCCGGTGGTGGGCTCGTCCAGCACGATCAGGTCGTTGGCCCCGGCGATCGCCAGCGCGAAGCGCACCCGCTGCTCCTGGCCGCCGGAGAGCCTGTCGACCCGCCGCTCGGCCAGCTCGGTGATCCCGGCGTCGACGAGCACCTCCCGGACGGCCCGGCCGCGCGGGTGGACGTCGCAGGCCAGCCCGACCAGCTCGCGGACCTTGACGTCCGCCATCAGCCCGCCGCTCTGCAGCATCGCGCCGACCCGGCCGGCCGCGATCGCGGCGCGCGGGGCGCCGCCGAACAGCGTGACGCTGCCGCGGTCCGGCTCGCGCAGGCCGAGCAGCAGGTCGAGGCTGCTGGACTTGCCGGCGCCGTTCGGGCCGAGCAGCGCGACGGTCTCGCCCGGCCGCAGCACGAGGTCGAGCCCGTCCACCGCCCGCACCCGTCCGTAGCTCTTGCCCACGCCCCGGAAGGCGGCCACCTCGGTACCCATCGACCCGGTCCTCTCCCCTGCTGGTGTCGTTCGCACCAGCTCAGAGTCCCGCGCGGCCCCGGCCCGGCGGCAGTGGCCGCCGTCGTGCCTTCGGCATGACGGATGTCATGCCGGTGGCCGGTACCCGTGTCACGGGTACCGGCCACCGAAGCCGCAGGTCGCGCGCCGTCTGTCAGTGCCGGGGGCCGGCGTCCCCACCGGGGCCGGGCCCGTCGACCCCGTGCGGGCACCCGCGGCCGGGGGAGCGGAGGGCGCCTCGGCACCGCTCGTCCGCGGGGCCCCGGCGCCCTGACGGCCCCCTCCGCTGAACCTCGCAGCCGCCCGCCTCAGAGGCCGAGCGACTTCTTCACGAAGTCGACCTGGAGCAGCAGCAGGTTCTCCGCGACCTCCTCCTGCGGGGTCATGTGCGTCACCCCCGAGAGCGGCAGCACGGTGTGCGGCCGGCCGGCCGCGAGCAGCGCCGAGGAGAGCCGCAGGGTGTGCGCGGCCACCACGTTGTCGTCCGCCAGACCGTGGATGATCATCAGCGGGCGCTCCAGCCCGGCCGCGTGGCCGGTCAGCGAGTTGGCCGCGTAGACGTCGGGCCGCTCGGCGGGGTGGCCCAGGTAGCGCTCGGTGTAGTGGGTGTCGTACAGCTCCCACTCGGTCACCGGGGCGCCGGCCACGGCCGCGTGGAAGACGTCCGGGCGGCGCAGCACGGCGAGCGCCGCGAGGTAGCCGCCGTACGACCAGCCGCGGATGGCGACCCGGCCGAGGTCCAGCGGGAACTCCTCGGCGAGCGCCCGCACCGCGTCCACCTGGTCGTCCAGGGTCGCGCCGGCGAAGTCGAAGGCGATCGACTTCTCCCAGGCCGGCCCGCGCCCGGGGGTGCCGCGCCCGTCGGCGACGACCACCGCGAAGCCCTGGTCGGCGAACCACTGCGAGTTGAGGTGCGGGTTGTGCGCCTGGACGACGCGCTGCCCGTGCGGGCCGCCGTACGGGTCCATCAGGACGGGCAGCAGGCCGTCCCGCTCGCGGTCGTAGCCGGTGGGCAGGAAGACCGCGGCGGGGATGCGGCGCTCGCCCGCGAAGCGGAACACCGGGCGCGCGGTGAGCACCGGCGTCTCGGCGTAGGACGCGACGGTGGCGACGACGTCGACCACCACGCCCTCCGGGAGGTCCCGGGCGACCTGCACCAGCGTGCCCGGCAGGTCGGGCTCGGCGGTGGCCCGCACGGTGATGCCGGCCGCGTGCACCGCCGACGTGACCGAGGTGAACGGCCGGTCGTTGGCGGCCTCCCAGGAGAGCCGCTTGCCGTCGTGGCTGATCCGGCCGACCGCGATCCAGCCCGGCTCGGGGTCGGTCTCGCCGGCGCCGCCGGAGGCGGTGAAGAAGACCTCCTCGGCCGTCACCGCCACCACCGAGCGCACCAGCAGGTCGGCGCCGGTGACGGTCTGGTCGCCGATCACCAGCGCCCGCACGCCGTCCTCGCCCGCGCCGTCGGAGATCCGGACCAGCTTGCCGTCCGGCGTCCAGGCGGGCACGCCCTGGAAGAGCTCCAGCCAGGCGTCGTCGTGCTCCTCGAACAGCACCTCGGTGGCGCCGGTCTCGACGTCCACCCCGAGGATGCGCTGGCTGCGCTGGTCGCGGGCCTGGACGAGCAGCAGTGGCACGCCGCCCGCCGACCAGTGCACCCGGGCCAGGTACGGGAAGGCCGCGTCGTCCCAGCGGACCTCCGTCCGGCCGCCGTCCAGGCCGATCAGCCAGAGCCCGACGCCGGCGTTGGCGGTGCCGGCCGCGGGGTAGGCGATCTCGGCGGGCTCGGTGCCCGGGTTGGCCGGGTCGGCGATCCACCAGCGGCGCACCGGGGTGTCGTCGGCCCGCTCGACCAGCAGCCGGTCGCTCTGCGGCGACCACCAGAAGCCGCGGTCGCGGCTCATCTCCTCCTGGGCGATGAACTCGGCCTGGCCCCACGTCACGCCCGGGCCGTCGGGCTGCGCGAGGGCCCGGTCGGCCGTCCCGTCGGCGCGGGTGAGCCGCAGCTCGCCGGCGGTGTTGGCGTAGGCGACGTGGACGCCGTCCGGGGCGAGGCGGGGGTCGACCACCGGGCCCTCGGCGGGCAGTTCGACGGTGCCGCCGGCGACCAGGTCGGCCGTGAAGAGGCGGCCGGAGAGGGCGAAGGCGGCCAGCGCGCCGGCGCCGTCGAGGGAGTAGCCGACGATGCCGGCCGAGCCCTCGCGGCTGCGCTCGCGGCGGGCCTTCTCGGCCGGGGAGAGGTCCTCCTCGCCGCCGCCGAGCAGGGCGACCGGATCGGCCGCGATCCGCTCCTCGCCGGTGGCGGTGTCGAGGGTCCAGAGGCGGTTGGCCCGGTCGCCGGCGCGGGGGGTCTCCCCGGCCGAGGGGCGGGGCAGGGAGCGCAGGAAGACGACCCGGGAGCCGTCGGATGCGACGGAGAAGGACCGGGGGGCGCCGACGGTGTAGCGCAGGGTGCGCGCGTACTGCCGCGGGAAGGTGTCCGCAGGGGTGTGGGAGGTCATGGCACCAGACCCTATGACGTTCCCCCGCCCCCACCCGGAGGATTTTGATCACTCGTTCGGAGCATCGTCGACCGGGACCCCTGAACGGGGTCCACACCCCTTCCGACCGGCCCATGCGCCCCATTTGTGCCACCATGCCCCGGCGCGTGCAGCCTCACTGAACGTAATGCGCCCCTCACACATCGGGTATGACTGGTTCAACGAGTGATCGTCAGGCCCCGTCCCGGGCCCCGGTCGCCCGACCGCAAGTCCCGCACGGTCCCGACCGCCGCCCTCCCCGAGGGGGTGGCGCACCCGAGAAGGGGTGTGAGCCGACATGGCTTTGTCCATCTCCGCAGCCATGCTGATGCTGGTCATCGTGGTGGTGCTGATCCGCCGCTCCGGCCTGAAGCTCGGGCACGCGATCGTCTGCGCGCTGCTCGGCTTCTACCTGGCGTCCAGCTCCATCGCGCCGTCGATCAGCCAGGTCACCAGCAACCTCGCCGGAATGATCAACGGCCTGAAGCTCTGACCCCCCGCACGCGGTCGTTAGGCTTCCTCCCATGACCGCGACTACCGGCCGCCGCCTGCTCCTGGTACACGCCCACCCCGACGACGAGTCGATCGGCAACGGCGCCACGATGGCCAGGTACGCCGCCGAGGGCGCCCTGGTCACCCTGGTGACCTGCACCCTCGGCGAGGGCGGCGAGGTGATCCCGCCGGAGCTGGCCCACCTGACGGCGGATCGGGACGACACCCTCGGCCCCCACCGGATCGGCGAGCTGACCGACGCCATGCGCGCCGTCGGCGTCGCCGATTTCCGCTTCCTCGGCGGCCCCGGCCGCTACCGCGACTCGGGGATGATGGGCGTCCCCGACAACGACGTGCCCGGCTGCTTCTGGCGGGCGGACGTGGACGAGGCGGCCGGCCACCTGGTCGCGGTGGTCCGCGAGGTGCGGCCCCAGGTCCTGGTCACCTACGACGAGGACGGCGGCTACGGTCACCCGGACCACATCCAGGCGCACCGGGTGGCGATGCGCGCGTACGAACTGGCCGCCGACCCGGCGTACCGGCCCGACCTGGGTCCGGCCTGGCGGATCGCCAAGGTGTACTGGAACCGGATGCCCCGGTCGGTGATCGAGCGGGGGCTGGCCGAGACGGCCGCCAAGGCGCCGTCGCCCGGCGTCGCGAGCCCCTCCGACGTACCCGGCGTGGTGGACGACGCCGTGGTCACCACCGTGCTGGACGGCGCCGCGTACGCCGACCGCAAGGCGGCCGCGATGGCCGCCCACGCCACCCAGATCACCGTGCACGGCGACTGGTTCACGCTCTCCAACGACCTCGGCCAGCCGCTGGTCGCCACCGAGTACTACCAGCTGGTCCGCGGCCGGGCCGGACGGCCGCTGCCGGAGGACGACCTCTTCGCCGGCCTGGACAGCACCTTCGAGGAGAGTGCCCGATGACCGAGCCCGCCACCCCGCAGGCCCGTCGCCGCTCGATCCCGGCGGCCGTCCTCGGCACCCGCGCCGAGCGGCTGGCCGAGCCGCAGCCCCCGCGGATCGGGCGGATCGCGGCCTATGTCCTGTTCTTCCTGCTGGGCGTCGCGGTCTCGGTCTGCGGAGCATTTGTGCAGGCCTTGTGGCCGCCCGTGGGAGTCCTGCTGGCGCTCGCCGCCACCGGCGCCACGTTCTACGCGGGCCTGCGGGTGACCGGCACCCGGCTCGGCGCCGCACTGCCGGCGGCCGGCTGGTTCCTGGCACTGCTGCTGGTGATGGTCCCCCGGCCCGAGGGCGACAACGTGCTCTGGACCAACGCCACGTCGCTCGCCTGGCTGTTCGCGGGCTCGATCCTGGGCGTGATCTGCGCCACCCTGCCGACCCGGACGAGCTGGTTCCCCGGAGTGCCCGGCCCACCTCGCTGACCGCCCCGGCGGCCCGCGTACGGTACCGCGTACGACGCGCAGTCAGGACCACACAGCCGTACTCTCATACCGGAGGAACCGGACGTATCAGGTTCTATCCGAACCGGTTCACCGGTCAGTTCTTCCCAGTATGGTGGTGCCGCAGAACGCCCGTACCCCACCGCCGCCCGCCAGGCCCGGCGACCACGAACCGCGGTCGCGCCGCACGGCCCGCCCGCGAACCCGGAGCAGAGCAGCATTGAGCAGCCGCGAATCTGACAACGCCCACCCGACGCCTCGGCGGACGGGCCCGGACGCCTACCCGTCGGGCACCCCGCCCTACGGCACACCGGGTTTCCCCGGCGGCGACCGCGCGGGTGCCGGTGCCGCCCCGGGCTCCGCGTCGGCCGGGGAGGACGAAGCCCCGAAGACGGAGACCACGCTGACCACGCGGGTCCGGATCAACATCCCGGGCTCGCGCCCGATCCCGCCCGTGGTGGTCCGCAGCACCGTCAAGAACGAGGACGGCCAGGGCGAGGAGGCCCCGCCGGCCGCCGCCGAGCCGGCCGGACCCCGGCACCGCTCCGCCGCGTCCGCCTCCCCCGTCCTCGGGGTGATGGACGGCGGCGCGCGGACGGCCACCCCGCCGAACCTGCCGCCGGAGTGGGAGATCCCGCCCGCGACCTCCGAGTCGGAGTCCACCGGCGCGTGGTTCCGGCCGCGCCAGAAGAAGGGCCCGGCGGAGCCCGCCGCCGTCCCGGCCGGCGCTGCGGACGCCCCGGCCGACCCCTTCGCGCCGGGCCCCGCGCCCGCCCCCGGCACCGAGGCCCGCCCGAACGGCGCCCGGCCCAAGGCCGCCCGCCCCGCCCGGACCGCTGGCCCGGACACGGCCCGCCCGAACGGCCGGGCGGTACCGGCGCAGGCCGCCGCCCCGCGCCCGACCGGCGCACCCGCCTCGCCGTTCGGCACCGGCGCCGGCCCGGACGCCCCGGCGGACGAGGCCGGCGTCTACGAGGACGCCCCGGCGGACCCGTTCGCCACCGGCCCCGGCGCCGACCCCTTCGGCCCGGGCCCCGGCGCGGACCCGTTCGCGGCCCGCCGCGCTCCGCAGGGCCAGGGCCAGGGCCACCCGATGGCCGGACCGGCCGACGCGGCGAACCCGGAGGACACCTCGGTGGACGGCTTCGCGCCGATCCGCGAGGAGGCCCTCCCGCCCGCCGCCATATCCGGCCTGCCCGGCGGCACGGCCCAGCACGGCCTCCCGCCGAACGGCTCCCCGCAGAACGGCCTGTTCGCCTCGGCCCCGGCCGGCGCCGATCCGTTCGCCGCCCAGCGCCCCCAGGCCGGCGCGGAGCCGTACGGCTCCGCCGCCCCCGGCGGCCTCTTCCCCGGCGTTCCCGGCGTCTCCGGCGCCCAGCCGACGGCCCCGCCCGACCCGCAGGCCGGTCGGCCGGGCGGCCCCGGCAGCGCCGCCCCCGGCCGGCCGTACCCCGGCGGCCCGGAAGCCGAGGCCGGTACCGCTCCCGCCCCGAAGCAGCCGGCGCCCGCCGCGCCGCAGGCCCCCAAGGCGGCCACCGGCAAGGCCCGGCCGAGCCGCGGCAAGAAGCTCGTCAAGCTCGGCGTCTACGGCGTCGCGGGCGTGCTCTTCCTCGGCGCCGCCGCGTACGGCACCGGCCTGATGCTGAACCAGTCCGACATCCCCAAGGGCACCGTGGTGCTCGGCACGGACATCGGCGGCAGCAACCGCGACCAGGCGATCCACCAGCTCGACGAGACGGTCGGCAAGGCCGGCCAGCAGCCGGTCAAGCTGAAGATCGGCGACCAGGCGATGGACCTCGACCCGACCGTCGCCGGGTTGAGCTTCGACACCACGGCCACCGTGGACCGGCTCACCCAGCACTCCTACAGCCCGGTCGACGTGATCACCTCGCTGAAGGGCGACGAGAAGGCCGTGCCGCCGGAGGTCAAGGTGGACCGGGCCAAGCTCAAGGCCGCCCTGGAGGGGCTGGCCGCCGGGTCCGGGCAGGGCCTCCAGGAGGGCTACGTCAGGTTCGGCGACGCCGGCGAGCCGGTCGTGGTGCCCGGCAAGGCCGGCCAGGCGGTCGACGCCGCGTCCGCCGTGGACCAGGTCGAGCAGGCCTACCGCGACCGCGCCACCGGCAAGGCCGAGCAGCCGGTCGCCCTCACCGTGACGGCCGCCCAGCCCAAGGTCTCGCCGCAGGCCCTGCAGGCCGCCGCGGACAGCCTCGGCAAGTCCGCGGTCAACGGGAAGATCCACATCACGGCCGGCGCCAAGACCTGGGACTTCGGCCCGAAGACCGCCCCCAAGACGCTCACCCTGGTGCCCGACGCCGCCGGCAAGATCGTGCCCAAGTGGGACCTGGACGCGCTCGCCGGCCAGTTGGGCACGGTGTTCGACAAGCTGAAGATCAAGAAGAACGGGCAGACCGCCGCGATCACTCCGCAGGACGTCGCCGACGCCATCACCTCGGTGCTGGACAAGACCGGCGACAAGGAGCGCACGGTCAAGTTCACCGTCGCCTGAGCGGAGCCTCCCACCGCCCGGGCCGGCCCACCGGCCCCGGGCGCACGGCGAGTGGACGAACGACCGAGGGGCGGGCCCGGATCCGGGCCCGCCCCTCGACAACTCACCACCCCGGTCATCAAGATGTGACGCCGTACCCTCCGTCACGTCCTTCACATCCGCACCGGGAGCAGCATCATGGGCCGCCTCACCTCGCACCGCACGGCCCTGCTCGCCGGCCTCACCGCCGTCTCGCTCTCGCTGACCCTCTGCGCCTGCGGCTCCGGCACCGGCGGCGCCCAGGACGCCCCGACCCCGCTCGAATCGCCCAAGCTCACCGCGGTCGACATCAATCCGCACGACCGTGCCGAGCTCCGCCCGGGCGGCACCCTGCGGGTCGCGGTCGCGCAGTACTCCACCCAGTGGTCGCCGATCCACACCGACGGCAGCGAGTCCTCCACGGTCACCGTCACCAAGCCGCTGCTGCCGACCTTCTTCCGCTCCGACGCGGCCGGCACCCAGAGCATCAACCCGGCCTACCTCCAGGACGCCCGGTCCGAGCTCCGGGACGGCCACCAGGTCGTCACCTGGACGCTCAACCCGAAGGCGAGGTGGTCCGACGGCACCCCGCTCACCTGGCGCGACATCGCGGCCAACTGGCACGCCCTGAACGGGAAGGACCCCGCCTTCAAGGCCTCCAGCAGCACCGGTTTCGAGCTGGTCTCGTCGGTCGAGCGGGGCCGGGACGACTTCCAGGCCGTGATGACCTTCGACAAGCCGTTCTCCGAGTGGCAGTCGATGTTCAACGGCGCCGCCAACGCCCCGCTACTGCCCGCGAGCCGGATCGCCACCGCGGACCTGTTCAACTCCGCCTACCTGGACGCGATACCGGTCACCGCGGGCCCGTTCAAGGTGGAGAAGCTGGACCGGGCCGCGCAGACGGTCACCCTGGTCGCCGACCCCGGGTGGTGGGGCGAGAAGCCGCTGCTGGACCGGATCGTCTTCCGTGCCATGGTGCCCAACACGATGGCCGCCGCCTTCGCCAAGGGTGAGATCGACTTCTTCAACAACGGCCCCGACGTGGCCGGCTACCAGCTCATCAGGAGCACCAAGGGCGCCGCCGTGCGCCGCGCCGGCGGGCCCGACTTCCGCCAGTTCACGCTGAACAGCCACAGCCCCCTGCTGACCGACCCGGCCGTCCGGCAGGCCCTGTTCCAGGCGATCAACCGGGACGCCATCACCCGCTCCGACCTCAGCGGCCTGGACTGGCCCACCGTCACCCTCAACAACCACCTGCTGGTGGCCAACCAGAACGCCTACCGGGACAACTCGCTCGGCCTGAGCCGGTTCGACCCGGCCGACGCCGTCCGCAAGCTGGACGCGGCGGGCTGGAAGCTCGACGGCGACGTCCGCAAGAAGGACGGCCGGGAGCTCAACCTGCGGATGGTGATCCCGGCCGGGGTCACCCAGGCCCAGAACGAGGCCGCCGTGACCACCCGGATGCTCAAGGACGTCGGCGTCAAGGTCACCACGGTGACCGCCGCCGCCAACGAGTACTTCGACAAGTACGTCAACCGCCACGACTTCGACATCGCCGCCTACTCGCTGCTCGGCACGCCCTTCCCCGCCAGCGGCAACCGGGCCAACTTCGTCCAGAACGGCGGCACGAACCACTCCCTGGCCGGTAGTGCCACCGCCGACGCCGCCCTCGACCGGGCCGCCGCCGCGACCGACGCGGCCACCGCCTTCGAGGCCATCAACCAGGCCGACGGCGAGCTGTGGAAGGTGGCCGGGGTGCTGCCGCTCTACCAGCGCCCGCAGCTGTACGGCGCCCGCGCCGACCTGGCCAACATCGGCGCGCAGGGCCTGTCCGACATCGTCTGGGAGGACGTCGCCTTCCAGCGGTGAACGGCCGGGCGGGCCGGGCCCCGGGGAGCACGCCCCGGGGCCCGGCCCGCCGACCGGTTCAGCCCGCGCCGATCACGTCCCGGACCTCGGCGAAGTGGCACGCCGAGTCGTGCGCCGCCGGACCGCTGAGCGTGCCGGGCACCGCCAGCAGCGGGACCTCGGTGGCGCAGCGCTCCTCCGCCTTCCAGCAGCGGGTGCGGAACCGGCAGCCGGACGGCGGGTTGGCCGGCGACGGCAGGTCGCCGGTGAGCAGGATGCGCTCGCGCTGCTCCCGCCCGGTCGGGTCCGGCACCGGCACCGCGGAGAGCAGCGCCTGGGTGTACGGGTGGGTCGGGTGCGAGTAGATCTCGTCCTCCGTGCCGATCTCGACCATCTTGCCGAGGTACATCACGCCGACGCGGTCGGAGATGTGCCGGACGATCGAGAGGTCGTGCGCGATGAACATGTACGAGAGCTCGAACTCGCTCTGCAGCTGCTCCAGCAGGTTGATCACCTGCGCCTGGACGGAGACGTCCAGGGCGGAGACCGGCTCGTCGCAGATGATCAACTCCGGCTTGAGCGCCAGCCCCCGGGCGATGCCGATGCGCTGGCGCTGACCGCCGGAGAACTGGTGCGGGTACCGGTTGATGTACTCCGGGTTCAGACCCACCACGTCCAGCAGGTCCTGGACGGCCCGGCGCCGGTCGCCCTTCGGCGCAACCTCCGGGTGGATCTCGAAGGGCTCGCCGATGATGTCACCGACCGTCATCCGCGGGTTGAGCGAGGTGTACGGGTCCTGGAACACCATCTGGATGTTGCGCCGCACCGCCTTCAGCCCGGCGCCGGAGAGCCGGGTGATGTCCTGGCCCTTGAACAGCACCTGGCCGGAGGTGGCACGCTCCAGGTTCATCAGCACCTTGGCCAGCGTGGACTTGCCGCAGCCGGACTCGCCGACGATGCCGAGCGTCTCGCCCTTCATCAGCTCGAAGGAGATGCCGTCGACCGCCTTCACCGCGCCGACCTGCTTCTTGAAGACGATGCCCTGGGTCAGCGGGTAGTACTTGACCAGGTCCCTGACCTCCAGGATGGGCTCAGCCATGGAGGGTCTCCTTCCAGAAGTGGCAGGCGCTGCGGCGGCCCGGCAGATCGGCCCCGTCGGAGTCCAGCACCGGCACCAGCCGCGGGAGTTCGCTGCGGCAGCGGTCCGCCGCCCGGTCGCAGCGCGGGTTGAACGCGCAGCCCTCGGGGATCCGCAGCAGGCTCGGCGGCAGGCCCTGGATGGCGTAGAGGTTCTGGCCCTTCTGGTCCAGCCGGGGAATCGACCGGAGCAGGCCCTTGGTGTAGGGGTGGGCCGGCCGCGCGTACAGCTCGTGCACGGGGGCGGTCTCGACGATCCGGCCCGCGTACATCACGGCGATCTTGTCCGCGACGTCGGCGACCACGCCGAGGTCGTGGGTGATCAGGATCAGGCCCATGTTGAACTCGGCCTGCAGCTCGGCCAGCAGGTCCATCACCTGGGCCTGGACCGTGACGTCCAGGGCGGTGGTCGGCTCGTCCGCGATGATCAGGTCCGGTTCCAGGGCCAGCGCCATCGCGATCATGATGCGCTGGCGCATGCCGCCGGAGAACTGGTGCGGGTAGTCGCCGACGCGCTGCCTGGCGGCGGGGATGCGCACCCGCTCCATCAGCTCGACGGCCCGCTCCTTGGCCTCCTTGCGGGAGGCCCCCTGGTGCACCCGGAACATCTCGCCCAGCTGGTAGCCCACGCTCAGCACCGGGTTCAGCGAGGAGAGCGCGTCCTGGAAGATCATCGCGATCTTCCGGCCGCGGACCGCCCGCCGGGCCTTGGGGCTCATGGTGAGCAGGTCCTCGCCCCGGAACCGGATCGAGCCGGCGGTGATCTTCCCCGGGGGCATGTCCAGGATGCCCATGATCGCCTGCGCGGTCACCGACTTGCCCGAGCCGGACTCCCCCAGCACCGCCAGGGTCTCCCCGGCCGACACCGAGTAGCTCACGCCGTTGACGGCCTTGGCCACGCCGTCCCGGGTGTGGAACTCGATGTGCAGGTCGTCGACCTCCAGGAGCGGCGTTCCGGGCACCAGGTTCTCCCGGCCGCCGCCGATCACCTCCACGGCGTCCCGGCGCGGGGTGCCGTCCTTCGACTGCTTCGACAGCTTCGTCGTGTCACTCATCGTCCGCGGCCCTCCTCAGCGCAGCTTCGGGTCGAGGGCGTCGCGTACCGCGTCGCCGAGCATGATGAACGCCAGCACGGTGATGCTCAGCACCGCGGCCGGGAAGAGCAGCACGTGCGGCGCGGTCAGGAAGCGGGACTGCGCGTCGCTGATCATCAGGCCCCAGGAGATCGCCGGGGACTGGATGCCGATGCCGAGGTACGAGAGCGCGGCCTCGGCACCGATGTAGACGCCCAGGTTGATGGTCGAGACCACGATCACCGGGGCGACCGCGTTCGGCAGGATGTGCCGGGAGACGATCCGCCCGGTGCCGGCGCCGAGCGCCTTGGCCGCGACCACGTAGTCGTTGTGCTTGTTGGAGAGCACCGCCGAGCGCATCAGCCGGTAGATCTGCGGCCAGCCGAGGACGGCCATCACCGCGGAGACGGTCCAGGCGTTGCCCTTGCCCCAGGTGGACATGATCAGCATGCCGCCGAGCAGCAGCGGGATGGCGAAGAAGATCTCGGTGACCCGGGAGAGCAGGCTGTCCCAGATCCCGCCGATCCAGCCTGCCCAGAGGCCCAGCGTGCCGCCGACGGCGACCACCAGCGAGGTGGTCAGGATGCCGACGATGATCGAGTTGCGGGCGCCCCAGACGGTGCGGGTGTAGATGTCGCAGCCCTGGACGTCGAAGCCGAACCAGTGGTCGGCGCTGGGCCGCTTCAGCGAGTCGGACAGGTTGCAGAAGCCCGCCGAGGTCGGGTCCCCGTCGGTGAACAGGCTCGGGGCGACGGCGAGCGCCACCATGAACAGCGCCAGGAACCCGCCGATCAGGAACAGCGGATTGCGCCGCAGGTCGTACCAGGCGTCGGTCCAGAGGCTGGCCACCCGCTCGTTGCCGGTCCGGCCGGCCTCGGCGTCCTTGGTGAGCACCGCGGTCCCGGGCGCCGCGGAGCCGGGCTGCTCGGGGATCGCCACCTTGGTGTCCTCGCTCTTCGTCGGCTCACTCATAGCGGATCCTCGGGTCCAGAACGGCGTACAGCAGGTCGACCACCAGGTTGGCGAACAGGTAGACGAGCACCAGGGCGCTCACGATGCCCACCACGATGGTGCGTTCGCGCAGGTAGACGGACTGGAAGAGCTGGTGTCCGACTCCGGGGATGTTGAAGATGCCCTCGGTGATGACCGCGCCGCCCATCAGCCCGCCGAGGTCCATGCCCAGGAAGGTGACGATCGGGATCAGCGCGTTGCGCAGGCCGTGCCGGACGACCACCCGCAGCGGGCTGAGGCCCTTGGCGACCGCCGTGCGGACGTAGTCCGCCCGCATCACCTCGATCAGGCTGGTCCGGGTGAGCCGCGCGATGTACGCCAGCGAGGTGGAGGCGAGGACGTAGGCCGGTAGCAGATAGGACCGGAAGCCGGCGTCCTCGTTGAACGAGACCGGGAAGAAGTCGATGCCGTAATCGGTGTTGAGCTTCACCCCGAGCACCAGTTGCAGCACGAAGCCGATCACGAAGACCGGGATCGAGATGACCATCAGGGTCGAGATCAGCACCACGTTGTCGATGAACTTGCCGCGGCGCAGGGCGGCGATCACACCTGCGGTGACACCCACCACCATCTCGATGACCAGCGCGGTCACCGCCAGGTTGATGGTGTACGGGAACGCCGTCTTCATGACGTCCACGACCTCGTTGCCGCGGTAGTCCTCCCCGAAGTCGCCCTTGAACAGGCCGACCAGGTAGTCCCAGTACTGGATGAAGAACGGGTCGTCCAGGTGGTAGCGGTCCCGCAGGACCGCGACGACGGCAGGGTCCTGCCGTTTCTCACCGGCCAGTGCCGTGATGGGGTCGCCAGGCAGCAGGAAGACCAGTGCGTAGATCAGGAACGTCGCGCCGAGGATCACAGGTATGGCCTGGATGATCCGGCGGACCACATAGCGGCCCATGCGGCCTCCTCGTGGTTCGGGGCACGCCCGGGACGGGCGGCACGGGGGTTGCCCGCGCCACCCGTCCCGGCGTGCCGGTCAGCTGGATGTCGGTCAGGCCAGTTCGACGTTGGCCAGGTCCATCTGTCCCTGGGCGTTGACGTTCACGTTCTTGACGGTCTTGGTGTACGCCGCGGAGGACATGTAGGTGTAGACCGGGATGTACGGCAGGTCCTTGACCAGGATGTCGTCGGCCTGCTGGTAGAGCTTGATGCCCTCGGCGTCGGTCTTGGCCGCGTCCGCCTTGGACAGCAGGGCCTCGAACTCCTCGTTGACGTAGCCGCCGTAGTTGGACCCGTTGTCGATGGCGACCTTGGAGAAGATCGGCCGCAGGTAGTTCTCGATCGACGGGTAGTCCATCGACCAGGCCATCCGGAAGGCGCCGGAGTACTTGTGCTCGCCCAGCGCGGTGAGGATCGCGCCGAACTTCTCGAACGGCTTGAAGGTGACCTCGATCCCGAGGTTCGCCTTGAGCTGGTTGCCGACGGCCTCGATCCACTCCTTGTGGCCGCCGTCGGCGTTGTAGCCGATCTCCAGCGTGTTGCCGGGCAGGCCGCCGGCCTGGGCGAAGAGCGCCTTGGCCTTCGCGGGGTCGTACTTCGCGGCGTCGCCGAGCGCGCCCTGGCGGTACCCGGGAATGATCGGGTTGATGAAGTCGTCGGCGGGCTTGCGGGTGCCCGAGAAGATGGTCTTGGTGATCGATTCCCGGTCTATCGCCATCGAGATCGCCTTGCGGAGGTCCGGACTGGCGAATGCCGGATTCGTCGAGATCGGGAATCCGAGGTAACCGACGCCGGAATCCGGCTTGTAGATGTAGCGGTCGCCGAACTCCTGGGCGACGGTCGCCATCGCCGAGATCGGCAGCTTGTCGGTGATCTGGATGTTGTCCGCTCGCAGATCGTTGTACGCGGTGTCCAGCTTGTCGTAAATCTTGAACGTGACGGAATCCAGCTTGGCCTTTCCGTCGGACGCCGGGAAGTTCTCGAAGCGCTTCACCTTGATCTGCTTGTTGTGCTCCCACTTCCCGTCGATCTGGAACGCGCCGTTGCCGATCGGCGCGTCCTCGAAGGCCTTCGGGTCGGTGAAGAACGCCTTCGGGAGCGGGAAGAACGCGTTGTAGCCGAGCATCGTCTTGAACTGCGAGAACGGCGCCTTGAGGGTGACGGTGAAGGTCTTGTCGTCGACGACCGCGAGGCCCTTGAGCTTGTCGGCGGTGGGCTTCTTGTCCTTGCCGGGGGCCAGCTCGTCGGAGCCGAGGATCTTGTCGAAGAACGGCAGGGCCTCCTGCGCGTTGTCCTGGTTGGCGCCGTAGTTCCAGGCGTCGACGAAGGACTGGGCGGTCACCTTCTCGCCGTTGTGGAAGGTGTAGCCGTCCTTCAGCTTGATCGTCCAGGTGGTGGCGTCCTGGCTCTCGATCGACTCGGCGACCCGGAGCTTGGGCGAGTTGTCCTTGATGTCGTAGTCGACCAGGCCCGCGAAGATCGCGTTGAGCACCTCGGCACCCTCGGACTCGGAGGTGTTCTGGGGCACCAGCCCGTGCTGCGGCTCACCCAGCTCGACGCTGATCGAGCCACCCTTCTTGCCCGACCCGGCGCCGCTCGCCTCGCTGGAGGACTTCTTGTCGCCGCCGGTGCTGCAGGCGGAGATCGCGAGTGCGGTGCACGCCGCGAGCGCGGTCCAACGCATGGTCTTGGTGAGCCTCATTCAAGTGCCTCTCGATTTAGGGGCTTACGAACGAACGGCGCCTCGCCAGTCGGTGTGCCGGGCATGGCAAGGGTCGACATCTCAGGGCCGATCCGCACAGTTGGCGAGGTGACCACTGATACGCGCAGAGCAACTATCGATCACCCGACCCCTCCGGCGGAATCCGCCTCACATCTCTTTTCAATTACATGCTCAGACCAAGTCATGACAATGCTCGCCAAATTCCGGCATATCGAACCTGGAATGCCGCGTTCCGGTTTCCGGATAACGAACAATAAGGTCCGGTATTCGATGCTTTACGGAGCGTAATGATCATTTTCGGGCCGGGAATTCCGGCGTTTCCGCAGGACAACGCAAGGGCGCGCCCTCCGGAGGGAGGACGCGCCCTTGGTGCGTGGTCAGGACAACTGTGTCAACTGGATTCGGGTGGGGGCTCCGGCGTGCCCGCCGCGCCCTCCCCGCCGTCCGGGCCCCCGCGCTCCGCCGCGAAGTGGCAGGCCGAGTCGTGCCGGGCGTGCCCGTCCAGCCAGGCCGGGGCGGCCAGCAGCGGCACCTCCACGGCGCACCTGTCCCGCGCCTTCCAGCAGCGGGTGCGGAACCGGCAGCCGGACGGCGGGTTGGCCGGCGACGGCACGTCCCCGACGAGCACGATCCGGTCCCGGGACTCGCGCGCCGTCGGGTCCGGCACCGGCACCGCGGAGAGCAGTGCCTGGGTGTACGGATGCGTCGCGTGGTCGTAGATCTCCCGGTCGGAGCCGATCTCCACCATCTTGCCCAGGTACATCACGCCGACCCGGTCGGAGATGTGCCGGACGATCGAGAGGTCGTGCGCGATGAACATGTACGAGAGGTTGAACTCGCCCTGCAGCTGCTCCAGCAGGTTGATCACCTGCGCCTGGACGGAGACGTCCAGCGCCGAGACCGGCTCGTCACAGATGATCACCTCCGGCTTGAGCGCCAGCCCCCGGGCGATGCCGATGCGCTGGCGCTGACCGCCGGAGAACTGGTGCGGGTACCGGTTGATGTACTCCGGGTTCAGACCCACCACGTCCAGCAGGTCCTGGACGGCCCGGCGCCGGTCGCCCTTCGGCGCCACCTCGGAGTGGATCTCGTACGGCTCGCCGATGATGTCACCGACCGTCATCCGCGGGTTGAGCGAGGTGTACGGGTCCTGGAACACCATCTGGATGTTGCGCCGCACCGCCTTCAGGGCGGAGCCGGAGAGCCGGGAGATCTCCTCCCCCTTGTAGCGCACCGATCCGCCGGTGGCCGGCTCCAGGTTCATCAGCACCTTGGCCAGCGTGGACTTGCCGCAGCCGGACTCCCCCACGATTCCGAGCGTCTCCCCCTGCATCAGGTCGAAGCTGACCCCGTCGACCGCTTTCACGGCGCCGACCTGCTTCTTGAAGACGACGCCCCTCGTCAGCGGGAAGTGCTTGACCAGGTCCCGGACTTCGAGGATCGGTTCGCCGGGCCGCACGGCCTGCGCGAACGCCTCCTCCTTGGGCACCGCGGGCCCGAGCGGGCTAGCCATGGAGGGTCTCCTTCCAGAAGAAGCAGGCACTGCCCCGCCCGGCCAGCTCGCTGCCGTCGTCCGCGGTGACCTGGAAGAGCTCGGGCACCTCGGCCCGGCAGATGTCCTGGGCGCGCGGGCAGCGCGGGTTGAACGCGCAACCCGGCGGGATCCGCAGCAGGTTGGGCGGCAGCCCCTTGATCGCGTAGAGCTCCTGGCCCTTCTGGTCCAGCCGCGGGATCGAGTCCAGCAGGCCCTTGGTGTAGGGGTGGGCCGGCCGCGCGTACAGCTCGTGCACCGGGGCGGTCTCGACGATCCGGCCCGCGTACATCACGGCGATCTTGTCCGCGACGTCGGCGACCACGCCGAGGTCGTGGGTGATCAGGATCAGCCCCATGTGGAACTCGGCCTGCAGCTCGGCCAGCAGGTCCATCACCTGCGCCTGCACGGTCACGTCCAGGGCGGTGGTCGGCTCGTCCGCGATGATCAGGTCCGGCTCCAGGGCCAGCGCCATCGCGATCATGATGCGCTGGCGCATGCCGCCGGAGAACTGGTGCGGATAGTCGTTGACCCGTTCCTTCGCCGCCGGGATGCGCACCCGGTCCATCAGCTCGACGGCCTTGGCCTTGGCCTCCTTGCGCGATGCCCCGTGGTGGGCCCGGAACATCTCGCCGAGCTGGAAGCCCACGCTCAGCACCGGGTTCAGCGAGGAGAGCGCGTCCTGGAAGATCATCGCGATCTTCTGGCCGCGGATCTTCCGGCGCTCCTCCTTGCCCATCGTCAACATGTCCCGGCCCCGGAAGCGGATCTCGCCCTGCGGGATGCGGGCCGGGGGCATGTCCAGGATGCCCATGATCGCCTGCGCGGTCACCGACTTGCCCGAACCGGACTCCCCCAGCACCGCCAGGGTCTCCCCCGCCCGGACGCTGTAGTTGACCCCGTTGACCGCCTTCGCCACGCCGTCCCGGGTGACGAACTCCACGTGCAGGTCCCGGACGTCCAGCAGCGGCCCCTCGTAGGGCGTCTCCCGCTGGGGCTTGCCGGTGTCGACAGCTGTGGTCACGATGAGTCCCCTCGCTCAGCGAAGCTTCGGGTCGAGGGCGTCGCGCACCGCGTCACCCAGCATGATGAAGGCCAGCACCGTGATCGAGAGCGCCACGGCCGGGAAGAACAGCACGTACGGGGCCGTCCGGATGACCTTCTGGGCGGAGGCGATGTCGATGCCCCAGGAGATGGTCGGATCCTGCAGGCCGATGCCGAGGAAGCTCAGCGTGGCCTCGGTCGCGATGTAGCCGCCCAGCGCGATCGTGGCGACGACGATCACCGGCGCGATCGCGTTCGGCAGGATGTGCCGGAACATCAACCGCCCGGTGCTCGCGCCGAGCGCCCGGCCGGCCACCACGTAGTCGGACTGTTTGACGGTCAGGACGGCCCCGCGCATGACGCGCGCGATCTGCGTCCAGCCGAGCACCGCGAGGGCGATGACCACGCTCCACACCGTGCGGGCGGAGAACGCGCCCAGCAGGACCAGCGCGCCGAGCAGCAGCGGGATACCGAAGAAGATGTCGACGACGCGGGAGATCACGGCGTCCACCGCGCCGCCGAAGTACCCGGCCACCATCCCGGTCAGCCCGCCGAGCAGGGTGACCCCCAGGGTCACGAAGATGCCGACGGTGATCGAGGCGCGGGCCCCGTAGACCACCCGGGCGTAGATGGACCGGCCCTGGCCGTCGTAGCCGAACCAGCCGGCGCCGAAGAAGTCCGACCAGTCCGGGCGCTTGAGGTAGTCGTTGACCAGGTCGGCCTTGCGCGGATCGGCGTCGGTGAAGGCCCAGGGGAAGATCGCCATCACGACCAGCAGGAGGATCAGGACCGCCGAGATCAGGAAGATCGGCCGGCGCCGCAGGTCCCGCCAGGCATCGCCCCACAGGCTGCGGGCCTCCTCCCGCTTGGCCGGATCGCCCTCGACCAGGGTCTCCTGCTCGACCGCCATGCCCTGCTCGCCGGCGTAGTCCAGGTGGTCGAGGCCCGGGGCCGCGTGCGGCTTGAACTCGCCCTCGTCATGCAGGTCAGGCATAACGGATCCTCGGGTCCAGGACCGCGTAGAGCAGGTCGACGATCAGGGAGGCGACCAGGTAGACGATCACCAGGACGGTCACGATGCCGACCACGGTGGGGCCCTCCTTCTGGTTGATCGCCCGGTACAGCACGTTGCCGATGCCCTGGACGTTGAAGATGCCCTCCGTGACGATCGCACCGCCCATCAGCGCGCCCAGGTCGGTCCCGAGGAAGGTGACCACCGGGATCAGCGAGTTGCGGAGCAGGTGGCGGGTGATGACGGTGCGCCGGGGCAGGCCCTTGGCGACCGCCGTGCGCATGTAGTCCGCCCGCAGGTTCTCCCCGATCGAGGTCCGGGTGAGCCGGGCGACGTAGGCGAGGGAGAGCGATCCCAGCACGATCGCGGGCAGGATCAGCTGGGAGAGGTCCTTGGAGTCCTGCACGGTCGGGGTGACCCAGCCCAGGTTGGTCGCGAAGATCGTCTGGGCGATGTAGGCCAGCACGAACACCGGGATCGAGATCACCACCAGGGTCAGGACCAGCACCAGGGTGTCCTGGACGCTGCCGCGCCTGAGGCCGGAGACCAGGCCGAGCGCCAGCCCGACGATCAGCTCGAAGGCGAAGGCCATCAGCGCCAGCCGGATGGTGACCGGGAAGGCGTCCGCCATGATGTCGGTGACCGACCGGCCGGTGAAGCTCGTCCCGAAGTCGCCCTGGAAGAGGTTCCCCATGTAGTGCAGGTACTGCTTCCACAGCGGCTGGTCGAGGTAGTACTTGTGCTTCAGATTGGCCACCACCGCCGGGTCCGCGGCCTTGTCCCCGAAGAGCGCCGCGACCGGGTCCCCGGGCAGCGTGTAGACCATCAGGAAGATCAGGAATGTGGAGCCGAAGAACACCGGGATCATCTGCAGCACCCGCCGCAGCACATAACTTCCCATCCGAGCCTCCTTCCTAGGTGACTGGTCGGCCCGTGACCGGGTGCGCAGGGCCGCGTGGGGGTCGAGTGCCCGGGCCCCGCCCTCCGTGCGGGGAGGGCGGGGCCGGCGCGAGGGGCTGGATCAGCCCTTGACCTCGACCTGGGTCCAGGCCGGGTTGCCGAAGGAGTCGAACTTCACGTTCTGGACGTTCGCCGAGTAGCCCGAGTTGGTGCGGTAGTACCAGAGCGGGATGGCCGGCATGTCGTTCGCCAGCACCGTCTCCGCCTTCTGGTAGCCCGTCACGGTGTCCGCCACGCTGGCCGCCTGGTCCGCCTCGGTGGCCAGCTGGTCGAACTGCGGGCTGCTGTAGCCGAAGTCGTTGGACGCGGCGCCGGTGCGGTAGACGTCGGCCATGAAGTTGGCGTTCAGCGGGTAGTCCTGCACCCAGCCGGTGCGGAAGGCGCCGTTGATCTGGTGCCCGGTGATCGCCGCGCGGGCGGTCTTGAAGTCGGGCTTCGGGTCACCCACGCAGTCCACGCCGGTGCTCTGCCGGATCGAGTTGCAGACCGCGTCGACCCACTCCTTGTGGCCGCCGTCGGCGTTGTAGGTGATCGTCAGCTTGTTGCCGGGGACGCCGCCGCCCTCGGCGATCAGCTGCTTGGCCTTGGTGGCGTCGAAGGTGCAGTTGTCGCCGCACTGGCCGGCCTTGTAGCCCTCGACGCCCTCGGCGACCCACGCGGAGGCCGGCTTGCGCGAGCCCTGCAGCACGGTCTTCGTGATGGTGTCGCGGTCGATCGCCATCGACAGCCCCTGACGGACCTTCGCCTTGTCCGGGCCGGCCCAGTCCGGCTGGTAGAGCGTGAAGCCGATGTTCTGGATCGCGCCCTGCGGCGAGTCGATCGCCCGGTCTCCCAGGTCGCTCTTGTACGTCGCCAGCGCGGACGGCGGCACCTGGTCCATCACGTCGAGGTTGTTGGACTGCAGGTCCGCGTAGGCGGCCTCGGACGTGTTGTACATCTTGAAGACGATGCCGCCGTTCTTCGGCTTGTCCACGCCCTGGTAGTTCGGGTACGCCTTGGTCACCACCTGCTGGTTGTGGCTCCAGCTGACGAACTGGTAGGCGCCGTTGCCCACCGGCTTCTGCCCGAACCCGGTCGGGTCGCTGAAGAAGGCGGTCGGCAGCGGGGAGAAGGCGATGTAGCCCAGCTTGTACTCGAAGTACGAGACCTTGGTGTGCAGCTTGATGGTGAAGTGCGTGTCGTCCACGACGGTCAGGCCGGACATCGCGGTGGCGGTCGGCTGGCCGCTGGCCGGGTGGACGTCCTGGTAGCCCTCGATGTCCGAGAACCAGGAGCTGTTGATCTGGTTGTTGCTGGTGGTCGCGCCCCAGTTCCAGGCGTCGACGAAGTTCTTCGAGGTGACCGGGGTGCCGTCGTGGAACGTCCAGCCGGTCTTCAGGGTGACGTTGAAGGTCTGCGAGTCGCTGGTCTCGATCGAGTCCGCGACCTGCATCCGGATCTTCGCGTTGCTGGGGTCGTAGTCCACCAGCCCCTTGAACAGGTTCTGCAGGATGCGGCCGCCGCCGGTCTCGTTCGCGTTCGCGGGCTGCAAGGGGTTCTGCGGCTCACTGCTCTGGTAGCTGAAGGTCTTGCCGCTGTCCGACGAACTACTGCCTCCGCCGCTACTGCTGCACCCACTGGCCACCAGGGCCACAGATGTCGCAGCGGCGAGGACCCATCGAGCGCGAGTGGCTGCGGGCATGGAGGTCCCTCCTCAAGGTGTGTGTCGCATCACACCCCATGAGAAGCGCGGTGGCCCGGCGGCGCGAGCCAGGTACCCCCGGACGGGTGCAGCGGACCCCGCCCGGGGTTGACGCCGCCGCAGGAGCGCGAAACGCCGGAAGGGCCCGCGGCTTCGACAGCCGCGGGCCCTTCCGGGGAACGCCTCGGGGATCAGACGGCGGCGGCCGTCTCCCGGACCTCGGCGAAGTGGCAGGCCGACTCGTGGGCCGCCGCACCGCTGAGCGTGCTGGGCACCGCCAGCAGCGGGACCTCGGTGGCGCAGCGCTCCTCCGCCTTCCAGCAGCGGGTGCGGAACCGGCAGCCGGACGGCGGGTTGGCCGGCGAGGGGATGTCGCCGGTCAGGATGATCCGGTCCCGGGACTCGCGCGCCGTCGGGTCCGGCACCGGCACCGCGGAGAGCAGCGCCTGGGTGTACGGGTGCGTGGCGTTCTCGTAGATCGCCTCGTCCGTGCCGATCTCGACCATCTTGCCGAGGTACATCACGCCGACGCGGTCGGAGATGTGCCGGACGATCGAGAGGTCGTGCGCGATGAACATGTACGAGAGCTCGAACTCGCTCTGCAGCTGGTCCAGCAGGTTGATCACCTGCGCCTGGACGGAGACGTCCAGGGCGGAGACCGGCTCGTCGCAGATGATGATCTCGGGCTTGAGCGCGAGGCCGCGGGCGATGCCGATGCGCTGGCGCTGGCCGCCGGAGAACTGGTGCGGGTACCGGTTGATGTACTCCGGGTTCAGGCCGACGACGTCCAGCAGGTCCTGGACGGCCTTGCGGCGGTCGCCCTTGGGAGCCACCTCGGGGTGGATCTCGAAGGGCTCGCCGATGATGTCGCCGACCGTCATGCGCGGGTTGAGCGAGGTGTACGGGTCCTGGAACACCATCTGGATGTTCCGGCGGACCGCCTTCAGGGCGGAGCCGGACAGCTTGGAGATGTCCTCGCCCTTGAACAGCACCTGGCCGGAGGTGGCCCGCTCCAGGTTCATCAGCACCTTGGCCAGCGTGGACTTGCCACAGCCGGACTCGCCGACGATGCCGAGCGTCTCGCCCTTCATCAGGTCGAAGGAGATGCCGTCGACCGCCTTGACCGCGCCGACCTGCTTCTTGAAGAGGATGCCCTGGGTCAGCGGGTAGTGCTTGACCAGGTCCTTGACCTCCAGGATGGGCTCAGCCATGGAGGGTCTCCTTCCAGAGGTGGCACGCGCTGCGGCGGCCGGTGAGCTCCGTGCCGTCCTTGTCGGTCACCTGGTGCAGCTTCGGGATCTCCGTGCGGCACCGGTCGGTGGCGACGTCACAGCGGGGGTTGAACGCGCAGCCGGCCGGGACCTTCAGCAGGTTCGGGGGCAGGCCCTTGATCGCGTACAGCTCCTGGCCCTTCTGGTCCAGGCGCGGGATGGAGCGGAGCAGGCCCTTGGTGTACGGGTGCGCGGGGTTGGCGTACAGGTCGTGGACCGGGGCGGTCTCGACGATCCGGCCGGCGTACATCACGGCGATCTTGTCCGCGACATCGGCGACCACGCCGAGGTCGTGGGTGATCAGGATCAGGCCCATGTTGTACTCGGCCTGCAGCTCCGCGAGGAGGTCCATCACCTGGGCCTGGACGGTGACGTCCAGGGCGGTGGTGGGCTCGTCGGCGATGATCAGGTCGGGCTCCATGGAGAGCGCCATCGCGATCATGATGCGCTGGCGCATGCCGCCGGAGAACTGGTGCGGGTAGTCACCGACGCGCTGCTTGGCGGCGGGGATGCGCACCCGCTCCATCAGCTCGACGGCCTTGGCCCGGGCGTCCTTCTTGGACATGCCCTTGTGCACCCGGAACATCTCGCCGAGCTGGTCGCCCACGGTCATCACGGGGTTCAGCGAGGAGAGCGCGTCCTGGAAGATCATCGCGATCTTCTGGCCGCGGATCAGCCGGCGCTGCTCCTCCTTCATGGCGAGCATGTCCTCGCCGCGGAAGAGGATCTGGCCCTGGCTGATCTTGCCGGGCGGCATGTCCAGGATGCCCATGATGGTCTGGGCGGTCACCGACTTGCCGGAGCCGGACTCACCCAGCACCGCCAGGGTCTCACCGGCGGAAACGGAGTAGTTGACGCCGTTCACGGCCTTGGCGACGCCGTCCCGGGTGTGGAACTCCACGTGGAGGTCACGGACCTCCAGCAGCGGGGTGCCGATTTCGAGGCGGCCGCTCTTCTGGTTCTTCTCGATCACGGTGGTCATCGGGTCGTCACCTCTTCTCTCAGCGGAGCTTCGGGTCGAGGGCGTCGCGCACCGCGTCGCCGAGCATGATGAACGCCAGCACCGTGACGCTCAGCACCGCGGACGGGAAGAGCAGCACGTGCGGGGCGGTCAGGAAGCGGGGCTGGGCGTCGCTGATCATCAGGCCCCAGGAGATCTCCGGGGACTGGACACCGATGCCCAGGTAGGACAGGGCGGCCTCGGCACCGATGTACACACCCAGGCTGATCGCGGAGACCACGATCACCGGCGCGATGGCGTTCGGCAGGATGTGCCGGAAGGTGATCCGGAAGCTGCCGGCGCCGAGCGCCTTGGCCGCCATCACGTAGTCGTTGTGCTTGTTCGAGATGACCGACGCACGCATGATGCGGAAGATCTGCGGCCAGCCGAGTGCGGCCATCACGACGGAGACGGTGTAGGCGTTGCCCTTGCCGAGCATCGACATGATCAGCATGCCGCCGAGCAGCAGCGGGATGGAGAAGAAGATCTCGGTGAAGCGCGACAGGATGCTGTCGGTGATGCCGCCGACCCAGCCGGCCAGCAGGCCGAGCAGGGAGCCGATCAGGGTCACCACGGTGGTGGTGAGCACACCGACGATGATCGAGTTGCGGGCGCCCCAGACGGTGCGGGTGTAGACGTCACAGCCCTGCACGTCGAAGCCGAACCAGTGCTCGGCGCTCGGGCGCTTCAGGGAGTTGGCCAGGTCGCACGCGCCGCCCGCGAGCGGGCTGCCGTCGGTGAACAGCTGCGGGACGGCCGCGATCACCAGCAGGGCGGAGACGAGCACCGCGCCGATGATGAAGACCGGGTTGCGGCGCAGGTCGCGCAGCGCGTCGGTCCAGAGGCTGGCGACGCGCTCGGGCTTCTGCTTCTTCTCCGGCGCGGCCTTCGGGGTCTTGTCCTCGGGCGCCTCGCTGCCCACGGTGATGGTGTCACTCATAGCGGATCCTCGGGTCGAGCACGGCGTACAGCAGGTCCACGAGCAGGGTGGTGATCAGGTAGATCATCACCAGCAGGGTGACCACACCCACGATGACCGTGCCCTGCTTCTGGTACACGGACTGGGCCAGCAGGCCACCGATGCCGTGCATGTTGAAGATCTTCTCGGTGATGACCGCGCCACCCATCAGACCGCCGAGGTCGGCACCGAGGAAGGTGACGATCGGGATCAGCGCGTTGCGCAGGGCGTGGCGGCCGATCACCCGACGGCGCTTCAGACCCTTGGCGACCGCGGTGCGGACGTAGTCCGCGCGCATCGTCTCCATCAGGCTGGTGCGGGTCAGTCGGGCGACGTACGCGAGCGAAGTCGACGCCAGCACGAAGGCCGGCAGCAGGTAGGCCCGCAGTCCGTCCTCCTCGTTGAAGGAGACCGGGAAGAAGTCGATGCCGTAGTCGTTCTTGAGCTTCACGCCCAGCACCAGCTGGAGCACGAAGCCGGTGACGAAGACCGGGATGGAAATCACGAACAGGGTGCTGATGAGCACCAGCTGGTCGATGAACTTGCCCTTGCGCAGGGCCGCCATGACACCCGCCAGCACACCCATGACCGCTTCGATGATGAAGGCGACCAGGGCGAGGTTGACGGTGTACGGGAACGCCTCGCTGATCATGTCGGCAACGGAGCGACCGGTCAGGCTCTCGCCGAGGTCCCCCTTGAAGACCCCTGAGATGTAGTTCCAGTACTGCAGCAGGAAGGGGTCGTTCAGGTGGTACTTCTGGCGGATCATCTCCGCCACGAGCGGGTCGGCCCGCTTCTCACCGGCCAGCGCCTGCACCGGGTCGCCGGGCAGGAAGAACACCAGCCAGTAGATCAGGAACGTCGCACCGATCAGCACAGGGATTGCCTGTATCAGTCGGCGGATGACATAGCGGCCCATCAGACCTCCACACTTTCAAGCAAGGAAGGGAGGCGGGAGGACCGGGACTGTAGTCCGGTCCGCCCGCCCCCGTTCGTCTGACTACCGGATCAGCCGGCGAGCTCGACCTCGTCCAGGTTCATACGGCCCTGGGCGTCGGTGTCGAAGTTCTTGATCTTCTTGCTGTACGCGGCGGAGGACATGTAGGTGTACACCGGGATGTACGGCAGGTCCTGCACCAGGATGTCGTCGGCCTGCTGGTACAGCTTCTGGCCCTCGTCCTGGGTCTTCGCCTGGTCGGCCTGGTTCAGCAGGTCCTCGAACTTGTCGTTGACGTAGCCGCCGTAGTTCGAGCCGTTCTCGATCGCGACCTTGGAGAAGATCGGACGGAGGTAGTTCTCGATCGACGGGTAGTCCATCGACCACGCCATGCGGAAGGCGCCCGAGTACTGCTTCTCGCCCAGCGCGTCGAGGATCTTGCCGAACTTCTCGAACGGCTTGGTGGTGACCTCGATGCCCAGGTTCTTCTTCAGCTGGTTCGCGACGGCCTCGATCCACTCCTTGTGGCCACCGTCGGCGTTGTAGCCCAGCTCGATGGTGTTGCCGGGAACACCGCCGGCCTGGTCGAAGAGCGCCTTGGCCTTGGCCGGGTCGTACTTCGCCGCGTCGCCCATGGCGCCCTTGCGGTAACCCGGGATCAGCGGGTTGATGAAGTCGTCGGCCGGGACGCGGGTGCCCGAGAAGATCGTCTTGGTGATCGCCTCGCGGTCGATCGCCATCGAGATCGCCTTGCGGATCTCCGGCTTGCCGTAGGTGGCCGGGTTGGTGGCGATCGGGAAGCCGATGTAGCCGACGCCGGACTCCGGCTTGTAGATGTAGCGGTCGCCGAACTCGCCCTTGACGCTCGACAGGGCCGAGATCGGCAGCTTGTCGGTGGCCTGGATGTTGTCGGCGCGCAGGTCGTTGTACGCGGTGTCCAGGTTGTCGTAGATCTTGAAGGTGACGCCCTGGAGCTTCGCCTTGCCGTCCGAGGCAGGGAAGTTCTCGTAGCGCTTGACCTTGATCTGCTTGTTGTGCTCCCAGGCGCCGTCCATCTCGAACGGGCCGTTGCCGATCGGCTTGTCGGCGAACGTCTTCGGGTCGGTGAAGAACGCCTTGGGCAGCGGGTAGAACGCGTTGTAGCCCAGCATGGTCTTGAACTGGGAGAACGGCTGCGTCAGGGAGACCGTGAAGGTCTTGTCGTCGACGACCGTCAGGCCCTTGAGCTTGTCGGTGGTCGGCTTCTTGTCCTTGCCCGGGGCCAGGTCCTCGGAGCCCTCGATCTTGGCGAAGAACGGCAGGCCCTCGGCCGCGTTGTCCTGGTTGGCGCCCCAGTTCCAGGCGTCGACGAACGACTGGGCGGTCACCTTCTCACCGTTGTGGAAGGTGTAGCCGTCCTTCAGCTTGATCGTCCAGAGCTTGCTGTCGGCGCTCTCGATCGACTCGGCGACGCGCAGCTTCGGCTCGTTGGTCTTGTTGTCGTACTCGACCAGGCCGGCGAAGACGGCACCGAGAACCTCGGCACCCTCGGACTCCGCGGTGTTCTGGGGAACCAGACCGTGCTGCGGCTCGCCGAGCTGGACGGCGATGGTGCCGCCGCCGGAAGAGGCCTTGTCACTGCTCTTCGAGCTGGTGCTGCAAGCGGTCGCCGCGAGGGCGATAGCGGTCGCCGCGACGATCCACTTGGTCTGGGTTGCACCGCGCATGGGGGATGCCTCCTGAAATCGACTTTCCAACGAGGAGAGCACCACGGTCGGCTGACGCCGCTTCCGTTGTGCCGTCCGCGCTCGTGGTTTCGGCGCGCACCCCTGCGCGTTAACCCTTGACCCGAGCCTGACTGCACCCACTATCCGTCACGCACGGACACGAAAGTGACCACTAGCGATCTCAATTAGGTCACATGAACGGTCGGTAAGTTTCGAAAATCGGACATAAGAGACATACTCAGACAGGCATCAAACGGACAGTCGTCATGAATGACGGACTGTCACGTTCGCTCAGCGGACACCTTGCTGTGTTAAGCGATATTCCGTTTATACGCGCGTCGACAGCGTGGAGTAGTGAAAACGATCGCCCCCCTCTCCGTTGGAAAGGGGGGCGATCGATTCAGGCCAAAGGGCGCTCAGAAGGAAGTGGTCACGCCTTCTTGGCGCGCGAAGCCGTGCGGCCGCGCTCCTTCTGGTCCAGGACGACCTTACGGATGCGAACCGTCTCCGGAGTCACCTCGATGCACTCGTCCTCGCGGCAGAACTCCAGCGACTGCTCCAGCGAGAGCTTGCGCGGCGGCACCAGGTTCTCGGTGGTGTCGGAGGAGGCCGCACGCATGTTGGTGAGCTTCTTCTCCTTGGTGATGTTGATGTCCATGTCGTCCTGGCGCGAGTTCTCGCCGACGATCATGCCCTCGTACACCTCGGTGGTGGGCTCGACGAAGAGCGTGCCGCGCTCCTGGATGCCCATCATCGCGAACGGCGTCACGACGCCCGCGCGGTCCGCCACCAGCGAGCCGTTGTTGCGCATCCGGAGCTCGCCGAACCACGGCTCGTGGCCCTCGAAGATGGAGTGCGCGATGCCGGTGCCGCGGGTGTCGGTCAGGAACTGGGTCCGGAAGCCGATCAGGCCGCGCGACGGGACGATGAACTCCATGCGGACCCAGCCGGAGCCGTGGTTCGTCATGGTCTCCATGCGGCCCTTGCGGGTCGCCATCAGCTGGGTGATCGCGCCGAGGTACTCCTCGGGGCTGTCGATGGTCATCCGCTCGACCGGCTCGTGGGTCTTGCCGTTGATGACCTTGGTGACGACCTGCGGCTTGCCGACGGTCAGCTCGAAGAGCTCCCGGCGCATGGTCTCGACCAGGATGGCCAGCGCCAGCTCGCCACGGCCCTGGACCTCCCAGGCGTCCGGACGCTCGGTCGGCAGCACGCGGAGCGAGACGTTACCGATCAGCTCGCGGTCCAGGCGGTCCTTCACCATGCGGGCGGTGACCTTGTGGCCCTTGCCGCCCTTGCCGACCAGCGGCGAGGTGTTGGTGCCGATGACCATCGAGATGGCCGGCTCGTCCACCGTGATCAGCGGCAGCGCGATCGGGTTCTCCAGGTCGGCCAGGGTCTCGCCGATCATGATGTCCGGGATGCCCGCGACGGCGCAGATGTCGCCGGGGCCGGCCACCTCGGCCGGCTTGCGGGTGAGCGCCTCGGTCATCAGCAGCTCGGTGATCTTGACCTGCTGGATCGAACCGTCACGCTTCATCCACGCGACCTGCTGGCCCTTGCGCAGCTCGCCCTGCTCGACGCGGCAGAGCGCGATGCGGCCGAGGAAGTTGTCCGCGTCCAGGTTGGTGACGTGGGCCTGGAGCGGGGCGTCCTCGTCGTAGGTCGGGGCCGGGACGGCCGACAGGATGGTCGAGAAGAACGGCTCCAGCGAGTCGCTGTCGGCCGGGACGCTGCCGTCCTCCGGCTTGGTCATCGAGGCGACGCCGTCACGCGCACAGGCGTAGACGATCGGGAACTCGATCTGCTCCTCGGTCGCGTCGAGGTCCAGGAAGAGGTCGTAGGTCTCGTTGATGACCTCGTCGATCCGGGAGTCCGGACGGTCGGTCTTGTTGATGCAGAGGATCACCGGGAGCTTGGCGGTGAGCGCCTTGCGGAGCACGAAGCGGGTCTGCGGCAGCGGACCCTCGGAGGCGTCGACCAGGAGAACGACCGCGTCCACCATCGACAGACCGCGCTCGACCTCACCACCGAAGTCGGCGTGGCCGGGGGTGTCGATGATGTTGATCGTGATCGGGGCGCCACCCTCCTTGGGGTGGTACTTCACGGCGGTGTTCTTCGCGAGAATGGTGATGCCCTTCTCGCGCTCCAGGTCGTTGGAGTCCATCATGCGGTCATCGAGGTGCTGGTGGGCGGCGAAGGCACCGGCCTGCTTCAGCATGGCGTCGACCAGAGTGGTCTTGCCGTGGTCGACGTGGGCGACGATGGCAACGTTGCGGATGTCATTGCGCGTGGGCATGCTGAGCGGATTCTCCCGGAATCGTGGGTTTCGGCGCCCGGCTGCGTGACGCCGACCGGCGATCCGTTGTGATCACCGCCGCCCGTTCCGCCTGCTACTACCGGTCCACCCGCCGGGCAGGACATGCCACGGCTTCCTCCTATCGTACGGGGAACCCTCCAGGTCGGCAGAAACGGGCAGGTCGGGCGGGATCAAGATCACAGGTGGATCACCGGCACGGCACCCGGCCGACGCCGTGCCGGGGCCTCCCGGTCACGCACCGCCGGGCCCGGCCGGGCCGGGCGTCGTCCGCGTGGTCCGCCCCGCCCCGCGCACGGTCAGGGGCCGCGGAACCCCACGTCCTGGAAGCGCGGCCGGCCGAAGCCCCAGGCGCCCGCGCCCGCCACGTCCGACCGGACCGCGACCAGGTCCGGCCGCTGGTAGAGCGGTACCGAGTGGCCCAGCTGCCAGATCCGGGTGTCGGCCTCCTGGAGCAGGGCCAGCTGGGCGGCGGGGTCGAGTTCGGCGGCCGCGCGGTCGAAGAGGCGGTCGATCTCCTCCGTCCCCGAGCGGCCGTAGTTGCTGCCGGCCTCCAGGGCGCCGTCCGCGCCGGGGCGCGGCTTGGCGTAGACGGCACGCTGTTCGACCGCCGGGTGGGGTCCGGCCGGCCAGGAGAACAGGGCGAGGTCGTAGTCGCCGGTCGCCAGGTGGTCCCGGACGAAGGCCTCGGCGGGCGCCGCCACCGTCCGGAGCGCGATGCCGGCGCCGGCGAGGTCGGCGGTCAGCGCGTCGGCGGTGCGCCGGGCAGTGGCCGAGCCGGCCGGGACCAGCAGGGCGAGGGCCAGCTCCCGGCCGTCCCGGACCCGGGTCGCGCCGGCCGCGGGCCGCTTCCAGCCAGCCGCGTCCAGCAGCCGGCCCGCGTCCGCCGGGCCGAGCGCGGCGCTGTTGTCCCGGTAGCCGTCCTGGTCACCGGCGAACAGGTGGCTGCCGAGCGGGGCGGCGACGAGGCCGAGCGGGGTGAGCGCGGCACCGGCGACCCGGCGCCGGTCGACCGCGCGGGCCAGGGCGAGCCGGACGGCCGGGTCGGTGAGCGGGCCGCGGGCGGCGTTCAGGGTGAGCTCGGTGAGCGCGGCCGCGGCGGCCCGGTGCACGGTGATGCCGGGCAGGGCCTCCGCCCGCCGCAGCGCCCGGTCGGCGGCCTCCGGCGCCGCAGCGGGCGGGGCGGCGGGCGGGGCGGCGGGGGTCGCGGACGCGGTCGCGGCCGGGGACCCGGAGCCGGAGGCGGACCCGGACACGGAGGCGGAGGCGGAGGCGGACGCGGCCGGGGTGGGCGGAGCGGCCGGGGTGGAGCCGGCCCGGTCGACCGCCGCGGTGAGCGAGGCGATGTCCAGCCGGTCCTGGTCGAGCGCGTCCAGCCGGCCCTCGGCCGGGACCACCAGGAAGTCGATCCCGTCCGCCTTCGCCCGGTCCCCCCACCAGTTCGGGCTGCGCACCAGGCTCACCCGCCCGCCCGCCGGGTCGTACCGGGAGAGCCGGAACGGACCCGCCGTCGGCTCCGGCCCGTCGGTCAACGGCCGGTTGAACGCCGCCGGGGAGCCGGTCACCGCGGCCGGGTAGAGCGGAGCGAACAGGGCGCGCCACTCCGCGTACGGCCGCCGGAAGGTCACCTTCACCTCGTGCGGGCCGGCCCCCTCGGTGATCGAGTCGATCGCGTCGTACCCGGCCGGACGGTTCCCGGCGTAGGCCGGGTCGAGGCCGGAGAGGGCGGCCCGCTGCGCACCGAAGTCGGCGGCCGAGAGCGGGGTGCCGTCGCTCCAGACGGCCTGCGGGCTGAGCCGGTAGGTGACCACCTGCGGCTGCTGTCCGGGCGGGGTGCACTCGGCGGACTCCAGGTAGTCCGGGTCGGCGACCGGCCGGCCGTGCTCGTCCGGCCGGAACAGCGAGGGGTAGAGGGCGTGGGCGAGCAGCGCGCTGTCGGCGGTCGCGGCCGGCTGGTAGACGTTGAGCGTGGCCGGCGCGGCGTCCAGCGCCCAGCGCGGCGTGCCGCCCTCCCGGACGGCGGCACGGTCGGGCGGGCCGACGTCCCCGGTGACGGCGGTGGGCGGGGCCGGTACGGGAGCCGGTACCGGCGGGCGGGCCGGGGCCGGGCCGCCGGAGCAGCCGGCCAGGGCGCCGGTGGCGAGCAGCAGCGCGGCGGCTGCGGCGGTGAGCTGGCGGACGCGCATGGCGGCCATCGAACGCCGACCCGGTCGGGGCGGCCGTCCCGACACGGCGGCCGCCGGGGGACTGCACCCGGACAGCCGATCCGCGCGGCGGCCCCGAGCGTGCCCGGCCGGGAGCATGCCCGGCCGGGGGCGACCGGTCCGGGGGCGACCGGCCCTACAGCGACAGCTCGAACCAGACGATCTTGCCCTTGGGCGTCCGCCGGCTCCCCCAGCGCTCGGCCAGCAGGCTGACCAGCTGGAGCCCGCGCCCGCCCTCGTCGGTCTCCTGCGCGCGCCGCTGGCGCGGCTGGGCGTAGCCGTCGTCCCAGACCTCGCAGACCATGCTGCGGTCGCGCAGCAGTCGCAGCCGGATCTCGCCCCGGCCGTGCCGCAGCGCGTTGGTGACCAGCTCGCTGACCAGCAGCTCGGTGGTGTCGACCAGCTCGTCCAGACCGCGCGCCAGCAGCCAGCTGCAGGCCAGCTCGCGGGCCTTGGCGACGGAGGTCGGCTCGGGCGGCAGGAACCAGTTGCCGACGGCGTCGTCGGGGAAGGCGTGCACCTTGGCCATCAGCAGGGCGATGTCGTCCTCGCCGTGGTGCGGGTTGAGCTCGCCGAGGACGTGGTCGCAGAGGTTCTCCAGGCTCTTGCCCTCCGCCGACAGTGCGATGCGGAAGGCGCGCAGGCCCTCGTCCAGCTGGTGCTTGCGGCTCTCCACCAGGCCGTCGGTGTACAGGCCGAGGACGGCGCCGTCCGGCAGGGTCAGCTCGACCTCCTCGAAGGGCTCGCCGCCGACGCCGAGCGGCAGGCCGGGCGGGACGTCGAGCATCCGGGCGGGCTCGTCGGGGCTGAGCAGGACGGGCGGCAGGTGGCCGGCGTTGGCGAAGACGCAGCGCCGGGTGACGGCGTCGTAGACCGCGTAGACGCAGGTGGCCAGGTAGACCTCGCGGGCCTCCTCGTCGGCGGTCGAGGTGAGCCGCCCGTACGGGGTGGGCGAGCCGGCGGGAGCGGAGTCGTCGCCCAGCCCGCGGGCGATCTCGTCGAGGGCGGTGAGCACCTCGGCGGGGTCGAGGTCGAGCATGGCCAGGGTGCGGACGGCGGTGCGCAGCTGGCCCATCGCGACGGCGGCGCGCAGGCCGCGGCCCATCACGTCGCCGATGACCAGCGCGGTGCGGTTGCCCGGCAGCGGGATGACGTCGAACCAGTCGCCGCCGACCTCGGTGTTGTTGTTGCTGGGCAGGTAGCGGCAGGCGATCTCCAGGCCGCTGGCGGCCGGGTTGCCCGGGGGCAGCAGGCTGCGCTGCAGGATCAGGGCGCGCTCGTGCTCGCGGCGGTAGAGCCGCGCGTTGTCGATGCAGACGGCGGCGCGGGCCACCAGTTCCTCGGCGATGGCGACGTCACGGGCGTCGAACGGCTCGCTGCCGATCGCGCGGGAGAGCTGGACCAGGCCGAGCACCTGGTCGCGGGCGACCAGCGGCACGATCAGCGTGGAGCGCAGCAGCGGGTCCGGCCCGGGCTCGGGGACGACGCTGCGGCCGGTGCGCAGCGCGCGGGCGTGCGGTGAGCGGCGCGGGTAGCAGAGCGTGCCGCCGGCCTCGGCGATCGGCAGGCCGGTGACCGAGCCGAGTACGGAGGAGGCGCCGCCGACCACGCTGGAGACGGCGACCCGGCGCAGCTCGCCGCTGCCGTCGGTGAGCACGCCGTCGCCGTAGCGGCCGGCGCTGGGGACGGTCTCGCCGGAGAGCAGCGCGGTGTAGAGGTCGACGGTGGCGAGGTCGCAGAACGGCGGGACGACGACGTCCAGCAGCTCCTTGGCGGTGGTCTCCAGGTCGAGGGTGGAGCCGATGTGCGCGCTGGCCTCGTTGAGCAGGGCGAGGTTGCGGCGCACCCCGTCGGCCTCGCGCTCGGCGACGTGCCGGGAGGTGACGTCGGAGACCTGGCCGGCCACGCCCATCGGCTGCCCGGCCGAGCCGTTGAGGCGGTAGAGCGAGACGGCCCAGAGCCGGTTGCCCTCGCGGGTCGGCACGGCGGAGTGGAAGCGGAGGTCGAAGACGGGCTCGCCGGTGGCGAGGACCTTGCGCAGGGCGGCGGTCAGCCGGTCGGCCTCGGGGGCCGGGAAGAGGTCGTGCGCGGTCAGGCCTTCGAGGTCGGTGGGGGCGAGGCCGACCCCCGAGGCGAAGGCGTCGTTGACCCGCTGGAGCCGGAGCCGGTCGTCGAACAGGACGAAGCCGGTCGGGGTCTGGCCGAAGACGGCCTCGGAGGCGGCGAGGTCGGTCTCGATCCGGCGCAGCCGGCCGAGGTCGACCGCGAGACAGGTGGCACCGGCGGTGGGCAGTGCGCTGTCGGGCATCAGGTAGAGCTCGGCGAGGCCCTCGCCGCCGGTGGCGTCGCGGTAGGGCGTGGTGCCCACCCACTCCTCGCCGGCCAGCGTGCGCTCCAGCCGGGTGCGGCCGCGCTGCCAGAGCTCGCGCGGGACGAAGGTGCTGATCGGATCGGCGCCGACCGCCTCGACGGCGGGCACACCGAAGAACTCGGCGGCGCGCTCGCTCCACTGGCTGATCCGGCCGTCCGGGCCGATCGCGAAGGTGGCGACCCGGATGTAGTCGTAGATCGAGCCCGGGTCCCCCGCGCCCCACTGGTGGGCGCCGACCACCGGGCGGGCCGCCCGGCCCTGCCCCGCGGCCGGGGCGGGCAGGTGTGGCGAACCGGCCTGCCCGGGCACAGCGGCATGACCGCTGCTGCTCGGCGCGTTACGCGCCGGGGTGCTGTTCAACGGACCGACCCCTCCAAACCCGCGACCGTCCGGATGCCGAGAAGACCGAGTATTCATCATCGAGGGGTACGTTCACACGCCCTCAACATCACAACATCAGATCGGGCGAAGGTTTTTGTCCTACCGCCCGCGCAACCACAATGCCACGCTCGCGCCCCCTGCCGGAGTGCGCGCTCCCCCCGGCCCCCTGCTGGCATATGCGGTCCCGTTCTACTCGCGTCCTACTCGTCACCCGGCTCCTCGGGCTCATTACCCGGCAGCGCCTGCTCGAACCAGACGACCTTGCCCATGCCCTCGGCCCGCGCGCCCCAGCGCAGTGCCAGCCGGCGGACGAGTTCCAGGCCCCGGCCGCCCTCGTCGGCCTCCGCCGCGTGACGCTCGCGAGGCGGGTCGGGCAGCGGGTCGGAGATCTCGACCAGCAGCGTCTCGCCCAGCGTCAACCGTACTCCGATGGGGGCGCTCGCATAGCGGACCGAGTTGGTCACCAGCTCGCTGACCAGCAGCTCAGCGGTGTCGGTGAGCGCTTCGACGCCCCACTCGACCAGCGCGGCGCGGACCAGCCGACGGGCCCGGCTGACGGCGGTCGGCTCGGCGGGCAGCGTCCAGCCGGCCGTCGGGGTGCCGGCCTGGCCGTGGCCGAGCCGGGCCAGCAGCAGCGCCACGTCGTCGGGCTCGCGGCCCTGCTCCATGGTGGCCAGCACCGCCTCGCAGGCCGCCTGGATGGAGGCGTGCGGCTCCTGGAGCACGGTGACCAGCCGGCCGAGGCCGACGTCGAGGTCCTTGTCCCGGGACTCCACCAGCCCGTCGGTGCACAGGGCCAGCAGGCTGCCTTCGGGGATCTTGAGCTCGACCGACTCGAAGGGGACGCCGCCGACGCCGAGCGGAGCGCCGGACGGCAGGTCGAGGATCCGGCCGGTCCCGCCGAGCAGCGGTCCGCCGGTGCGGGTCGGTTCCTCGGCGCCCTCGCGGGGCACCACCAGCACCGGCGGGATGTGGCCGGCCTTGGACACCGTCAGCCGGGCCGTGGCCGGGTCGAACACCGCGTAGACGCAGGTGGCCAGCAGCGCCTCGTCCGGCCCCTGGGCGAGGTCGTCGGCCAGCTCGTGGACGTGCCGCAGCAGCACGTCCGGGGGCAGGTCGAGGGCGGCCAGGACGCGGACGGCGGTGCGCAGCCGGCCCATCGTGGCGGCGGCCCGCAGGCCGTGGCCCATCACGTCGCCGACCACCAGCGCGGTGCGGTCGCCGGGCAGCGGGATGACGTCGAACCAGTCCCCGCCGACCTCGGTGCCGATGCTGCCCGGCACGTAGCGGTAGGCGACCTCGACGCCGGTGGGCTGCGGGACCTGCTGCGGGAGCAGGGTGCGCTGAAGGGTGAGCGCGGCGGTGCGCTCCCGGGCGTAGAGCCGGGCGTTGTCGAGGGAGCTGCCGGCCCGGTCGGCCAGCTCGACGGTGAAGGCGAGGTCGTCCCGGTCGAAGCCCTCGCGGTAGCCGGCCCGGCTGACCAGCAGCAGGCCGATCACGATGCCCCGGGCCCGCAGCGGCACCACCAGCATCGAGTGCACGCCCAGGTCGTGGGCGGCCTGCATCTTCGGGTCGCCCGGGTAGGTGACGTCGCTCAGCTGGTCGGCGCCGGAGAGCAGCTCGGGGACGCCGGTGCGCAGCACCCGCCCGCAGGCGGAGTCCTCGGAGAAGGTGATCCGGGCGCCGCGC
Organism: Kitasatospora sp. NPDC022856; assembly: GCF_055561235.1. Taxonomy (NCBI): domain Bacteria; kingdom Bacillati; phylum Actinomycetota; class Actinomycetes; order Kitasatosporales; family Streptomycetaceae; genus Kitasatospora; species Kitasatospora sp. NPDC022856. The sequence continues at coordinate 38,158 of NZ_JBVHHE010000003.1, read as the reverse complement.
CGGAGCATCACCTCGACCTCGGGACCGTCCTGGACGGAGGCGGTGCCCAGCTGGAGCAGCGAGGTGCGGCGGTCGTGGCCGTGCCGGGGCAGGTCGTCGCCGTGCGCGACGGCCTGGAGCAGGATCACCGCGGAGTGGTCGGTGAGCCGGGGCACCACGGCGCCGGCCAGCTCCTGGGCGATCCGCGAGGCGTCCAGGAGGTCGCCGACCCGGGAGCCGAACTCGTTGAGCAGCGAGAGCCGGCGCCGGGCGTGCTCGACCTTGGCGACCGCCCGGTAGCGCTCGGTCACGTCCATCACGGTGCCGGAGATGCCGAGCACCCGGCCGGCCCGGTCGGTCATCCGGCTGTAGGAGATCGAGCGGTACCCGGAGCGGGCGGTGACCGGCGAGGCCAGGGTGACGTCGATGACCGGCTCGCCGGTGGCCAGCACCTGGCGCTGGATGGCGGTGATCTCGTCGGCGGCCCGCTCGGGCAGGGTCTCGCCGGTGGTCCGCCCGACGTGGTCCTCGGTGACCATGCCGTTCATCTCGGCCAGGGTCTGGTTGACGGCGGTGTAGCGCAGGTCGGTGTCGAGGACGGCGATGCCCAGCGGGGACTGCTCGAACAGCGCGTCCCGGACGGCGAGGTCCCGCTCTACCGCCCGGACGGCGGCCGCCTCGGCCAGGTTGACCTGGAGGAACGGCGTGCCGTCACCGTCCACCAGCAGGGAGATCCGGGCGTCGACGGTGACCGCCTCGCCGTCCCGGTCGCGCAGCTCGGTGAGGCCGGCCCAGCGGCCGTGGCGCAGGGTGTCCTGGATCGCCGTGCGGATCCGGGTGACCTGGTCCTCGTCCGGGATCAGCTCGTCGATCCGGCGGCCGACCAGCAGCTCGTTCGGCCAGCCGAGCAGTTCCTCGGCGGCCGGGCTCCAGAGCACCACCCGGCCGGCGGTGTCCAGGATGGCGATGGCCACCTTCACCACGTCGAGCAGATTGCCCTCGCGGTGGCCGCCCGTGCCGCCCGGCTCGGCTCCGGGGGCGCCCGGGAAGGGGCGGCCGGGGCGGCTGCGGGGGCCCGCCGACGGGGACGCGTCGGGCGCCACCATGGACGTCGCGGGACGGTCCGCGGGATCGGCCTCGGGGGCGCCGCCGTCCCCCCGGCGGCGGCCGGCCGGCGGTTGCGGCGGCTGCTGCTGCGGGCGCGCGCCACGGCGCAGGCGGGCGCGCGCGGCGGCACTCCCCCCGGTGCCCGTGCCTCGTGCTCCCCCGCCACCGTGACCGGTACTCGACACCGACGGGGCCTCCGGCTCTGGTCGGGATCGGCGTCGCCGGCTGGGGACGGCTCACCGATGGTGACGAATGGTGCCGAAAAGCGACATACCCAGCAGAACCCAGGCTATCCCGGCTTATGGGTCCTCTTTTCCGATTGACCTACCTGGCGTATCGCGCGTGGCGCGGGCGCGTGCGGCCCGCGCGCCCCTCCCGTGGTGCGGGCGGGCACGCCGGGCGCGCGGCGGTCAGCGCGCGCTGTCGGCCCCGGCCAGCAGGCGGGTCAGGTGCGGGAGGACTTCGCGGTCGTGGTCGAGCCAGTCGAGCCCGTCGAGCTCGGCGGGGCCGAGCCAGCGGAGCTCGTCGTGGTCCTGCAGCGGCCGCGGGTCGCCGGCGAGCAGTTCGGCCACCCAGAGCCGCAGCTCCAGCCCCGGGCGGACCAGCCACGCCCCGGGCAGCGGCTCCAGCGCCCTCGCCCGGACACCGAGTTCCTCCAGCAGCTCGCGCTCCAGCGCCTGCGGCTGCGTCTCACCGGGCTCGACCTTGCCGCCCGGGAACTCCCATCGCCCGGCCACCTCGGCCGGGGCACTGCGGCGGGCGGCCAGCACCCGGCCCCGGTGGACGAGCGCGCCCCCGACGACGATCCGGTTCTCCATGGCCCCGACCCTATGCGGCCTCGGCCTCCACCCAGTACAGCTGCTTGTGCCCGCGGGCCTCGAACTCCGCGGCCAGCCGTTCGGCCTCGGCCCGGTCCAGCCCCTTGGCGACCACGTAGCGGTTGCCGTTGTCGTCCTGTCGCATCACCCGGCAGGTGTCCATGCCGGTGAGCCTAGGCGCCCCGCCCCGGGACCGGAACGGCCGGTGGCCGCACGGGAATCCGACCGCCCGGGGCGCGCGGTCCCGGCCCGCGTGGGGGTCGGGCCGGGACCACGCGCACGGGACGCTACGCCCCGCGCGCTTCCGGTGTGTACGGGCCCGGTAAACGCCCGGTAAGACACCGGCCCGGCCCGCCCGCCGCCGTCAGACCCGGATCTCGCCGACCTGCTCGCCGGTCGAGAGGCCGAGCTCCCGGCGGATCTCCACGGTCGAGTTCGCCTCCTTGGCCACCAGCGACTTCGCCCGCCGGATCTCGCGTTCGAGCGCGGTCGCGTCCACGGCCTTGGCCGCGGCGTCCCAGGCCGTCGCGGCGGCGCGCTGGGCGGCCACCAGCTCGGCCACCTTCGGCTTGGCGCCCTCCGGCCAGGCCGCCGTGCTCCCGGACAGCTGCTCGGCCTCCTTGCGGGAGGCGTCGGCCATCCTGCCCGCCCAGGTGGTGAACTCGGGCCGGGCGTCGGCGACCTCGGCGTCCGGCTCGCTCCAGGAGACCTTGTTGTAGACCAGGGCCGCCTCCAGGTAGGCCAGCTGGGCCTGGGACAGCTTGCCCCGGTCGGTGCGGACGCTGCCCAGGTGCTCGGCGTCGCGGTCCTCGAAGGCGCAGGTGGCGTAGCGCTCGCCGGACTTCCAGTTGGCGCGGCCCGGGAACAGGTAGACCTCGTCCACGCCGTCCGGCACGGCCCAGTAGTCGAGGGCGTAGTCGGCGAGCACCGGGCCGCAGAGCGCCGCGGCGCTCTCGCGGACGCGGCTCTCGCCCGGGTAGGCGAGCCCGCCGCTCTCCGGGATCCGGGCGGTGCCGGCCACCTCGCCGTGGTGCGGCAGCGCACAGGGGGCCTTGAACACCCAGAGGACCGTCTGGTCGCCGTCCTCGCGTCCGTCGGCGCCACCGGCCGGGTTGTAGCAGTCGCCGGACTTGAGCGAGGACCAGAGCACCGAGCCCGCCGGCGCCTTCGGGGCCCGGGCGGGACGGTCGGCGCGGGTGCTTTCCTCGACCCCGGCGGCGAGCAGGCCGATGAAGGCGATCAGCGAGACCAGCGCCCCGAGGACACCGAACACCACACCGGTCACCGCCATGCCCCGGCCGCGCTCGTTGCGCTTGGGTATCTGGACCAGCGCGACGATGCCGAAGGCGAGCGAGAGCGGCCACATGCAGAGCAGGCCGGTGATCAGCGCGGCGACGGAGAAGCCGTTGGTGACCTCAGGGGTCGCCGGGTAGGCGTAGCCGGGCTGGAAGCCGGAGATCGCGCCGGGCGTGACGGCGGCCCAGCCGGAGGCCGGCGGTGCCCCGGGCGGGACCGGCCCCCCGGCGGCGGCCCACGGGTCGGCGCCGGGCGCGGCCCCGGGGGCGGCGGGAGCAGGGGTGGTCGCGCCGGGCGCGGCCCACGGGTCGGCGGCGGGAGCGGTGGGGGGTTCGGCGGGGGCCGCGGACTTGGTCAGCTCCACCCGGTCCGCCGGTGCCGCGTCCACCGGCGGGGCGTCGGCCGGTGCGGCGTCCGGTGCGGCGGTGTCCGGCACGCTGGCCTCCGGTGCGGCGGCCTCCGGCCCGGGAACGGGCGCGTCGGACTCGGGCTTGGACACGTGGACTCCCCCGGCCCGGTCACGGGCATCAGCTCGGCAGTTTCGACTCGAACGTTCCGCGGACGGACCACCGGGCGGACCAGCGGAGGACCGGCCGGGGCGATGGGAACGGACGCGCGACTTTACCCGATCTTGGAGCACACCCTCCCGCCCTTTTCCGGCCGCCCGCCGCTCACCCGCGGCGCGCCAGCACCTCGCCGTGCAGCATCGCGAACCACCCGTCCTCGGCGGCCACCCAGGCCCGCCACCCGGCCGAGATCCGCTCCAGCTCCGCCCGGTCCGCGTACCCCTCGGCCACCGCCGCGTCGGCGATGTCGGACGCCACGATCCGGTCCGCCCACAGCCCGCCCCACCAGGCACGCTGCTCGGGCGACGCATAGCTCCAGCTGCTGGACGTCGCCGTGACGTCGGTGAAGCCGGCCTCCCGGGCCCAGGACAGCAGCCGTCGGCCGGCGTCCGGCTCGCCGCCGTTGGCCCGGGAGATCCGCCCGTACAGCGCCAGCCAGCGGTCCAGCTCCGGTACCTGCGGGTACCAGGTCATGGTCGCGTAGTCGACGTCCCGGGCGGCGACCACGCCGCCCACCGCCGTGACCCGGCGCATCTCCCGCAGCGCCCCCACCGGGTCGGCCACGTGCTGCAGCACCTGGTGGGCGTGCACCACGTCGAACTCCCCGTCCGCGTACGGCAGTCCGTGCACATCGGCGATCTCGAAGACCACGTTGGCCAGGCCCCGGTCCGCCGCGTACCGGGCGGCCGACTCCAGCACCTCGGCCGAGGTGTCCACGGCCACCACCCGCCCGGTGGGGCCGACCAGTTCGGCCAGCTCGGCGGTGATCGTGCCGGGGCCGCAGCCGACATCCAGCACGGCCTGCCCCGGCCGCAGTTCGGGCCGCAGATAGGCGGCCGAGTTGGCCACCGTGCGGGAGCGGTGCGAGCGCAGCACGGGCTCCTGGTGCCCGTGCGTGTAGACGGTGGGCTGCGGTCCGGTCATGGCGGTCCCCCTGGGGTTCGGTCGCGTTCCCTGCGGTCGGTTCCTCCGACGCCTCCGACGCTACTCCTTGTCCCGTATGGCGAGAAGATTCGTCTCACATCGCGAACGACCGATTCACCCGAAAGCCCCCACCCGGGGCCCGGACGGGGGCTTCGCCCTACGGGGACCACGAGTTGAGGGGCGGTGCGAGGTCCGGACCGCGGTGGGCCCCCTCGGCGAACGCCGCCCCTCCGCCGGCGGGCCACCGGGCGAACTCCTGCCCCCGCGCGGCGCGGGGGCATGACCGGGGCCCGTACCGTGGACGGGCTCCCGACAGAACGGTTCACCATGCCCGGCCGCCGCCCCTTCGTCCTGCTGAGCGCCGCGATGTCCCTCGACGGGCACCTCGACGACGCCTCCCCCGACCGCCTGCTGCTCTCCGGCCCCGCCGACTTCGACCGGGTGGACGCGGAGCGCGCCGCCAGTGACGCGATCCTGGTGGGCGGCAACACCCTGCGCGCGGACAACCCCCGGCTGCTGGTCAACGACCCCGGCCGACGGGCGGCCCGGCTCGCGGCCGGCCGACCGGAGTACCCGCTGAAGGTCACCCTCACCGCGAGCGGGGCTCTCGACCGTTCGCTCAGGTTCTGGCACACCGGCGGCGACAAGGTCGCCTACACCTCGGACGCCGGCGCCGCCGTGCTCCGCCCGGCGCTGGACGGGCTGGCCGAGGTGGTGGCACTCGGCGGCACGGTGGAGCTGGGCGCGGTCCTGGACGACCTCGGGGCCCGGGGGGTGCGGCGGCTGATGGTCGAGGGCGGGAGCGGCGTGCACACCCAGTTCCTGGCCCAGGGCCTGGCGGACGAGCTCCAGCTGGCGGTCGCCCCGCTGCTGGTCGGACAGGCGGACGCGCCGCGCTTCGTCCGGCCGGCGGCCTTCCCCGGCGGACCGGCCCGCCGGATGCGCCTGCTGGAGGCACGTACCGTGGACGACGTCGTCCTGCTCAGGTACGCCCCGAAGGAGTCCACCCCGTGACCAGCGCACCGTCCGACCTCGCACACCTGCGGCGGGCCGTCGAGCTCTCGCGTCGCTGCCCGCCCTCCAGTACCGCCTTCTCGGTCGGCGCGGTGATCGTCGGCGCGGACGGCGAGGTGCTCGCCGAGGGCTGGAGCCGGGAGGCGGACGCGCTGGACCACGCCGAGGAGGCCGCCCTCGCCAAGCTCCCGGCGGGCGATCCCCGACTGCGCGGCGCGACCGTCTACAGCTCGCTGGAGCCCTGCGGGCGGCGGGCCTCCCGGCCGCTGCCGTGCGCCCGGCTGCTGATCGCGGCCGGCGTGCCCCGGGTGGTCGTCGCCTGGCGCGAGCCGGACCTGTTCGTCACCGACTGCCAGGGGACGGCACTCCTGGAGGCGGCCGGCGTCGAGGTGGTGGAGCTGTCGGAGCTGGCCGAGGAGGCCCGCGCGGTCAACGCGCACCTGGTGGGTTGATCTTTTGTATCCTTACTGAACAATAGACTCGGAAGCCCGCCCGCCGCCCGCGAGGAGCCCCGCATGCCCACCCCGCTCACCCTGACCACCCGCGCCCTCCTGCTGGACATGGACGGCACCCTGGTCAACTCCGACGCCGTGGTCGAGCGCTGCTGGCGCCGCTGGGCCGCGACGAACGGCCTCGACCCCGCCGAGGTGCTCCGGCTCGCGCACGGCCGCCAGGCCCACGCCACCATGGCCGCCCTGCTGCCCGACCGCCCGGTCGCGCTCAACCGCGCCGACAACGACCGGATGCTCGCCGAGGAGAAGGCCGACATCGAGGGCGTCGTCCCGATCCCCGGCGCGGCCCCCTTCCTCGCCTCACTGGCCGGCCTGCCGCACGCCCTGGTCACCTCCGCCGACGAACCGCTCGCCCGCGTCCGGATGGCCGCCGCCGACCTCCCGCTGCCGCCGGTCCTCGTCACCGCCGAGTCGGTCGGCGCCAGCAAGCCGGACCCCGAGGGCTTCCTCAAGGGCGCCGCCGCCCTCGGCTTCGCCCCCGCCGACTGCCTCGCCCTGGAGGACTCCTCGGCCGGAATCGCCGCCGCCGTGGCCGCCGGCATCCCGGTCCTCGGCATCGGCCCCCGCGCCACGGCCCACCGCACCACCGCCCACGCCCCCACCCTGGAGCAGGTCACCGTCACCCCCGCCCCCGACGGCACCCTCACCGTCCACATCGCCTGACGCCGCCACCGGGGACCAGTAGTGAGAGCGGGCCGCCAGGATGACGACTTCCCGGTCGGTGACCGGATAGACCAGGCGGTGCTCGTCATCGATCCGCCGCGACCAGGCCCCTGGCAGGTGGCACTTCAGCGGCTCGGGCTTGCCGATCCCGGTGAACGGATCGCCCAGGACGTCCTCGATGAGCTCGTTGATCCTCGCGAGCGGAGAGCCCTGTGCCGTTCAGCGCGTTGTCGTAAGCCTTCAGCAGGCGACGCGCGTTCGCCGGCGAACGCAGGAGATAGGAGCCCTCGCGCAAGGCGGCGTAATGCTCGGCGGAGACGAGCACGGCATTTCCGTGCTTGGACACGATCTCGATGGCGTCATGGTCCTCGTTGACCTTCTTGATCAACGGGGAGATCCCTGCGCGCCTCGCTCGCGGTGATGGACACGGCACGAACCCCCTTCGGCAAGTGGTCCCGAATAACGTACCGCTCAGGCAGGGCTTCCGAGTGGATCGGCGACCGATACGGACTCCCGCGGGTCAGCACCAAGTCAGCACGGAAATGACGAGGGGGTCGGACTCCATGGAGTCCGACCCCCTGACCTGCACACTTGTCAAATCAAGTAACATGCAGTAGCGACCGCATCACACATTGAAGCGGAACTCCACGACGTCGCCGTCCTGCATGAGGTATTCCTTGCCCTCGATGCGGGCCTTGCCCTTGCTGCGGGCCTCGGCGATGGAGCCGCAGGCGACCAGGTCGTCGAAGGAGATGATCTCCGCCTTGATGAAGCCCTTCTGGAAGTCGGTGTGGATCACACCGGCGGCCTCGGGGGCGGTGGCGCCCTTCTTGATGGTCCAGGCCCTGGTCTCCTTGGGGCCCGCGGTGAGGTAGCTCTGCAGGCCGAGGGTCTCGTAGCCGACCCGGCCGAGGGTGGCCATGCCGGTCTCCTCCTGGCCCATGGACTGGAGGAGCTCCAGCGCCTCGTCCTCGTCCATGCCGATCAGCTCGGACTCGATCTTGGCGTTCAGGAAGATGGCCTCGGCGGGGGCGACAAGGGCGCGCTGGGCCTCCTTGAACTCCTCGTCGACCAGCTCGTCCTCGTCGACGTTGAAGACGTAGAGGAAGGGCTTGGTGGTGAGCAGGTGCAGCTCGCGCACCGAGGAGGCGTCGAAGCCCACCTCGAAGAGGGTCTTGCCGGTCTCCAGGATCTTCTGGGCGGCCTCGGCGGCGGCCAGCGTGGCGGCCGACTCCTTCTTGAGCCGGGCCTCCTTCTGGAGCCGCGGCAGCACCTTCTCGATCGACTGGAGGTCGGCGAGGATCAGCTCGGTGTTGATGGTCTCGATGTCGTCCTTCGGCGAGACCTTGCCGTCGACGTGCACCACGTCCGGGTCGACGAAGGCCCGGATGACCTGGCAGATCGCGTCGGACTCACGGATGTTCGCCAGGAACTTGTTGCCCAGGCCCTCGCCGACCGAGGCGCCGCGCACGATGCCCGCGATGTCCACGAAGTCCACGGTCGCCGGGAGGATCCGCTGCGAGCCGAAGATCTCGGCGAGCTTCTTCAGCCGGGCGTCCGGGACACCGACGACGCCGACGTTCGGCTCGATGGTGGCGAACGGGTAGTTGGCCGCCAGCACGTCGTTCTTGGTCAGGGCGTTGAACAGGGTCGACTTGCCGACGTTCGGCAGGCCGACGATTCCGATCGTGAGCGACATGAAGCGCAGTCCCGTGGGCTTGGAGGAGTTGGGTCGGCACCGTGCGGGCCGATCGCCCAGTCTACGGGCAGCGGGTCAGGCGCCCGCGTCCACCGGCAGCGGCTCCAGGAACTCCAGGCGGTTGCCCAACCGGTCGCTGGAGTGGAACCGGCGGTGACTTTGCAGGGCGTCGTCCCAGACGACCTCGTGGCCGTGCGCGGCCAGCCGCTCGGCGAGCGCGTCCAGGGCGCGCACCTGGATCCCCGGGTGGCCCTTGCGGGCCGGGCGGAACTCCGGAACGACGCCCAGGTGCACCTCCACCCCGCCGCCCCGGAACCAGCAGCCGCCGCGGGCGGCCAGGACCGGGGGCTTGGTCAGCTCGGCCATGCCCAGGACGCCGTGCCAGAAGGCGCGGCACTCGTCCTCGGCGCCGGCCGGGATGTCGAGCTGCGCGTGGTGCAGGCGTTCGAAGGCGAATCCGCCGGTCATGAGCCCCCCATGGTCGAGTTGAGCGACGATCACACCAGTACTCCGTCCGGAGACACGGAGCAAGGTCCTGTGGCCCATTACACAGTGTGGCGATGATCGGACCGTACGTTGGGTGGGTGGAGCAGCGCATCCGAACTCAGCCGCCAGGGCCCAGACGCCGACCGCCTAACGGCGCGGCCGGGGCCGCCGTCCCCGGGCCCGGGCGGGCCCCCGAGACCGACGAGGGCTCCGCCGCACCCGCCTCCCGGCTACGCGCCGTGGCCGGCGGAGCCGAGCGCGGCCGCCCGGGCGCGGGCCGGACCGGGCTGCGCCTGCCGTTCGGACCGCGCACCGGCGAGCGCGAGGACGCCCGGGACGACGCCCGCGGCGGCGAACGGGGCGGCGCCCGCCGCGGCGGCCACCCGGACAGCCGGCTCTACGGGCGCCGGCGCACCGGGCGGCCGACCCGGCTGACCGCGATCGGCACCGGCGTGGCCGCGACGGTCGCGACCGTCGCCCTGGCGGGCGTGGACCGGATGCTCTTCGGCGGTCTCGGGGTGCTGTTCGGCATCGGCTACCTGGTCATCTGCTTCCAGCTGGCCGTCCGGGTGCGCTTCGCCGACCTGCTGGCCGCCCCGATCAGCGGCCCGATCGCCTTCGCCGTCGCCCTGCTGCTGCTCGGCCCGGTCACCTCCTCGGGCCTGACGGCCCAGGTGGTGGCGCTGGCAACCGGTCTCGCGACGCGGGCCGGCTGGCTCTTCACCGGCACCGGCCTGGCCGCGGCCATCGTGCTCGCCCGCTTCGTGGCCCAGCGGCGGATCCACCGCGACCGCTGAGGAGTGGGACGTCGGACCGGCCGACTTCCCGCCCCCGACCCGGCCCGACCCGCCCCCGGCCCACTCCCCGACCCGGCACCGTACGCGGCCGCGAAGGCCGGACCGGTCAGCCGGTGGAGGCCCGGGCCGCCGCCATGGCCGCGCCGACGATCCCCGCGTCGTTGCGCAGCTCGGCCGGGACCACCCGCGCCTCGCGCTCGCGCAGCACCGGCAGGAACTTCTCGTGCTTGCGGCTCACCCCGCCGCCGATCACGATCAGCTGCGGCGAGAAGAGCATCTCCACCAGGTCGAGGTACTCGTCGACCCGCCCGGCCCACTGCTCCCAGCTCAGGTCGTGCCGCTCCTTGGCGGCCGAGGAGGCCCGCCGCTCGGCGTCCTTGCCGCGCAGCTCCAGGTGGCCCAGCTCGGTGTTGGGCACCAGTGCGCCGTCCACGAAGAGCGCGCTGCCGATGCCGGTGCCGAAGGTCAGCACGAGGACGACGCCCTGCTGGTCGCGGCCGGCCCCGTGGACGGTCTCGGCGAGACCCGCCGCGTCGGCGTCGTTGAGCACCACGGCCGGCAGGTCGAGCGCCTCGCGGAACAGGCCCGCCGCGTCCAGGCCGATCCAGCCCTTGTCGACGTTGGCCGCCGTTCTGGTCTGGCCGTTCACCACCACCCCGGGGAAGGTCAGCCCGACCGGTCCCTGGTGGTCGAAGTGCCGGACCACCTCGCGGACGGCGGCGACCACGGCCTCCGGGGCCGAGGGCTGCGGGGTGAGGACCTTGTGCCGCTCCTGGGCGAGCACGCCCCGGGCGAGGTCGACGGGAGCACCCTTGATGCCCGAACCGCCGATGTCCACACCGAATACCGCCGTCATGACGACCGCCCTCCGCGTAACCGTTGTCCACAGGCCTGTGCACAGCTGTGTACAAAACTACGAGAGCGCGGCCGGACGCGCACGGCCGCGCGCAGCGGAGAACCCGGCGCCCGCGCGGGGCACCGGGTTCCCGGGAGGTCCGTTACAGCTTGCCGGCGGCCTCGGCGCGCAGGTCGCGGCGGAGTTCCTTGGGCAGCGAGAAGGTCAGGTGCTCCTCGGCGGTCTTGACGGTCGACACGTCGCCGTAGCCGCGCGCGGCCAGCCACTCCAGGACGCCGTCGACCAGGATCTCCGGCACCGAGGCGCCGCTGGTCAGGCCGACCGTGGTGACGCCGTCCAGCCAGGACTCCTGGATCTCGTCGGCGAAGTCCACCAGGTGGGCGGCCTTGGCGCCGTACTCCAGGCCGACCTCCACCAGGCGGACCGAGTTGGAGGAGTTCCTGGAGCCGACCACGATCAGCAGGTCCGTCTCGGACGCCATCTGCTTGACGGCGACCTGGCGGTTCTGGGTGGCGTAGCAGATGTCGTCGCTGGGCGGGCTGACCAGCAGCGGGAAGCGCTTCTTCAGCTCGCCGACGGTGGCCATGGTCTCGTCCACCGAGAGCGTGGTCTGGGAGAGCCAGACGACCTTGGACTCGTCGCGGACCTCGACGTTGGCGACGTCCTCGGCACCGTCCACCAGGTGGATCCGGTCCGGGGCCTCGCCCATGGTGCCGACGACCTCCTCGTGGCCCTCGTGGCCCACCAGCAGGATGTCGAAGCCCTCGTCGGCGAAGCGGACGGCCTCCTTGTGCACCTTGGTGACCAGGGGGCAGGTGGCGTCGATGGTGGCGAGCCGGCCCTCCTTGGCCTCGTCGTGGACGGACGGCGCGACGCCGTGCGCGGAGAACACCACGATCGAACCCTCGGGCACCTCCTCCGTCTCGTCGACGAAGATCGCGCCCCGCTTCTCCAGGGTCTGCACCACGTACTTGTTGTGGACGATCTGCTTGCGGACGTAGATCGGCGCCCCGTACTGCTCCAGGGCCTTCTCCACGGCGATCACGGCGCGGTCGACGCCCGCGCAGTAGCCCCGGGGGGCGGCGAGCAGGACACGGCGCTGCGCGGTGTTGGACATGGCTCCATCGTACGGGCGGCGGCGAGCCGCGCCGACGGAAGGCGCCTTCGAGCCGGATCCGGTCACCGGTGCTCAAATGTGGACGTGATGAGCGATCGAGTCGACGACGGCGGCCTGCGGCGCAGCCTGGGCGTGCGCGATCTGATGGTCTACGGGCTCCTGTTCATCGCCCCGATGGCCCCGGTCGGCGTGTTCGGTGTGCTGGACGCCAAGAGCCACGGCGCGGTGGCGGCCGTCTATCTGGCCGCCACGGTCGCGATGGGATTCACCGCGCTCTCGTACGCCCAGATGGTGCGGGCGGTGCCGCGGACCGGCTCGGTGTTCGCCTACGCGCGGGCCGGGCTGGGCGAGGGTCCGGGGTTCATCGCCGGCTGGATGGCGATGCTGGACTACCTGCTGATCCCGGCGGTGGCGTACCTCTTCTCCGGCATCGCCCTGAACTCGCTGGTCCCGGACGTCTCGCGCTGGGTGTGGACGGCGCTGGCGGTGGTGGTCACCACCGCGCTCAACCTGGCCGGGGTGCGGACGGCGGCGGTGGTCGGCCTGGCGGTGCTGGCGCTGGAGATCGCGGTGCTGGCGGTCTTCGTGGTGGCGGCCGTGGTGGTGCTGGCCCGGGACGGGGCGCAGCGCGGCTGGGACACGCCGTTCACGGCCGTCGGCGGCTTCTCTCCGACGGCCGTGATCTCGGCCGTCTCGGTGGCCGTCCTGTCGTACCTGGGCTTCGACGCGATCGCCACCTTCGTGGAGGAGGCGGTCGGCGCCTCCGCCGCGGTGGCGCGGGCGGTGCTCTGGTGCCTGGCCCTGGCCGGGGTGCTGTTCGTGCTGCAGACGTACCTGGCGGCGCTGCTGGAGCCGCTGACCCCGCAGCAGCTGGCGGCGGATCCGGCCGCCCAGGGCTCGGCCTTCTACGACACCGTGGAGCGCGGGGTCGGGCACTGGCTGCACGTGCTGGTGGCGGCGAGCAAGGCGATCGGCGCGGCCTTCGCGGCGCTGGCCGGACAGGCGGCCGCCGGGCGGCTGGTCTTCGCGATGGGACGGGAGGGGCGGCTGCCGCGCTTCCTGGCCGCGGTGGACCCCGACTCGGCGGTGCCGCGCCGGGCGCTGCTGGTGGCCGCGGTGATCACGATGGGTGCGGCCGTCTGGGCGGCGAACCGGGACGACGGGCTGGACCAGCTGACCTCGGTGGTCAACGTCGGCGCGCTGACGGCCTTCGCGCTGCTGCACGCCTCGGTGATCGGCTGGTACGTGGTGAAGCACGGCTCGCGGGACTGGGCGCGGCACCTGGTGGCGCCGCTGCTGGGCATCGCGGTGATCGGCGCGGTGGTCTACGAGGCCTCGTCCACCGCGCAGCTCACCGGGGCCGTCTGGCTGGCGGTCGGGCTCGTCGTGCTGCTGGTCCAGGGGGCCGCGGCCGCCGGGGTCCGCCGCTGACCTCCCTGTCGGCATCCGCCGCTAGCCTCATACGCATGGCCAACACCAGCTCCCCCGAAGCCCCGCTCCCGGTCGGCAAGGTCTCCGCGCTGATCGGCGGCTGGATCGACAGGCTCGGCGCGGTCTGGGTGGAGGGCCAGATCACCCAGCTCAGCCGGCGGCCGGGCGCGGGGGTGGTGTTCCTGACCCTGCGCGACCCGCAGGCGGACGTCTCCCTGACGGTGACGTGCTTCCGCTCCGTCTTCGACGAGGTCGCCGACGCGGTGCAGGAGGGCTCGCGGGTCATCGTGCACGCCAAGCCGGAGTGGTACGGGGCGCGCGGCCAGCTGTCGCTGCGGGCCGCCGAGATCCGGCTGGTGGGGCTCGGCGAGCTGCTGGCCCGGCTGGAGCAGCTGAAGCGGCGCCTCGCCGGGGAGGGCCTGTTCGCGGCCGGGCGCAAGCGGCCCCTGCCGTTCCTGCCGCAGTGCGTCGGCCTGGTCACCGGGCGCGGCTCGGCCGCCGAGCGGGACGTCCTGGAGGTCGCCCGGCGGCGCTGGCCGGCCGTCCGCTTCGAGGTGCGCAACGTGCCGGTGCAGGGCGTCAGCGCGGTGGAGCGGGTCGGCTCGGCGGTGCGCGAGCTGGACGACCACCCCGAGGTGGACGTGATCATCGTGGCCCGGGGCGGCGGCAGCGTGGAGGACCTGCTGCCGTTCTCGGACGAGGCCCTGGTGCGGCTGGTCGCGGCCGCCCGGACGCCGGTGGTCAGCGCGATCGGGCACGAGCCGGACCAGCCGCTGCTGGACTTCGTCGCCGACCTGCGCGCCTCCACCCCGACCGATGCGGCCAAACGGGTGGTGCCGGACGTCGGCGAGGAGCTGACGAAGGTCCTGACCCTGCGCGACCGGGCCCGGCGGCAGGTGCTCGGCCGGGTCGAACGGGAGCAGCACGGGCTGGACGGCGTCCGAAGCCGCCCGGCGCTGGCCGCGCCGCGCCGGATGCTGGACGGCCGCGGCCAGGAGGTGGAGGCCTTGCTGGAGCGGGCCAGGCGCACCCACGGGCACCGGCTGGACCACGCGCAGAGCGACCTCGGGCACACCCTGGCCCGGGTGGTCGCCCTCTCCCCCGCGGCCACCCTGGAGCGCGGCTACGCGGTGCTGCAGCGCGCGGACGGCACGGTGGTGACCGATCCGGCCCAGGTCGAGGCGGGCGACGCGCTGCACGCCCGGGTGGCGGGCGGCGGCTTCGACGTGACGGCCGACCTCAAGGCCAAGCCCTAGCCGCCGGCCGCGCGGGCGGTGGTGGGACGGCGCTGTCGGCGTCACGCCCTACGCTGGCTCCATGGCTGAGCAGGAGCAGGTGGAGGCGGCGCCGCGGACCCCCGACGACGCGCTGGGGTACGAGCACGCCCGGGACGCGCTGCTGGAGGTCGTCCGGCAGCTGGAGAACGGCGGCACGTCGCTGGAGGAGTCGCTGGCCCTCTGGGAGCGCGGCGAGCAGCTGGCGAAGGTCTGCCAGCGCTGGCTGGACGGCGCCCGGGCCCGGCTGGACGCCGCGCTGGCCGCCGAGGAGGGCGGGGCCGCCCCGGAGTGACCCGTGTCACACGCCCCCGGGGAACAGTTGAATCTTCACTCATGTTGGGATCCAGTGATCGGCGCCGCCGGTCGACCGACGAACCCCGTCCCGCATGAGGTGCAGACAAGCATGACCACCGACGCCCTGGTACTCGACGCCGCCGCTCAGGACCTGCTGTTCCGTGACGCCCGCACGGCGAACACCTTCACCGACGAGCCGGTCTCCGAGGAGCAGATCCAGGCCATCTACGAGCTGGTGAAGTTCGGCCCGACCGCGTTCAACCAGCAGCCGCTGCGCGTCGTCCTGGTCCGCTCGGCGGAGGGCCGCGAGCGCCTCGTCCAGCACCTGGCGGACGGCAACAAGGCGAAGACCGCCGCCGCGCCGCTGGTCGCCATCCTGGCCGTGGACAACGAGTTCCACGAGGAGCTGCCGACCCAGCTGCCGCACTTCCCGCAGGCCAAGGACCTCTTCTTCACCGAGCGTCCGGTGCGCGAGTCCTCCGCGGTGCTGAACGGCGCCCTGCAGGCCGGCTACTTCATCATCGGCGTGCGCGCCGCGGGCCTGGCCGCCGGCCCGATGACCGGCTTCAACGCCGAGGGCATCAACAAGGAGTTCTTCGCCGACGGCGAGCACTCGGTGCTGGCCGTGGTGAACATCGGCAAGCCGGGCGAGGACGCCTGGTTCCCGCGTTCGCCGCGCCTGGCCTACGACGAGGTCGTCACCACCGTCTGACCGGTGGCACGCAGGAAGGGCCCGCACCGTTCGACCGGTGCGGGCCCTTCCGCGCGTTCCGCCGCCGCCGGGCGGCCGGCTCCGCCCGCCGCTTGGCTACTTGAGCGCCTGCGCCAGCTCGGCCAGCTCCTCGTACGAGGCGGTGCCGGTGAGCACGGTGGTGCCGCCGCCGCTCTGGAAGGTGAGCGCGCGGGACTTGCCGCCCTGGATCCGCTCCCAGACCCGCCCGGCCACCTCGGAGCTGCCGTCCGGCTTGCCGTCGGCCACCAGCGAGCCGACCAGCGAGCCCGGGGCGATGTCGCTCTGCTCGACCGCCGCGTACTGACCGGCGGGGGTGACGAAGCCCAGGTGCCAGGCGTTGCCCCGGCCGCCGCCCAGCGACGCCGGGTCGTACTTGACCGAGGTGGCCCGCCACTTGTCGGAGAGGCCCTCCGGGGCGAGCAGCGGGTACGGTGCGGCGCGCTTCGCCGAGGCCGCGGCCACCTTGTACTCGACCGTGCGCACCCCGTCGCCGCCGGCGTCGTGCGGCAGGAACAGGTACCCGACCCAGACCACCAAACCGACGGCCAGCATCGACAGGACCATGTCCCGTACCGACTGCCGGCTCCTCATGCCCTTGCTCTCTCCAGCCACCCCCACATGGTGACTCATCCCTTACGGGACACCGGCACCCGGGGGTGCCCACGTACGGGTGATCCGGGACGAACGGGCCGATTCCGACCGGGGGTGGCGACCCGCGCCACAGACAGTCATCTCTTGGGCAGATACGATCGCAGGACCCTCACCACGGCGTTCGACCTGGCAGTAGTCGGGCGCTTACTGGCCGTCGCGTACAGAGAGGTAACGACGATGACCACGCAGTACCCGCACAATCTCCCCAGCGCCCTTGAGGTCGCTCCCGAGGCTCCGGACCGGAACCTCGCGCTCGAGCTCGTCCGGGTCACCGAGGCGGCCGCGATGGCCGCCGGCCGCTGGGTCGGCCGTGGCGACAAGAACGGCGCCGACGGCGCCGCCGTCAAGGCCATGCGCACCCTCGTCTCCACCGTCTCCATGAACGGTGTCGTCGTCATCGGCGAGGGCGAGAAGGACGAAGCACCGATGCTCTACAACGGCGAGCGGGTCGGCGACGGCACCGGCGCCGAGTGCGACGTCGCGGTGGACCCGGTCGACGGGACCACCCTGACCGCCAAGGGCATGAACAACGCCGTGGCCGTGCTGGCCGTGGCCGACCGCGGCACCATGTTCGACCCGAGCGCCGTGTTCTACATGGACAAGCTCGTGGCCGGCCCGGAGGCCGCCGAGTTCGTCGACATCACCGCGCCGGCGGCCGTCAACATCCGCCGGGTCGCCAAGGCCAAGGGCAGCGCCGTCGAGGACGTCACCGTGGTCATCCTCGACCGGCCGCGCCACGAGGGCCTGGTCCAGGAGATCCGCGAGGCGGGTGCCCGGATCAAGTTCATCTCCGACGGCGACGTGGCCGGCGCCATCATGGCGGCCCGCGAGGGCACCGGCGTCGACCTCCTGATGGGCATCGGCGGCACCCCCGAGGGCATCATCGCGGCGTGCGCGATGAAGTGCATGGGCGGCGTCATCCAGGGCCGGCTCTGGCCCAAGGACGAGGCCGAGCGCCAGAAGGCCCTCGACGCGGGCCACGACCTGGACCGGGTGCTCACCACCGACGACCTGGTCAGCGGCGAGAACGTGTTCTTCGTCGCCACCGGCATCACCGACGGCGAGCTGCTGCGCGGCGTGCACTACCGCCAGGAGACCGCCACCACCAGCTCGCTGGTGATGCGCTCCAAGAGCGGCACGATCCGGGAGATCCACTCGACCCACAAGCTGTCCAAGCTGCGGGCGTACAGCGCGATCGACTTCGACCGCGCCAACTGAACCGGCTCCCGGCCGCGTTCCAATGCCCCGCGGCTTCGGCGAAATCCCCCTTCGCCGAAGCCGCGGGGCGTTCGCGTACCGCGGGGCGTTCGCGTACCGCGCCGGGCGCCTCGCGTACCGCCCGTCGCCCGGTCAGCCCGGTCAGCCCGCGATGCGGCTGCGGGCGGCCGGGATCCGGGCGGCCTCGTGCAGGTCGGTCTCCCGGCGCCGCCGGCGGGCCAGCACCACCCGGCGCTCGGCGGCCGTCAGCCCGCCCCACACCCCGTACGGCTCCGGCTGCGCCAGCGCGTGCTCGCGGCACTCCAGCAGCACCGGGCAGCGCGCGCAGACCTGCTTCGCCCGCTCCTCGCGCGAGAGCCGGGCCGCCGTCGGCTCCTTGGAAGGAGCGAAGAACAGGCCCACCTCGTCCCGCCGGCAGGCCGCGCCGGTGTGCCAGGGATTGTCGTCGCCCTGCGACTGGGCAACCGGCGGGCGCTCCAGCACCCGGGCGGCGGCGACGGGCGAAGTGGTGCGGGACTCGATCGGATGCAGCACGGCCGTACTCCTGACGAGGCTCTCGGACACGGGGAAGCTCGCTCCCCTGTCCGGCTGCGAGCCCCCGCTCTTCACCCCCCGAGCCGGCCTCAGGCCGCCTCCGGTGCGCAGCCGTACAAGAAGCGATGTGCGAGAGGAACTACCCTGCCGCACCGCGATTCATGCACACTGCACGCAATCGACTACAGCCTGCACTCGCCGCAACACCGAGTGCCCGGGCGGGAGTTGTTCCCGCCCGGGCACTCGGTCCGGCCCTGCGCAGGTCAGCGGCCCGCAGCGGGCCCCTAGTCGGTGCCGAGCTGCTTGCGCACCCACTCCTTGAGCTTCTTGCCCTTGCGCGGCTTCGCCTCGCAACCCCCGAACACCGCGGCGCCCTTGACCCGGACGACCGGCGCGTACGGGTCGGCCGCGGTCTGCTCCTTGACGTCGAAGCCACCGAAGATGCCGACCCCGCTGCCGTGCAGGCTGACGTTCTCCGGCACCTTGATCTCGACGCCGCCGAAGATGGCGATCACCTCGATCTCCACCTCGGGCGACTCGAAGACGGCATCCGTCAGGTCGATCTCGACCCCGCCGAACGCCGCGACCGCCCGCAGGTGCGAGCCGACCCGCCAGCGGCCCCGGCGGGAGGCCCCGCCGAAGATCGCCACCATGGTCGGCGCCTCGTGCCGCGCCGGCAGCCGCACCGGGCCGGACGGCCGGGCCTCCGGCACGCCCAGCGGGGCCTTCTCGAAGGAGATCGACCGGTGCGCGGGGAGGTCCCGGGTGAGCGGCACGAGGTCGCCCAGCGTCTTGGCCCCGTAGGCGGCCTCGATCCGCTCGGCGTGCTCGTCCACGTTCAGGCGGCCCTCGGCATAGGCGTCGCGCAACAGCTCCGCGACCCGCTCGCGGTCGGCGTCCGAGGCCCGCATCTCGGCCTCGGCGACCGGGGTCCGGTCGACCCGGGCGGGCGGCTCGCCCCCCGGCTTGGTGATGGCTACGGGCGACTGCCCCTGGTCGTCCTGCGACGGCGAGTTGTCCACGGCCCAAGCCTAGTCAACCGGGCAAGTCCCGTACGCGTGTACGAGTGACCCCGGTCACGCAGGCCGACCTGTCCGCGTGCGACGTTCCGGCGGGTCCTACCCTTGAGGGTGCTTCGCCGACGCAGCCGCATCACTGGAACACTAAGGACCGCCCCCATGGCTCCCACGCCGGATTTCGAGTACAGCGACCTGCTCCCCCTGGGCGCTGACCCGACCCCGTACCGCAAGCTGACCTCCGAGGGTGTCTCCACCTTCGAGGCCGGCGGTCGCACCTTCCTCCAGGTCGAGCCCGAGGCCCTGCGGCTGCTCACCGCCGAGGCGATGCACGACATCTCGCACTACCTGCGCCCCGCCCACCTCGCCCAGCTGCGGCGCATCCTGGACGACCCGGAGTCCAGCCCGAACGACCGCTTCGTCGCGCTGGACCTGCTGAAGAACGTCAACATCTCGGCCGGCGGCATCCTGCCGATGTGCCAGGACACCGGTACCGCGATCGTCATGGGCAAGCGCGGCCAGTCCGTGCTGACCCGGGGCGGCGACGAGAGCGCGATCGCGCACGGCGTCTACGACGCGTACACCAAGCTCAACCTGCGGTACTCGCAGATGGCCCCCGTGACCATGTGGGACGAGAAGAACACCGGCAACAACCTGCCGGCCCAGATCGAGCTGTACGCGACCGACGGCGACGCCTACAAGTTCCTGTTCATGGCCAAGGGCGGCGGCTCGGCCAACAAGTCGTACCTGTACCAGGAGACCAAGGCGATCCTGAACGAGGCCAGCATGCTCTCGTTCCTGGAGCAGAAGATCCGCTCGCTCGGCACCGCCGCCTGCCCGCCGTACCACCTGGCCATCGTGATCGGCGGCACCAGCGCGGAGTTCGCGCTGAAGACCGCCAAGTACGCCTCCGCGCACTACCTGGACAACCTGCCGACCGAGGGCAACGCCCGTACCGGGCACGGGTTCCGGGACCTGGACCTGGAGGCCAAGGTCACCGAGCTCACCCAGCGGATCGGCATCGGCGCGCAGTTCGGCGGCAAGTACTTCTGCCACGACGTGCGCGTCGTCCGGCTGCCGCGGCACGGGGCCTCGCTGCCGGTCGCGATGGCCGTCTCCTGCTCGGCCGACCGCCAGGCACTGGGCAAGATCACCGCCGAGGGCGTCTTCCTGGAGCAGCTGGAGACCGACCCGGCGAAGTACCTGCCGGACACCACCGACGAGCACCTCGACGACGACGTGGTGCGCATCGACCTCGACCAGCCGATGGCCGCGATCCGGAGCGAGCTGTCCAAGTACCCGGTCAAGACCCGGCTCTCGCTCACCGGCACGCTCGTGGTCGCGCGCGACATCGCGCACGCCAAGATCAAGGAGCGGCTGGACGCCGGCGAGGGCATGCCCAAGTACCTCCAGGACCACCCGGTCTACTACGCCGGCCCGGCCAAGACCCCCGAGGGCTTCGCCTCCGGCTCCTTCGGCCCCACCACGGCCGGCCGGATGGACTCCTACGTCGACCAGTTCCAGGCGGCCGGCGGCTCGATGGTGATGCTCGCCAAGGGCAACCGCAGCAAGCAGGTCACCGACGCCTGCGCCGCGCACGGCGGCTTCTACCTCGGCTCCATCGGCGGCCCGGCGGCCCGGCTGGCCCAGGACTGCATCAAGAAGGTCGAGGTGCTGGAGTACGCGGAGCTGGGCATGGAGGCCGTCTGGCGCATCGAGGTCGTGGACTTCCCGGCCTTCATCGTGGTGGACGACAAGGGCAACGACTTCTTCCGCGAGACCACCGAGGGCCCGCTGATCACCAGCCTGCGGGTGCGCTCCAAGGAGTAGCGGCCGGGCGCTCCGCCGCCCGCCCCGACCGCCCCCGCCCCGACCGCCCCGGCCGCGAACTCCGCGACCGGGGCGGGCGCGCGCGGGGCGCTCACGCGGTCAGGCACGCGGGCGCTCAGGCGTCGAAGTCGTACTCCAGCACGTAGGACGCCGCGTCGAGCGTCATCTCGTTGAGTTCGACGACCTGGCCCTCGTCGGCGAAGGCGGTGCGGCATATCAGGATGACCGGCGTGCCCGCCGACAGCTCCAGCCGGACGCCCTCCTCCGCGCTGGGCATCCGCGACCGGACCTCCTCGCGGAAGTGCACCGGTTTGGCGCCGATCTCGGCCAGCCGCGCGTAGGTACCGCCCGGCCCGGTGTCCTCCCGGGTGATCGCCGTCCCGGCGACCAGCTCCGCCGGCAGGTAGGACGTGGAGAGCAGCACCGGCTTGCCGTCCAGCACGAACCGTCTGTGCCGCACGCACATCGGCGCCCCCGGATCGACCCCGAGCACCCGCGCCACGTGCTCCGGCGCGCCCTGCTCGGTGACCGACACCTGGTCCACCACCAGCGTCCGGTTGTCGATGTCCGCCGACCATATGGACCGTCCCGACCCCCACTGCCCCTGCGCGAGCCGCTGGATGCCGCGCCGCCGCAGCGGCCGGAAGTCCCGGACGAAGACCCCGGCGCCCTTGCGCGCCTCGGCGATGCCCTCGCTCTGCAGGACGCCGAGCGCCTGGCGGGCCGTCATCCGGGCCACGCCGTAGGTCTCCATGAGGTCGTTCTCGCCGGGCAGCCGGTCGCCGGCGCGGTACTCCCCGGTGTCGATGGCCGCCTTGAGCGCGTCGGCGATCCGCTGGTACTTGGGCCGTTTCCCGCCGCTGCTGCCGACCATCGCCTGCTCCCTCGTCCTCGCGGAAATCGTAGGCCCACCGCCGGCCGCCGGTACGTCGGTATGACCGGTCGGGCCCGTTGACATCTCTAGAGATATTAGCTTCTCTAGAGATGCTGGGTAGTCGCCGAGCAGAACACAGGCACCGACAGCGACCAGGACCGGCGCATCCACCGCCGCGTCCGCACCAGAGCAAGGAGCACTGCGGTGAGCACCCGTAAGCGCAACGCCGCGGCCTACCGACCGCGTGTGGGTGAACTCGTCCTCGACACCAGGACCGGACGCACCGGCATCTACATGGACACCCTCGGCGGAGAGCACTACCTGCGGCCCCCGGGCGGCGGCCGCGAGTGGACCGCCCCACCCGACCGCGTCGGCCCGGCACCCGACCCGTCCCCCGACGACCCCGGCCCGGCCCCCGGGCCGCCCCGCCCCCGGACCGCGCCGGAGAGCCGGGCCCGGCTGAGCGCCCGGCTCGCCGCCCGAAACCAGGACTCGCGCCTCAACGAGAGCCGGGTCGCCTGACGGGCCCGGCCGCCGGAGCCGGCTACGGAGCCGGCGGTGGCCCCGGCGGGAGGGGACGCGGCGCCGGGCAGAACGACGAGCGCCCCGCGCCCCACCGAGCGCGGGGTACGGGGCACCGGCTTCCGAACGACTACGGACGGCTGGCGATGACGCCCTGGGGCTCGTACGGCCCGTCCTTCTCGGTCTTCGGCGCGGCCGGCTCGACGATCCGGTCGGCCTCGCCCCCGAAGAGGTCGTCCTCCAGGTCCGCCTTCCGGTCGGCGGTCGGCTCGGTGTACTCGGCCTGGTCCGGGGACGCGGCCACCGCGCCCTCGACGGCCGCGCCCGCCTCCGCAGCGGCCTCCGTGGTCGACGCGGGGGTGTCGCGCTGGTCGTTGGCCATGGGCGGCCGCCTTTCGGTCATCAAATGTCTTCCGCCCCACCGGTTTGGTGCGGGCACGCCGTCAGTATCGTAGGGCTGATTAAATGTCCGATAAACATCGTGCGGCTTGCCGGTTCGTCCGGCAGAGTCGGCCCTCCGCCTAAGCTGAAGCCATCACACGGCGGACCGCCGAGCGCCCTTCACGGAATCGACAGCACAGGCCATCGGGGGATTTCATGGAGTTTCGGGAGACGCCGCCCGCGTCGGCGCTGCGCTTCCAGGTACTCGGTCCCGTACAGGCCTGGCTCGACGGCGCCCCGGTGTCCCTCGGCTCACCGCAGCAACAGGCCGTCCTCACCGCGCTGCTTCTGCACGGCGGCCGTCCCGTCACCACCCAGGATCTCGTCGACGGGCTGTGGGGAGATCGGCCCCCGACACAGGCCATTGCCGCATTGCGGACATATATCTCGCGCCTTCGCGCCGTCATCGAGCCGAAGCGCGAAATTCGCCGCCCCGCCGAACTGCTCGTATCGGTCAGTGACGGGTACGCACTGCGTATTCCGCCCGAGGCCCTGGACGTCACGGTCTTCGAGAGCCGGGCGTCCGAGGCCACTGCGGCCCGGGTGGCCGGGGACCTGCACGAGGCGCACCGCCTCCTGGTGGGCGCGCTCGGCCTCTGGACCGGCCGGGCGCTGACCGGCGTTCCCGGCCCGTACGCGGAGTCCCAGCGGCTGCGCCTGGCCGAACGGCACGTCACCGTCTCCGAGGAACGGTGTGCGGTGGCCCTCGACATCGGCCTGCACGCCGACATGGTCGGCGAGTTGAGCTCCCTGACCGCCGAACACCCGCTCCGGGAGCGGCTGCGCGAGCTGCTGATGCTCGCGCTCTACCGGTGCGGCCGCCAGGCGGAGGCGCTCGGGGTCTACACGGACACCCGGAAGCTGCTGATCGACGAGCTCGGCGTCGAACCCGGCGCCGGGCTCTCCACCATGCACTCCCGCATCCTGGCCGCCGACCCGGCCCTGACCCTCCCCGCCGTCGCCCCGATCGGCGCCGCCGCCCGGGAGGACGCGCCGCTCCCGGTGACCCCGCCGGCCCAGCTGCCCGCCGACGTCTCGGACTTCAGCGGACGCACCGAGCTGGTCGCCGACCTCTCCGCCGTCCTGATGAACGCCACCGGCCAGGCCGTGGTCGTCACCTCGCTGGCCGGCATCGGCGGCGTCGGGAAGACCACCCTCGCCGTCCACGTGGCGCACCGGGTGCGCGCCGAGTTCCCGGACGGACAGCTGTACGTCGACCTCCGGGGCGCGGGCGCCTCGCCCGCCGACCCGGCCGTGGTGCTCGGTGACTTCCTGCACGCGCTCGGCGTCACCGAGACCCCCGACTCGCTCGACCAGCGCGCGGCGCTCTACCGCTCGCTGCTCGCCAGCCGGCGGATGCTGATCCTGCTGGACAACGCGCAGGACGCCCAGCAGATCCAGCCGCTCATCCCCGGGGTGTCCGGCTGCTCGGTGCTGGCCACCAGCAGGTCCCGGCTCGCCGGAATCCCCGGCGCCCACCTGGTCGACGTCGAGGAACTGACGCCCGAGGAGGCGCTCACGCTCTTCTCGGCCATCGTCGGCGAGCAGCGCGTGACGGCCGAGCCCGAGGCCTCCATGGCCGTGGTCACCGCCTGCGGCTTCCTGCCCCTCGCCGTCCGGATCGCCGCCGCCCGGCTGGCCAGCCGGCCGCGCTGGAGCGTCTCCGACCTCGCCCGGCGGTTAGCCGATCAACGGCGCAGGCTGGACGAGCTCCAGCTCGGCAACCTGGCGGTGGAGACCACCATCGGACTGGGTTACGCGCAGCTCTCCGCCCCCGAGGCGCGGGCCTTTCGACTGCTCTCCCTGATCGACTCCCCGGACCTCCCGCTGTCGTCCGTGACCGCCCTGCTGGGCGTCGACGAGCACACCGCCGAGGACCTCGCCGAGGCGCTCGTCGAGGCGAACATGCTGGAGTGCTTCGCTCCGGGCCGCTACCGGTACCACGACCTCCTGCGGCTCTACGCGCAGCGCAAGAACGAGCGGATCGGCGACGTCGAGGAGCAGCACGCCGCGGTGCGGCGGCTGCTCGACCTGATGCTGCCGACCGTCCGCAACGCCGCCCAGGCGATCGAGCCGGACGACCAGCTACCGGAGCCGCTCAACGGTCTGAACTCCCCCGGTCTCAGCCTGTCGGACGGCGAATCGGCCCAGGCGTGGCTGCGCAGCGAGATCGCGGTGCTGCTCAGCCTGGTCGAGGCCGCCGTGAGCGGGCCCGGCGAATTGCTGCGACCCGCCGTCGACCTGCTGATCGTCCTGGACAGCCTGGTGGAGGACCCGACCCACGGTCCACGGGTCCGGCGGATGCTGGAGGTCGCCGACCACAACGCCGAGTCGTACCAGGACTCCGCCGTGCTGGCCCGGGTGCACTTCGCCCGCGGCACCCTGCAGTCGGTCACCAACGACTTCCAGAGCGCCGAGCGTTCGCTGCTGAAGAGCCTGAGCCTCCAGGACAGCGACGACCTGACCATCCTGCGGTCGATGGCCACCAACACCCTGGGCATCATCCTCAGCGTCGCCGACCGCTCCGCCGAGGCGCTGCCCTTCTTCGAGCAGTCCCTCGCCATCAGCCGGGTGGTGGGCGCCCCCATCGGCGAGGCCCGGCTGCTGGGCAACATCGCCCGGGCGCAGCTCGACGTCGGGGACGCGCGGTCCGCCGTCCGCTCCGCCACCGACGCGGTGGCCAGCGCCCGGGCCTCGAAGAACGGCCCCTGCCTGGCCGACACGCTGTACCAGCTGGGCGTCGTGCTCTCCTCCGGCGGCGCGCCCGGCACCGCCGTCGCCCACCTCCATGAAGCCCACCGGCTCTACCGCTCCCAGCAGAACCGCCTCCGCGAGGGCTACACGCTGGCCCGTCTCGGGGTGAGCCTGCTCGCCGCCGGGCAGCACGCGGACGCGGCCGAGGCGGCCGAGGAGTCGCTGGCGATCGGGCAGGAGATGGACTCCGCCTACTGCCAGGGCCTCGCCAACGCCGCGCTCGGCGAGGCGCTGCTCGGCCTGGCCCAGCCGGCCCGCGGGCTGGCCTGTCTGCGCGAGGCGCACGCGATCTTCACGCGGCTCGGTGTGCCCGAGGCCTCCCCCGTGGCGGACCTCATCTCCCAGCAGCACACCGAGCCCCTCTCTCCCCCCGCGCCGTAGGCCCCGCACACCCCCGTGCTTCCCCCGTGGGGGCCGACCCCCGTGCGTTCGGTGCTCCCGCAGCCCCCCGGCTGCGGGAGCACCCTCAACGCTTCCCCGGCGCTGGACTCCACTGTGCACCGGGCCGATTGACGTTCGATAAACGTCGCCTTGCCGGCCCCGGACGCGGACGGATCCGCAGGTCGGGAGCGTGCTCCGACGGGCCCCGCGGCGTGCGGCGGCCGACCGCACCACCCCGGCCCGCACCCCCCGTGCTTCCGCAAGCCGGGCCACAGCACCCCAACCGTCACGAGTTGGCCGGAAAGGGACCCCACGGCGCAGTGATCACGCATATTCTCAGATGCCAGTACAGACATGACGGCACCCGTCCGGCGGATCGTCCGGAAACGGCAGCGCGACGGCGCTCCCGCGGTGCAGAGTGTCCCTGTGCAAAGTGTCAGCGTGCAGTCAGTGTGACGCGGGGAGCGTGACGTACCGCCACCGGCAGCGGGCCGGCGGGGCAACGCGGGCGCCGGCAGGACGGCGGGCCGGCCTCGTCCGGCCGACCGGAGGCCCGGGTGGAAAGGTGCCTCTCAATCGTGACGACCGGACAGATATCCGACCCGTCCCCCCTCGACGAGGACGCGGACGGCGACGACGGCCCCGACGTCCTGCGCCGCCGTGCCGAGCGGGCCCTGCAGGCCGTCGCCTTCGACACCATCGGCGCCGGCTACGGAGAGGCCTTCCCCGCCAAGCGCGGCCAGCTCGCCTGCGGCCGCCGGCTGCTGGCCCGGCTCGAACCGGGCGCCGCCGTGCTGGACATCGGCTGCGGCACCGGCGACCCGACCGTCCGGCAGCTGACCGCCGCCGGGATGCGCGTCACCGGTATAGACCTTTCGGACGTCATGCTCACCCTGGCCCGCGCGGCGGCGCCGAACGGGCCGTTCGCCCCCGCCTTCCACCGCATCGACATGTACGACCTGGCCACCCGGCGCGCCGACCGGGCCTGGAACCTCCCGGCCCTGGGCCCGCGGGGCCGCGGCACCTTCGACGCCGTCACCGCCTTCTTCTCCCTCATCCTCCTCCCCCAGGAGGAGATCCCCACCGTGCTGACCCGGCTGCGCGCGCTCCTGCGGCCCGGCGGTCTGCTGGCGCTCGGTATGGTCGAGGCGGACCTGGATCACGTTCCACTGCCGTTCCTCGGACGGGAGCTGCGGATCAGCGGGTATCTGCGGGAGGATCTGGAACGGGTCCTGGTGGAGTCCGGGTTCGCGGTCGAGGAGCAGTCGGGGCATCCGTACGCGCCGGCCAGCACCTCGCTGCCGCCGGAGGAGCAGCTGTTCCTCTGCTGCCGACGCGTCGGCTGACCGTTCGCCACACCGCCCCACCGACCGACCGCCGGACCAGCAGAGCCACCACTCCCCATCAATCCCAGGACAGGCAGCCGTGCGCGACCAGCTCAAACCCGAGGCCGGACAGCCGCCTGCCCTCCCGGGCCCGCGCCGCACGCCACCGGCCCCGGAGGGGAACGGGCCGAGCGCCACCGGACAGGTCGCCGAGCGGCTCGCCTACCTGGACTCCGCGACCCGGCGGATCAACAGCGCCCTGGACCTGGCCGCGACGCTGCGCAACATCTGCCGCGTCCTCGTACCGACCCTCGCCGACGCCGCCGTCGTGCACCTGCGCGACCCGCTGCCCAACGTCGAGCGCGAACCCGGCTTCCCCGACGACCTGCGGATCCACCACAGCCTCGGCACCCGGCTCGGCCGCCGCGGCCGGCCGACCACCGGCTCCGACCACCGCGGCTCCCGCTACGGCACCCGGTACGGCTCGCGCTCGACCGCCGACACCGGGCCCGCCACCCCGGTCACCCGGGGCGGTGCGCTCGCGCACACCCTGCTGAGCCGCCGCCCCGCCGAGGCCGCCGTCCTCGGGGCGGCCGGCTCCCCGGCCGCCGGCCCCGACCGGACCACCGAGCTGCTGCGCGAGCTGTACGGCCCGCGCGGGCTGGCCCGGCTCGGCCCGGGCTCCTCGGTGCTCGCCCTGCCGCTGCGCGGGCGCAAGGCCGTCCTCGGCCTGCTGGTGCTGATCCGCCGGCCGCCCGAGAAGACCGGCCGCCCCAGTTTCGACGCCACCGACACCGCCACCGCCGCCCACCTCGCCACCCAGGCCGGGCTCGCCGTGGACACCGCCCTGCGGTACGCCCGCGAGTGGGAGATAGCCAACGAGCTCCAGCGCAGCATGCTGCCGCTGCGCCTGCCCCAGCCGCACGGCGTCCGGCTCGCCCAGCGCTACCTGCCCGGCGAGCGCGGCGCGCAGGTCGGCGGGGACTGGTACGACGCCGTCCCGCTGCCCGGGAACCGGGTGGCGCTGATCGTCGGCGACGTGATGGGCCACTCGCTGACCTCGGCCGCCATCATGGGCCAGCTCCGCACGAGCGCCCAGACCCTGGCCGCGCTCGACCTGCCCCCGCACGAGGTGCTCTACCACCTGGACGAACAGGCCCAGCGGCTCGGCCGCGAACAGCACCTGGCCACCTGCGTGTACGCGGTCTACGACCCGATCGCCAACCGCGTGGTGCTCGCCAACGCGGGGCACGTCCCGCCGGTGCTCGTCGGGCCGGACGGCACGGCCGAGCTGCTGGAGCTGGACTCGGGCGCGCCGATCGGCGTCGGCGGGGTCGACTTCAACTCCGTCGAGCTGCCCGCCCCGCCCGGCTCCTCCCTGCTGCTCTTCACCGACGGCCTGGTGGAGACCCGCACCCGCCCGCTCAGCGACGGGCTGGAGCTGCTCCGGGCCCGGCTGGCCGCCACCCAGCGGCACACTCCCGAGCAGCTCTGCCAGGAGGCGCTGCGGATCCTGCCGCCGGGCGACCGCGGTGACGACATCGCGCTGCTGGCCGCCTGCTTCGACGGCATCCCGGCCGGGGACGTCGCGCACTGGTACCTCCAGCCGCGCAACGAGACGCCCGGCCGGGCCCGCCGGCTGGCCGCCCACACACTGCGCCGCTGGGGGCTCGAAGAGCTCAGCGAGGCAACCGAGTTGATGGTCAGCGAGCTGGTCACCAACGCCGTCCAGCACGCCACCCGCCCGGTCACCCTGAGCCTGGTCCGCACCTCCCGGCTGCGCTGCGAGGTCGGCGACGACAGCCCGCTGCTGCCCCGCCCGCGGCGCACCGGACCGGAGGACGAACGCGGGCGCGGGCTGCAGATAGTGGCCAGGTGCGCCGAGCGCTGGGGCGCCACCCGCCTGGGCACCGGCAAGGTCGTCTGGTTCGAACAGCGGCTGCCGTAGGCCCGCCGGGTACGCCGGAGGGCGCCCGGCCGTCGTGGCCGGACGCCCTCCGGGACGGGCCCGTCAGACCCGCTGCGGCTCCTTCGCCGCGCCGCTCTCCTCGGCGCCCCCGGCCCCGGTCGTGCCCTCGGGCGCGGCCCGCTCCGACTCCAGCCGGGCCATCAGCTGCTCGCCCTCCATGTCCACCCGCGGCACCACCCTCTCCAGGCTCTTCGGGAACCACCAGGCCGCCCTGCCGAACAGCGTCATCGCGGCCGGCACCAGGGCCATCCGCACCACGAAGGCGTCCACCAGCACGCCCACCGCCAGCGCGAAGCCGATCGGCTGGACGATCGGGTCGTGGCCGAAGACGAAGCTGCCGAAGACCGCGACCATGATCAGGGCGGCCGCCGTGACCACCCGCGCGCCGTTCTTCACCCCGGCGACCACGGCCTCCCGGGGCGCCATGCCGTGCACGTGGTGCTCCTTCATCCCGGAGACCAGGAACAGCTCGTAGTCCATCGCCAGCCCGAACAGCACCGCGATCAGCAGAATCGGCACGAAGCTCACCACCGGGCCCACCTTCGGCACGTCGATCAGCCCGTCCAGCCAGCCCCACTGGTAGACGGCGACCACCGCGCCGAGCGAGGCCGAGATGCTGAGCAGGAAGCCGGCCACCGCCTTCAGCGGCACCAGGACCGAACGGAAGGCCAGTGCCAGCAGCACCAGCGCGATGCCGCCGATCACCGCCACGAAGGGCGGCAGGGCGTCGCCGAGCTTGGCGGAGACGTCGATGTTGGCGGCCGTGGTGCCGGTGACGTCGATCCGCGCGCCGGTCGAGGCCCGCAGGTCGTCGCGCTGGTCGCGGATCTCCCCGACCAGCTTCCTGGTGTCGGCGTGGTCCGGGCCGGTGGTCGGGATGACGGTGAGCAGGGCCGTGCCGCTCGGCCCGTCGACGGTCGGGGGCAGCAGCGTCCGCACCCCCTCCAGGGTGCCCAGCTTCGCGGCCACGCCCTGGACGGCCTGCTCCGGCCGCGCCGCGCTCCCGGCGTCGACGACGACCACCAGCGGCGCGTTGAACCCGGGGCCGAAGCTCTCGCCGATCCGGTCGTACGCGGTACGGGCGTCGGTGCCGGCGGCCTGTGAGCCGCCGCCGGGCAGGCCGAGGCTGAGGCTCGCGGCCGGCACCGCGAGGACGCCCAGCGCGGCCAGCCCGGTGAACAGCACGACCAGCGGGCGGCGCACCACGAAGGTCGCCCAGCGCTCGCCCAGGGTCGTCCGGCCGGGGGCCTTCAGCGCCCGCCGCCAGACCGGCAGCCGGTCGATGGCCCGGCCGGCGAAACCGAGCAGCGCGGGCAGCAGGGTGATCGCGACGAGCACCGCCACCACCACGGCGCCGGAGGCGGACAGACCCATCACGGTCAGGAACGGCACCCCGGCGACGGCGAGCCCGGCGAGCGCGACCACCACGGTCAGACCCGCGAAGACCACCGCGCTGCCGGCCGTGGCGTTGGCGCGGGCCGCCGCCTCCTCCGGCTCCAGGCCCTCGGCGAGGTGCCGGCGGTGCCGGGAGAGGATGAACAGGGCGTAGTCGATGCCGACCGCGAGGCCGACCATCAGGGCCAGCACCGGCGCGGTGGTGATGATCTCGAACGAGCCGGAGAGGGCCAGCAGCGCGGCCATCGCCACCCCGACCCCGAGCAGGGCGGTCAGCAGCGGCAGCCCGGCGGCGACCAGCGAGCCCAGGGTGATCACCAGGACCACGCCGGCCACCATCAGGCCGACGGCCTCGCCGCCGTCGACCTGCGCCATCCGGTTGTAGGCGTCGCCGCCGAAGGCAACGGTCAGCCCGGCGTCGCCGGCCGGGCCGGCGGCCGCCCGGACCGCGTCGCGCTGCTGGTCGGTGACGTCCGCGAGCGGGCGGTCGAAGGAGACCAGGGCCAGCGCGACCCTGCCGTCCGGGGAGAGCGCGCCGGTGGCGTAGGGGTCGGGCACCGCCGCGACCCCGGGGACGGCGGCGATCCGGCCGACCGCCGCGCTGACGGCCCCGGCCGCCTCGGCGGTGGTGATGCCGCCGGACGCCGGGGCGCCGAAGACCACCTGGGCCGCGCCGTGGCCCTGCTCCGGGAAGGTGCCCTTGATGCGGTCCAGGGTGCTCTGCGCCTCGGTGCCGGGCACCTTGAACTCGTCGCTGGTCTTGCCGGCGAAGGCCCCGGCGGCCCCGCCGACCGCGATCAGCACGGCGAGCCAGACGGCGAGCACGGCGCGCCTGCGACGGAAGCAGTAGCGGCCCAGGCGGTACAGGTACGTGGCCATGAGTGAACCCTCGATCACGTCGGTCGGCGAGCGGGTGCCCGAACAGGTCGGACTCCACCGTACGACCAACTTTGTCACCTGACAAAGTTGGTCGACATAATCGTCCGACAGGTTCACTCGACCGAGTTATTTGACCGTGGCGCTACCCTGGCCCAATGGCACATGTCCCCGCCTCCGAAAGGCGCCCGCAACTGGTCCGGGCCGCCATCGACCTGATGACCCGCGAGGGCGTCGCCGCCGGCAGTACCCGGGCGATCGCGGCCGAGCTGGGGGTGGCACAGGCGACGGTGCACTACACCTTCGGCACCAAGAAGGACCTCTACCGCGCCGTGGTCGAACAGCTGACGGCCGAGTTCGTGGGCCAGGTGCGCGACGCCGCCCCGGGCGACGGCCCCTTCGGCGAGCAGATCCGCGCCATGGTGCACGCGCTCTGGGCGGGTGCCACCGGCGAGGAGGGGCGCTGCGTCCTGCTGGACGAGTTCGCGGCGCTGGCGCTGCGCGACCCCGACCTCCAGGAGATCATGCGCGGGCTGCAGCACGAGATCGAGGACACCGCCTCGCAGATGCTCGACGCCCTCGCGGCCGCCCACGGCCTGGAGCTGCCCCTGCCCGCGCGCGACATCGCCACGCACTTCCTGACCGGCTTCGACGGGCTGACCGACCGCTACCTGGTGCTGCGCAGCACCGGCGAGCAGCCGGACGCCGAGGCGCTGCGGGCGCTGGACCTGCTGGTCGCCACCACGGTCGGGCTCTGCCTGGGCTCGGCGGCCCGGACCGGCTGACGCGGGGCGGGTGCGGGGCGTTGTGCGGGGCGGGCGCCGCCCGGGGCCGGACCGGCAGCCCGGCCCGGCGCCCCGGCCCGACTACTCGACGATCCGGACCGGCAGCTCCGCCAGCACCTCGCGCAGCGAGGCCGCGAACCGGTCGTACTCCGCGCTGCGGGCCGAGCCCGGCCGGGTGGCGAGCCCGATCCGGCGCCCGGGCGCCGGGGCGGCGAAGCGGACGGCGGCCAGCCGGTCGGTCCGGCCCGCCTCGACGTCCAGCGCAGTGGTGGGCAGCAGAGTGACACCGAGGCCGCCGGCCACCAGCTGGACCAGGGTGGAGAGCCCGGCCGCCCGGGTGGTGGAGCCGCCGGGGTCGGCGCCGACCTCGCGGCAGATGTCGAGGGCCTGGTCACGCAGGCAGTGGCCCTCCTCCAGCAGCAGCACCTCCAGGTCGAGCAGCACGTCGCGCGGGACGTCGATCCGCCCGGCGAGCGGATGCCCGGGCGGGGTGACCAGCACGAAGTCCTCGTCGAACAGCGGGATGTCCCGGGTGGGCGAGGCCCCGCCGGCCGGGAGCGCGAGCAGCAGCACGTCCAGCCGGCCGGCGGCCAGCCCCTCCAGCAGCGAGGGCGTGCGCTCCTCGTGGACGTGCAGCTCCAGCTCCGGATAGCGGTCGCGGACCAGCCGCAGCACGGTGGGCAGCAGGTAGGGGGCGACGGTCGGGATGACGCCGAGGTGCAGCGGACCGGTGAACGGTCGGCGGGCGGCCTCCACCTCCTCGGTCAGGGCCTGCAAGGAGGCGAGCACCCGGCGCGAGTGTTCGAGCACGCGCTCCCCCAGGGGAGTGACGATCACTTTGCGTGTCGTACGCTCGACCAGCTGCGCGCCCAGCGACTCCTCCAGCGCCGCGACCGCTCCCGACAGGGCGGGCTGACTGGTCCCGGTGGCGGCCGCCGCGTCGCGGAAGTGCCGGTGCTCGGCCACCGCCACGAAGGCCTTGAGCTGGGCGACGGTGGGCGCGCGGGGGCCGCGGGGTGTGGCGCTCCCCACAGCGGCCTCGGGTTTGCGCGTGGTGCCCCTGCGGGGCCTGGGGCGGGAGGGGGGCGTGGGGTTATTGATAACTCTCTCCGATCAGACACATCGAGTGTAGCTATTTCCCTGATCAGTCCACGATGTGGAATCGTGGAAGCCGTTCCGCAATCCGGACAAACCCCCTCATCACTTCAGGAGAAGCGAACGTGCTCACGATCGGTGACAAGTTCCCCGAGTTCGAACTCAACGCCTGCGTCGACCTGGACGCCGCGAACGCCTTCGCCGAGATCAACCACAAGTCCTACGAGGGCAAGTGGAAGATCGTTTTCTTCTGGCCGATGGACTTCACGTTCGTCTGCCCGACCGAGATCGCCGCGTTCGGCAAGCTGAACGAGGAGTTCGCGGACCGCGACGCCCAGATCCTCGGCGTCTCCGGCGACTCCGAGTTCGTGCACCACGCCTGGCGCAAGGACCACAAGGACCTGCGCGACCTGCCCTTCCCGATGCTGGCCGACGTCAAGCACGAGCTGATGCGCGCCTGTGGCGTCGAGGGCGCTGACGGCACCGCCCAGCGCGCGGTCTTCATCGTCGACCCGAACAACGAGATCCAGTTCGTCATGGTGACCGCCGGCTCCGTCGGCCGTAACCCCAAGGAGGTCCTGCGGGTGCTGGACGCCCTGCAGACCGACGAGCTGTGCCCGTGCAACTGGACCAAGGGCGAGGACACCCTCGACGCCCAGGCCCTGCTGGCGGGCTGACCGACATGGCTCTCGACGACCTGAAGTCCGCCCTCCCGGACTACGCCAAGGACCTCAAGCTCAACCTGAGCGCGGTCATCGGCAACTCCGACCTCCCCGCCCAGCAGCTCTGGGGCACCGTGCTCTCCTGCGCGATGGCCACCCGCAGCCCCGCCGTGCTGCGTGCGCTGGAGCCCGAGGCCAAGGCCAACCTCTCCCCGGAGGCGTACAACGCCGCCAAGGGCGCGGCCGCGATCATGGGGATGAACAACGTCTACTACCGGACCATGCACCTGCTCTCCGACAAGGAGTACAGCGGCATGCGGGCCGGCCTGCGGATGAACATCATCGGCACTCCGGGCGTCGAGAAGATCGACTTCGAGCTCTGGTGCTTCGCGGTCTCGGCCATCAACGGCTGCGGCCAGTGCCTCGACTCCCACGAGGGCGTGCTGAGCAAGGCCGGTGTCGCGCGCGAGGTCATCCAGGCCTCCGTGAAGATCGCCGCCGTGCTGCAGGCCGTGGCCGGCGTCCTCGACTCCGAGGCCGCCCTGGCCGGCGTCGACGCCTGATCCCACGCCACACCGCGAGGGCCCGCCGGACTTCCGTCCGGCGGGCCCTCTCGCGCGTCCGGGTAGGCCGGGGCCCGGCCGGACCTACTCGGCGCTCACCGGCGCACCCGTCCCACCGGGCGCCGCGGCGCCCGCGGCAGCCGCGGACGTGGCGGCCGCCGTCCGGGCGACGGCCGCCTCACGGGCGGCCTCCATCGCGGTGAAGACGGCCTGCCCGGCCTCGTTGCGGCGGCGCAGGTGGGCGACCACCGTGTTGGTGACCGCGATCAGCGGCACCGCGACGATGGCGCCGCCGATGCCGCCGATGATCGAGCCGGCGGCCACCCCGAGCACCACGCCCAGCGGATGCACCCGGACGGCCCGGCCGAGGATCAGCGGCTGCAGCACGTGCCCCTCGATCTGCTGGACGGCGATCAGCACCACCAGCACCATCAGCGCGGTGAACGGACCCTCGGTGACCAGCGCGATCAGCACCGCGACGGTGCCGGTGACGAGCGCCCCGACCAGCGGGACGAAGGCCCCCAGGAAGATGATCACCGCCAGCGGCAGCGCCATCGGCACCCCGAGCATCTGGATGCCGACGCCGATGCAGACCGCGTCGATGAAGGCCACGCAGACCGTCCCGCGCACGTACGCGGTGAGCGTGGCCCAGGCCTTCGGACCGGCCCCGGCCATCGCGTAGCGGGAGTGCCGGGGCAGGCCGCGCAGCACCCAGTTCCAGATCCGCTCGCCGTCGTAGAGGAAGAAGAAGGTGGTGAAGAAGGCGAGCAGGACGGCGGTCAGCACCTCGACGGCGATCTGCGCACCGGTGAGGCCGACCGAGGTGAGCTGCTCGGTGTTGGTGCTGATCGCCTTGGTGATCTGGTTCGCGAAGTCGGTGATCTGCTGCTGGGTCAGGTGCAGCGGCCCGGTGATCAGCCAGTCCCGGAGGGTGGCCACACCGTCCTGGACCTTGGTGGTCACGGTCGACAGGTTGGTGGTCACCTGCCAGACCACGAACCAGCCGACCAGGCCGATCCCGGCCAGACCGCTCATGAACACCCCGCCGGCCGCCAGCGACCGCGGTACGCCGTGCCGGCGCAGCCAGGAGACGGTGGGCTCCAGCAGCGCGGAGATCAGCAGCGAGGCCAGCACCGCGAAGGCCACCAGCCGCAGCATGTCGACGACCATGAAGACGACGTAGAGCGCGGCGCCGAGCAGCAGCAGCCGCCAGGTCGACTCGGCCGCCACCCGCAGGCCCCAGGGCACCGCCTCGGCCGGGGTGGCGGGCCGGCCGGGGTGGAGTTCGCGCCCGAAGGCGCCGTGGGTGGGCGCCGGCGCGGCCGGGGCCTGGCCCCGGCCCGCCTCGGCGTGCTCCCCGCGCGGCGCCGGCAGCGGGGCCGGTGCCGCGGCCACGGCGGCGGGCGCCGGGGCCGGCACCTGCTCCGGTACCGGCAGCGGGTCCGGGGGTTCGTGGTACTCGGCCGCGATCGCGGCCCGCCGGCGCCGCTCGATCACGGCGGCCGCGCTCGCCACCACGGCCATGCCCTTGGCCACGGCCTTGAAGGCCTTCCCGCCCCGCGCCATCCTCGCTACCACCGCTCCCCCGTTGGGCCGCCGTGCCGGCGGTACGCCGTGGGTCGCGCCACGGCCGTCAGGGATGAAACTACCCGCCCGGCCCGGCACGAGTCCGCCGGGCGGGGCGGTTGACCGGTCGGCCGGCGGAGACCGACGGGCGCCGGGCGACCGCGCGGCCGCCCGCGGGCCGGTCGGGCGGCCGGTCCGTATCCGGACAAACCGGTGGTGACCGGGTGGTTTCAGGCACCGGGCAACGGGGAGGACTCCGAACGAGTACAGGAGCCATCTGTCGGCGGACCGGCCGGTGCGGGGAGCAACCAGGACCCCTCCCCGCGCCCCGCGTCCGCACCCGGGCCCGCACCGCCCGCGAGCGCACTGGTCAGCGCGGCCCGGGCGGCGCGGCCCGTCCAGCGCGGCAGCCCCGCCCGGCGCACGGCCATGGCGGCGGGGCGGCCCACCACACACCTCGGCCCCCGACCGCAGGAGAGCGGTCGGGGGCCGAGGTGGTACGGCGTGCTGCGGGTACCGGTGGTTCCTAGTACCAGTGGTGCGACTGCCAGAAGGACCAGGCGCCACAGGGGCTGCCGTAGCGGCTGTTCATGTAGCTGAGGCCCCACTTGATCTGGGTGGCCGGGTTGGTGCGCCAGTCGGCACCGGCCGAGGCCATCTTGGTGCCGGGCAGCGCCTGGACCAGGCCGTACGCACCGGAGCTCTTGTTGGTCGCGGTGTAGTCCCAGCCGCTCTCGCGCTTCACGATCTGGCTGAAGCACTGGAACTGAGCGTCGCTGCCGACGATCTGCTGGGCGATCTCCTGGACCGAACCGGGGCTGACCGAAACCGGGGGGGCCGACGTGTCGGTGGCTGCCATCGCCGAGCGCGCCTTGGAGCGGTTGGCGGCGGCCTCGTCGGCCTTCCGCTTCTCCTCGGCCGCCTTGGCGGCCTTCTCCGCGTCGGCCTTGGCCTGCGCGTCGGCCTTGGCCTGCGCGTCGGCTGCGGCCTGCTGGCGCGCTGCCTCCTCGGCGGCCTTCTGCTCCGCGGCGGCCTTCGCGGCCGCATCGGCGGCGGCCTGCTGGGCGGAGGCCTGCGTGCCGATGTTGTCACTGATGGTCTGCGCCTGGGCGCCAGAGGGGACTTCGGCAAGCAGGGTCGCGCCGGCGACATCGACCGTCTGCGTCGTCTTGCCCTCGCTGCCCGAGGCCATACCCACGACGGCACCGACTGCGGTGACGGCGGTGGCGGAGGCCACAGCGACTCCCCGGACCGAGATCCGAGTCACATGGTTTCCTTCCAGCATCGCCCACGCGTGACCGTACGGGCGCAAGATGCCCCTTTGCGCTGCCCTCCGTACGGTGCTGGTCACGGGAGGTACTGACCCGGCGTCCGGAAGCGGTGGGCGACCGGGCGTTGCGATCGGGCGGCGTACGGCTCATCGGTGTTCAATTGTGCGTCCACCTACCGGAGTTGGCGGACCGTCCGGACCGGGCCCACGGTCTCCCGGGGGCCCTGTCATGCCGTACGCGGGGCCTGACAGAACCCTCACCATGCCGCACTGGGCACTGTCGACGCAATTCCCTGTTGCGTGGCGCATCTCACATTCACCGCACTGGAGTTCTCCGGACAGAAAGCACTCGATGTGATGAAAGGGACGGGGCCCGCTCCCGTCAGGAGCGGGCCCCACGCCCAGAGTTGACCGTATTGTCCGACTATGCCCTAGTGCGGGCGAATCACGGGTTGATGTCCTCCAGCATCTCCGTGACCAGCGCCGCGATCGGGGAGCGCTCGGAGCGGGTGAGGGTGACGTGGGCGAACAGCGGATGGCCCTTCAGCTTCTCGACCACCGCGACGACGCCGTCGTAGCGGCCGACCCGCAGGTTGTCGCGCTGGGCCACGTCGTGGGTCAGCACCACCCGGGAGCCCTGGCCGATCCGGGAGAGCACCGTCAGCAGGACGTTGCGCTCCAGCGACTGCGCCTCGTCCACGATCACGAAGGCGTCGTGGAGCGAACGCCCCCGGATGTGGGTCAGCGGCAGGACCTCCAGCATGCCCCGGGAGATCACCTCCTCGATGACGTCCGGGGTGGTCACGGCCGAGAGGGTGTCGAAGACCGCCTGCGCCCAGGGGCTCATCTTCTCCGTCTCGGA